>JACOYL010000010.1 GCA_016181895.1 Candidatus Pacearchaeota archaeon
TATTGAAAAAAATAAACCTGAATTAAGAGGAACATTCAGATGAAATTAAAATGATTCCTTTAAAATGTGGATGCGCCATCAAAGACGATGGAACATTCGTCCTCGGAGAAAGATGCAAATATTGCCTAGAATGCAACACGATTTCCGAGATGCATCCCTTTACAGAGAAAAGATTGGATGACCTTGGATTCCACAACCCTTAAAAACCATTTTTTCGTTTTTTTCTAAATTTTTATATTTTAAAGAGGTGAAAAAAATTGCTGGCTTGGAACGGAGAGCATTATGTTTGCCAAAAACATGAGATGGAAAGATATTATAGCCATGTTTTAAAGGGATGGGTTTGTGTGGAATGCGAGATGGAAAAGAAATAAGTTTTTAAATAATCAAATTTACGAGATTGCATGAATAAGTATCTTTTATTTTTGGGAATTTTTCTTTTAATGAATGTTGTAAGCGCGGAACAAGTCTGTCAAACCTACGATGATTTTTCTTCAGGAGTTTTGGATGAAAGTAAATGGGAAGTTCGCCAAGACATAGAAGGTCAACCTCTTATGGATGAATATGGTGTTAGATTAGAAGACGGAAATTATCTTTTCCACACACAACAAAATACTAGCGGAGATAAAAGAGTTTACTTAGTGCCAAAATATAAGTTTGGAGTTGGAGATATATTGGAGTATGATGTTAGCATGAATTCTGGTGCAAATGTAAATTTATTAGTCGGGGGTTCGTGTAGCAGATGTGCCTTCGGAATTATTCCAAGTTCAGTGGGCAATCATCATGTTGCTGTTATTTTTAACTCAGATCAGATTGCAGTTGAGGTTGACAATAATTTTTTAGGGAATGCTCCAATTGGTAGCACAGAGCATGTGCACGATTTATACGTAGGTGCTATGTTTGGTAATCATATCGATTTCGATAATTTTGTGATTTGTTCGGAACAAACATCCCCATCGCAAAATGATTTGGAACAAAGAATAACTGAACTTGAAAAAAGAGTCCAAGAGTTGGAAAATAGAACATCTTCACTTGAATCGCTTGTTTCCAATTTTCAGGAAGCATTGGATAACTTTATAGAAAAAGTTGAAAGTTTTATAAAAAAACTGCCTAAGGGACTGAGAAAATCTTGGAATTAATCCATTAATTTTCTCACTTTCCCGAAATTCAAGGTTTTCCCGTCGTCTGAAATCGCATGAACTTCGAAATTTTTCAGCTCTGAATTTGGAATTATTGAAAATCCTTCTCTCTCATAACCATCTTCATTTACAGGAGTTCCTTCGATTATTCCGAAAAAGCTTGGAACAATAATAATTTCTTTTTCTTTAAATTTTCCTGTGAGAAAACATTTGTATTTTTCTCTCTTGATATTCGCCTTGTCTGACAAAGTTACAGACGGATGCAGGTGCCCTAAAACCCATGTTTCAACTCTTTCATCATTAATTTGCTGAAAATCCATGTGCCCGTGAAAAAACATAATTCCTTTATTGAAATAATAATTCTTCATTTTCTTTCCCGCGAAATCAAACTTGTCGTGATTTCCTTTAACCAAAATAATGTTGGAATCTTTTACATATTGTCTGAGAAAATCCAAGATTTTTTCAAAGTTGAATTTCTCTTTCCATTCATAGTTGAAATAATGCTTTATGTCGCCGAGAAAAACGATTTTTTTTAGTCGGAATCCAAAGTTTTTTATTTCTTCAATTATTTTTCTCAAATCCTCGATTATCTCCTTGACTTGCATTTCTGGAACCAAGATTCCAGATTCAATCAATGATTGCTCGTAGCCGACATGCAAGTCTCCGATTGCCAAAATCCCATGCTCCGGGAAAAACACGGATTTTGAGATGAAGATGTGATTCATGAAAAATTAATTATATAAATGTTTAAAAAGATTAACTTGTAGATTAAATCATGGTTGCTAATCCCGCCGGACCTGTTCCAAAAGAAAGAAGATATGTTGTTCATTACATGGATGGAAAAACTGAAGAATTAGACCCGCAAAGAATTATCTCTTATGATTATTTAGATGGACATATTAACATTAGTGGTGTTGGTCCATCAGAAGATTATATGGTTTCTCTAGTAGCAAAAAGAGAACCTATTCTTGTATCTAAGGAGAAATTTTCATCAAAAATAGAAAGGATAATAAATATGGAAAATGTCAGATTTGTTAGAATTTCTGAAGAATTCCCAAACAAACCTTACAAAACTATAGGGGGTAATTAACTTTTAGTCTCCTTCAATCTCTGCAATACAATTTCTGCGCAAATCCGTTAAAGTCTTTTCCTGTAAATATTGTCATGATGGTCAAAATCCTCGAACGAAATAAGATTTTTAC
This sequence comes from Candidatus Pacearchaeota archaeon, assembly GCA_016181895.1. Lineage (GTDB taxonomy): Archaea > Nanobdellota > Nanobdellia > Pacearchaeales > GW2011-AR1 > JACQLK01. The sequence continues at coordinate 2,339 of JACOYL010000010.1, forward strand.
TTTTATCAAATTTAAAAACCAAAACAAAATGTCCTGCATGAATTCTTTTAAATTCCTTTAAATCATGCCTTAAATTTTTGTAATGTTCAACGCTTTCAGAATTGACAATTTCCTCAATTTTTTTGATAACCTGCCTGTATAATTCCCTGTTCTTTTTGGAAAGTTTGTCCAGAATTCTTTGAAATTTTTCTGAATACTCAAATAAGTAAGGCATTTTATCCTTCTATTTGTCTTCTTAAATCATTAATGTCCTTGAAAGGGATATGTTTTCCTTTGCTGATTTTTTTCAGCTTTTCCAAATATTCCGGTCTTAATTCTGGTTCTAGAAAACTTTCTTCGTATATTTTTGCAATCATTGCGACTGCCTGCGACTTGTTTTTAAATCCGTATTTGGCTTTCACTATGTTTAGAATTCTATCCTCGTCTTCTCCTATATCAATTATGCTTTGGACCATTTTACTTTATTATACTTTATAATGAATTATAATATTTATAAATTTATTGATTTTCATTGAGAAATCATGTTCTGTTTTCATCGTAAATAACCCGCATTTCTAAGATTTCTTTTAATTCTTTTTTCACTATTATCTTTTTCAGGAACAAATTTTGTTCCGATGACGGCTTCATAAAATCTCGCATATCTTGAGAATAATTCTGATTTTACATCCTCTGGAATTTCAGGAATTGCTCCGTTTCCTGAGTATCCTCTTTCTTTTAGCCACGTCCTCAAAAATTCCTTGTCATATTGTCCTTTTGTCCTTGAAGAATCCGGTGTATGAATTTCATCTATAAGAACTAATTTTCCGTCGGCACCTCTAGCAAATTCATATTTGGTGTCCAAGAGCGTGAATTCTTCGCCTTTGCTCAGTGTTAAATTTTTTCCAAAATTAAACAATTCAAGGGCTTTGTATTTGATTTCTTCGTATTCTTTTTCCGTCAATACCCCCGTCCCAATAATTTCTTCTTTGGTTATTGGTTGGTCGTGAAAACCTTTTGCGGCTTTTGTAGTTGGGGTTACAATCGGCGTTTCAATTTCTTTCCAAGAATTATCTGGCCTTCTTATGTGTCCCCTTACAATAATTTCCAAAGGGATGGGATTGCATCTTTTAACGACTAAAGTGTTTGGGTCTGGAACTTCAATTAAATGATTTTGAATTATGTGTTCTGTTTCTCCAAACCAAAAAGCCGAGAGTTGATTTAAAATTTGCCCTTTGCAAGGAATTGTGCCAAGCACAACATCAAATGCGGAAATCCTGTCTGTGGTAATCATGATAATTTTATCTTCCAGAAAATAAGAGTCTCTCACTTTCCCTTCGTGTTTTTTTCCAATATCTAAATTTGTTTTTTCAAGATTCATCCTCAACTCCCAATTTTCCAAACCATTTCTGCGCAATCACGCGAACATGCTCCTCGTGCATTCTCCTTAAAAAATCCTGCCTGTCTTCGATTCTTATCAAATCGCTGTATCCTTGAAGAATAAGATTTGACGCAAACGGGCTTGGAACTTCTGTTTCAATGATCTTTGTTTTTACTTTTCCTTCCTTAATCCAGGCCAGGACTTTTTTCGCGTTTTCAATGTCCATCAAATCCTCCAAAACCTCCCTTCTCGCCTCGCGCAAAATCGGAAATTCGTTTGTTATCTTTTTTACGGCGTGCAAAAGAAAATGACTTTTCATCTGCTGTTTTCCGACTGTTTTGCTTCTTCCCTTGTAATTTCTCAAAATCATCAAGGCCCTTGAAGCGCAGTGCCGGAATCTGCGAGTCAAGACGTCTGTTTTTTCAATTGCTTCATTTAAAATCTCCGGAAGATTCTCGGGAGTCAAATATTCCAAAGGCGTTTTTATCTGCAGTCTTTCTCCGGCTATGTAAAACCCATTATCATTGATTCCTATCTCAATGTCCCTTCCGCCAAGCCTTCCAATCAAAAATCCAAAAGCCCTTGACAAAACGTCATTTACTCTTCTTCCGTAAGCGCTGTGAAAAATAAGAAAGTTTTTTTGCGATTTGTATTTCTCGACAATCATCAAATCCTCATGGGGAATTTCCAAAAACCTGTGTTGCTCCTCGAAATAATTGTAAATCGTTTCAGCCGTGTGTTCTTTTACATAAAGATGCTTCATGATGAATTCAATTGTTTTTTTCTTCGGTTTTTCGGAATCCAATTGCTCATGCATCAGTTTCCTGAATTTTAAAATTTCAAGCCCCGAATCAAAACTCAAAGGAAGCATTTCACTGAACCATGAGGGGATTGTCGGGGACAAATGTTCTGCGCTGTTTACATAAAGATTCATTCCTTTTGTGTATCTGTAAATGTATTTTTTTCCTCCAAGAACAAAAACATCACCCCGTTTCATTCTTTCCATGAAACTTTCGTCGATGAACCCGATTTGCTCGTCCGGATGGATTTTTACGGTAATGAAAGACTCGTCCGGAATCGTGCCGATGTTTGTCAAGTAAAGGACACGAGCCAATTTTCCCTTTTTTCCGATTTGCTTTGTTTCTTTGTCGTACCATATTTTTCCGTAAACGTTGTTTTTTTCAAGGGCATAATCTCCGGACAGATAACTGATGACGTCAAGAAAATCGTTTCTCGTCAGTTTTGAATAACAATAGCTTTTTCTTGTCAATGCAAACAATTCATCAATGTCCCAGATTTTATAGATTGCCATGCCGAAAATTTGCTGGCTCAAAACATCAAGGCAGTTTTTCGGAAAAGTGATTTTGTTTATTTTTCTTTCAATCATTTCTTTCTGTATTACACTACACTCTACCAAGTCGTCCCTGTCTGTTACTATGAATCTTCCCTTTGCAGTGTCATGAAGTTTGTGCCCTGCTCTTCCAAGTCTTTGCAATGCCCTCGCCGAAGATTTTGGAGAGCCAATCATTATGACCAAATCAATATATCCTATGTCAATTCCCAATTCCAAACTCGTGGAGCAAACAACAACCTTCAATTTTCCCTGTCGCAATCTTTCCTCTATGTCAAACCTGTGGCTCTTGCTCAGCGAAGAGTGATGCGCCGCAATATTGTCGTCGCCGTATTCTGTTGGAAACCTGGATTTGAGATGATTCACAACCCTTTCCGTCGCAGAGCGCGTGTTCGTGAAAATCAATGTTGTCCTGTGTTTTTTCAGAAGAGCATCAAGGAGATTGTACAAATTCCCTGTGATTTCGGTGTCTTCAATCAAATCCTCTACAGGAGTTAAAACATCAATGTCTATTTTTTTGTCCAAAGGCACGCGGATAAATTTCACTTTTCTTTCTTTGCTTTCGCCAACCAAATATCGCGCAACCTCTTCCATCGGTTCTACTGTTGCTGAAAGCCCGATTTTTGCCGGAAATATTTTCGATACCTCATTCAATCTTTCCAAAGTCAAGGAGAGATAAACACCCCTCTTGTTGTCCAATGCGTGAATCTCATCAACAATGCAAAATTCAACGGCTTTCATTTTCTCGACGAAATTTTTTGATGTAAGAATTATTGCCAACGACTCAGGGGTTGTTACAAGAATGTGCGGCGCTTTTCTGAGCATTTTCGCCCTCTCGCTCGTCGTTGTATCTCCTGTTCTTAATCCAACACGAATTTGCTGAAGTTTTATTCCTTTTTTTTCCGCAAGCGCATATATTTCTTCCAAAGGCTCGACGAGGTTTTTGTGGATGTCATTGCTCAATGCCTTCAAAGGACTTGTGTAAACCGCGTAAACTTTTTCCTCGAGCTTGTTTTCCTCGGCAAGAAAAACGAGATAATTCAGGATTGAAAGAAAAGCAGTGAGTGTTTTCGTCCCCCCTGTGGGAGCCGAGATTAAAATATTGTTCCTGTTCCAGATTTCATAAACCCCGTAAAGTTGAGTCAAGGAAAATTTATTGAATTTCGAAAAAAACCATTCTTTAACAAGAGGATGCAATATTTTCTTTGTCTCTGCGTTACCGTATTTTTTTCCTTCTGTTATTGTTGTCATCTTCTTTGTATAAGTTTTAATAATTGACTAGCAAATTCATCACAAAATTTTTCTTCTTCAATATTTTTTGTGATTATACTTTGCTTAAGTAATTTTATTTTACTCTTTCTATCATAAAAAAAAGAATGTCCTATTTCATGCGCAATCCGCATATATCTCTCTTCATTGGAATTTCCACTAACATAAGAATCTGCTAAAATCATAAATTTATCATTATCGTAACCAGGAAAAAGTAATGCTTCAAATCCTCCATTAACCGCTTCCAATTTTGTTAGTTTTACATTAAATCTTCCTAATCCATACATCACTGCGAAAGCCTCTTCGGTTTCTAAATCTTTTAACCTACATGATTTGTAAACTAGGTCTGCAATTTCTCTAGCCCTTTCTAAAGAAGGAACTTGGGCAAGTTCAACTCTTGGCCATTCACTTGAAGTTGTCATATTAGGATTTTCAGGATTTTGTTTAATAAACTATCTGTTGATTGCCTCTGCAAAAAACCACTCTGCAATAGTTATAAAACTTTAAATACTTCTTTCTTTCATAGATTAGGTTGAAATACAATTTATAGTAATAAAAAGAGTGTGGATATACAACATATTGTATATCGATTGAAACCATGAATTGCCCATATTGCGGAAATACAAGTTTAAAGGTTACTGACAAGCGCCCTTATAACCGCGGAGAGGGGATAAGGCGAAGAAGAGAATGCCTGAAGTGCAGGAAAAGATTCACGACGCATGAAAAAATCGACCAGGGCGATTTTTACGTCATAAAAAAGGACAGTACTAGGGAAAAATTCAGCAGGGAAAAACTTGAACGCGGGGTTCAAAGGGCGTTTGAAAAGCGCCCGATTTCAAAGGAGCAGATTGAAAAAATGATAAACGAGGTTGAAGAGCAGTTGAGAAGAAAGGGAAAGAAGGAAATAAAGAGTTCTGTCATCGGGGAAATAATCATGAAGAAAATGAAAAAAATCGACAATGTGGCTTACATAAGGTTCGCCTCTGTTTACAGGAATTTTCAGGATGTTCAAGATTTTAAAAAAGAATTAAAGGAATTGTAAAAATGCTGCAGGAATTTGAAATACTCGACGATTGGGAAAAGGAAATTGTTTATGAAAAGCTTGACAAGGAAAAAGAAAAAACAATTGATTTGGAATTTGAAATCCTGGAAGAATGGGAAGAGGAATTGAATGACAGGTTGTACGAGGAAAAACCTGTTTCTGCTTTGCAGGAATATGTTCCCGAGGTTTTTCACGAACAAAAAACTTTTCAAAGCGAGGAGGAACTTCAAAAAATAAGCCCCGACAGGTTTGTTTTGTTTCCGATTGAAAACCACAAGATTTGGGAATTTTACAAAAAAGCGGAAGCCTCGTTTTGGACGACAGAGGAAATAGATTTGCATCAGGATTTGACAGACTGGAACAAATTGAACGAAAAAGAAAAGCATTTTCTCAAGCATGTTCTGGCTTTTTTTGCAGCCAGCGACGGAATCGTGACTGAGAATTTGGCTGTGAATTTCATGAAAGACGTAACAAATCCCGAGGCAAGATGTTTCTACGGATTCCAAATTGCAATGGAAAACATTCACAGCGAAACCTATTCTCTTTTGATTGACACATACATAAGGGACAAGGAAGAGCAGGATTATCTTTTTAACGCGCTTGAAAACATTCCGGTAGTTAAGAAAAAAGGCGAGTGGGCTTTGAAATGGCTCAATGAAAAAAACACGACTTTCGCGGAAAGATTGATTGCCTTTGCCGCCGTCGAGGGAATTTTTTTCTCCGGAAGTTTTTGCTCGATTTTCTGGCTGAAAAAAAGAGGTTTGATGCCCGGCTTGAGTTTCAGCAATGAATTAATTTCCAGAGACGAAGGCATGCACTGCGATTTTGCGTGCCTGCTTCACAGCATGCTTAGAAATCCGACAAACGAAAAAAGAATAAAGGAAATAATCGACGAAGCCGTGAAAATAGAAAGGGAATTCGTCACTTCCGCCTTGCCTGTTGATTTGATTGGAATGAACAACAAGCTCATGGCGCAATACATTGAATTCGTCGCCGACAGATTACTGGTTGCGTTGGGATGCACAAAAATTTATAATTCGTCAAATCCGTTTCCGTGGATGGAACTTATTTCCCTCGAAGGAAAAACAAACTTCTTCGAAAAAAGGGTTTCAGACTATCAAAAAGCAGGAGTGATGGAAAAAAACAAGGAGGTGTCTGTGAAGGTATTTCGCCTGGACGAGAGTTTTTGATTAAAAATGGAAATAAAAGAAACACAAGAAAAAGTGGATAAAATAATAAAACAGTATGGAGGATATTGGGAACCTCTATCAATGCTGGCTCGACTTGTAGAAGAAGTTGGGGAATTGTCCCGAGAACTGAACATAGAATATGGAGGCAAAAAAAAGAAATCTGAATCAGATGGAAGAGAAATCCAAAAAGAATTAGCAGATATAACATTCACTATTCTAGCAATTGCAAATGCACTTAAAATTGATTTAAATAAAGAAATAAATGAAAAAATAGAAAAAGATTTGCAAAGAAACAGGGGGATTTATTATTAAAATGACAATGCAAGTTATAAAGCGGGACGGAAGGAAGGAACCAGTGAGTTTCGACAAGGTTTTAGAAAGAGTTCAAAGACTTTGCGACGGTTTGAACAGGCAATTTGTGGATCCTTCAGAGATAGCGAAAAAAGTCATCGAGGGGATTTATGACGGAGTCACGACATCTGAATTGGACGAACTCGCGGCGGAAACAGCGGCGAGTTTGAGCACCGTTCATCCCGATTATTTGAAGCTTGCGGCGCGGATTTCAATAAGCAATCTTCAAAAACAAACGAGCAATTCCTTCTCGGAAACAGTTGACATTCTTTACAATTATGTGCATCCTGAAACCGGAAAACAGGCGGGAATGATTGGCGACGGAACCTACAAGGCTGTGATGGAAAACAAGGATTTGCTCGACGGAGTTATCGATTACAAGAGGGATTACAATTACGATTATTTCGGATTCAAAACTCTTGAAAGGGCGTATCTTTTGAAAGTCAACGGAAAAGTCGTTGAAAGGCCGCAGCATTTGCTTATGCGCGTCGCGGTTGGAATCTGGGGAAGCGACATACAAAACGTGATTAAATCCTATGAATTGTTCAGCCAGGGATATTTCACGCATGCGACGCCGACATTGTTCAACTCCGGAACAAAAAGGCCGCAGTTGTCAAGCTGTTTCCTTGTTGCAATGAAAAGCGACAGCATAGACGGAATTTATGAAACACTGAAAAACATAGCCGTGATTTCAAAATATGCCGGAGGGATTGGAGTTCACATGCACAACATTCGCTCAAGCGGTTCATACATAAGGGGAAGCAACGGAATGAGCAACGGATTGGTTCCGATGCTTCGCGTTTACAACGCAACGGCAAGATATGTAGATCAGGGAGGAGGAAAAAGAAAAGGCGCGTTCGCCGTTTATTTGGAGCCGTGGCATTCTGATATTTTTGAATTTCTTGATTTGAGAAAAAACACGGGAAGCGAGGAGCTCAGGGCCAGGGATTTGTTTTATGCTCTTTGGATTCCGGATTTGTTCATGAAAAGAGTCGAGGAAAACGGCAACTGGAGTTTATTCTGTCCTGATGAATCCCCCGGATTGTCGGATGTTTACGGAATTGAATTTGAAAGATTGTACTTGAAATACGAATCTGAAAAAAAAGCGAGAAAAATTGTAAAAGCCAGGGAGCTATGGGCGAAAATCGTCGAGAGCCAGATAGAAACTGGAAATCCCTACATGCTCTACAAGGATTCTGTAAACAGAAAATCAAACCAGAAAAATCTCGGGACGATAAAATCCTCGAATCTTTGCACAGAAATTGTTGAATACACAGACTCCGATGAAACAGCTGTCTGCAATCTTGCCTCCATTGCCTTGAATAAATTCGTAAGGGAAGACAGGAGTTTTGATTACAAGGACCTTTATGAAGTTGCCTATCAAGTCACGAAAAATCTCAACAGGATTATCGACGTGAATCACTATCCGATTCCGGAGGCAAGGAAATCGAATCTCAGGCACAGACCCATAGGAATCGGAGTCCAGGGATTGGCAAACGCGTTTGCATTAATGAGGTTTCCCTTTGCATCGGACGAGGCAAAGGAAATCAATAAAAAAATCTTTGAAACAATTTACTTTGCCGCTTTGACCGCAAGCAAGGACCTGGCAAAAACCGAAGGCACTTATGAAACTTTCCAAGGCTCTCCCGCTTCAGAGGGAATTCTGCAGTTTGACATGTGGAACGCAAAGCCGAGCAACATGTGGCCCTGGAATTCTTTAAGAGAGGAAATAAAAAAATACGGTTTGAGAAACAGCCTTCTTGTGGCTCCGATGCCCACTGCATCGACTTCGCAAATTCTCGGAAACAACGAATGCTTCGAGCCTTTCACGTCAAACATCTATACAAGAAGAACGCTTTCAGGAGAATTCATAATGATAAACAAATATCTCGTCGAGGATTTGATAAAACTCGGATTGTGGAACAACGAAATAAAAAACAAGATAATTTCCGGAAACGGAAGCATACAAAACATCCAGGAAATACCGAAAGAAATAAAAGAATTGTACAGGACTGTTTGGGAAATAAAACAGAAGGACTTGATTGACATGGCTGCCGATCGCGGGGCTTTCATAGATCAAAGCCAGTCATTGAACATCTGGATGAAGGATCCGACTTTTGCAAAAATCACAAGCATGCATTTTTACGGCTGGAAAAAAGGACTGAAAACAGGTATGTATTATTTGAGGACAAAGGCGGCGTCGCAGGCGATACAATTCACAGTCGACAAGTTTTTGGAAAAAACTTCCGAGACAAAAATAATTCCTGAAAATAAGTTGGATTCTTTCCCTAACAAATCCTTGAATGATTTCACGGGGCAAAACACAACGGAGAAAAATTCCTTGGAAAAAAAAGACAATGCATTTTGCACCTTGGATAATCCTGAAGATTGCGAGGCTTGCAGCAGCTGAAAAACCGAGGAAAATTCGAAAATGAAAAATGAATTTGATGAGGAAATTGATTTAACAAGAGAAGAAATTGATGGGTTGGAAGAAACAACTGAATCTTTAAGAAATTATGGTAAATTTCATTTTAATTTTGATAAAAAGGATATTATAATTAATTGCAGGGGGTTGCAAATTTAAGGAATTAAATTTTAAAATAAACAAAGAAAATAAAAATGGTGAAAAAAGTAAGAAAAAGGGATGGAAGCGTCGTGCTTTTCGACGGCAACAAAATCACGGAAGCAATTTGGAAAGCCGCGAAAGCAGTTGGGGGAAAAGACAGGGAAAGGGCGGAAAATGTTTCAGGTTTGGTTGTAAAAGAACTGGAAAAGAAACACGGGGAAAACGGAATTCCCGGAGTCGAGGAAATCCAGGACATCGTGGAAAAAATGCTGATAGAAGAGGGGCATGCAAAAACCGCGAAGGCTTACATATTGTACAGAAAAAGCCACGAGGAATTGAGGAGCATAAAGGAATTGTTCGACACGATTGAAGTCGTCGAGGATTACATCGGATTGAACGACTGGATGATAAAGGAAAATTCCAACATGGGTTTCTCTCTGCAGGGATTGAACAATTACATAACGACGAAAATAATCACGAATTACTGGATCAGGAGAATTTATCCGGAAGTGATAAGAAAAGCCCACGAAAACGTCGACTTGCATCTGCATGATTTGGGAACCCTTGGAGCGTATTGCGTCGGCTGGGATTTGAAGGACTTGCTTACAATCGGATTCAAGGGAGTTCCGGGAAAAGTCGAGTCAAAACCCGCAAAACATTTGAGGTCTGCTCTCGGGCAGGTTGTGAATTTTTTCTACACGCTTCAAGGAGAAACCGCGGGAGCGCAGGCATTTTCAAATTTTGACACGCTTCTCGCTCCCTTTGTAAGATACGACGATTTGAATTACCCGCAAATAAAACAGGCGATGCAGGAATTTCTTTTCAATTTGGCTGTTCCCACAAGAGTCGGATTTCAAACGCCGTTCACAAACATAACTTTGGACTTGAAAGTTCCGGAATACATGAAAGACGAACCGGTAATCATCGGAGGGGAAATGAAAAAGGAAACCTACAAAGAATTCCAAGAAGAGATGAACATGCTCAACAAGGCATTTGCGGAAATCATGATTGATGGCGACGCCGCCGGAAGGCCTTTTACTTTTCCGATTCCGACGTACAACATAACAAAAGATTTCGATTGGGACAATCCTTCCTATGAACCCATATGGGAAATGACTGCAAAATACGGAATCCCTTATTTTTCAAATTTCATCAATTCGGACATGAAACCAGAGGATGCAAGAAGCATGTGCTGCCGTCTCAGATTGGATCAAACGGAATTGAGAAAAAGGGGCGGAGGGCTTTTTGGAGCGAATCCGCAAACAGGTTCCATAGGCGTTGTCACGATAAACATGGCGAGAATCGGATTCACTTCCGGAGATGAGGAAGAATTTTTCAAAAAACTCAACGAGCTGATGGAGCTTGCAAAGGAAAGCTTGGAAATAAAAAGAAAAGCGCTTGAAAAATTCACAGACTTAGGACTTTACCCCTATTCGAAATTTTATTTGAGCAACATCAAAAAAAGATTCAACGGATACTGGAAAAATCATTTTGCCACGATAGGATTGCTGGGAATGAACGAGGCAATAGTGAATTTCATGCCGGGAGAAAACATCGCCTCTGAAAAAGGAAGAAATTTTGCCTTGAGGGTTTTGGATTTCATGAGAAAAAAACTCGAGGAATATCAGGAAGAAACCGGCAACATATACAATCTGGAAGCAACTCCCGGAGAGGGAACAACTTATCGCTTCGCCAAGAACGACAAGAAAAGATTCGGAAGAATTATCGTCGCCAACGAACACGCTGTAAAAAACGGGGGAAATCCCTATTACACTAATTCAACCCATCTTCCTGTAAATTACATGGACGACGTTTTTGAGTCCCTTGAACTGCAGGACGATTTGCAGACAAAGTACACGGGAGGAACGGTTTTGCACATTTTTATAGGGGAAAAACTTGAAAAAAACGACGTCAAGATTTTAATCAAAAAAATCGCGGAAAATTTCAGGCTTCCTTATTTTACCCTGACGCCGACATTTTCCATTTGCCCGAATCACGGTTATCTTGCCGGAGACCACGAGTATTGTCCGAAATGCGACGAGAAAATCGGTTATCTTGAAAAAGAATTAAACTTGAAAATAAAACAGGGAGGTTAAAATGGAAATTAAACGAACAAGATGCGAAAGATACTCAAGAATTGTCGGGTATCTGAGACCCTTGGAACAATGGAACGAAGGAAAAAGGGCTGAATGGGACGACAGGAAAATGTTCAAGATAGCGATTGAAAATGTTAATAAAAGGGCTGCAAAAAACAACGCTGATTGATTATCCCGGGAAAGTAGCCTGCACGATTTTCTTGTTCGGCTGCAATTTTCGCTGCGGTTACTGCCACAATCCTGAATTAGTCGCAACCCCTGAAAATTTTTCATATTCTGAAAATGCAATTCTTGATTTTCTTGAAAAACGAAAAAGGTATCTTGAAGGAGTTTGCATAACAGGCGGAGAGCCTTTGATGAATATTGATTTGGAATTCCTGAGGAAAATAAAAAATCTTGGATATAAAATAAAATTGGACACAAACGGGAGTTTTCCCGAAAAACTGAAAAAGATAATTGAAGAAGAACTTGTCGATTACATTGCAATGGACATAAAAGCCTCAAAGGAAAACTATGAAAAAGTTGTCAATTCGAATGTTTCAATTGAAAAAATCGAGGAGAGCATTGCGATAATTTCAGATTTTCCCGAGCATGAATTCAGAACCACGATTGTTAAAAGATTTCACAATGCCGAGGAAATAAAGAAAATCATGATTTGGCTCAATGAAATTAGCAAAAAGAAGGATTTAAAGTACTATCTTCAGGGATTTAAAAACTCGGGAAAACTTCTGGATTCGGGATTTTCATCAGAGAAGAATGTTGATGAAGTTTATTTGCTGGAATTGAAAAAAATTTGCGAGCCAAACTGCAAGGAAGTGATTGTAAGAGTTTGATTGAGAACATAAATTTTTATAAATTTGCTTTTAGTTTTTTTCAAATGCCCATGGAAATAAAAGTTCAAAAAATTCACCCGGATGCAAAAATCCCTATGTATGCTCATCATGGAGATGCCGGTATGGATTTGTTTGCTATTGAAAATTACAATTTAAAATCTGGAGAAAGAAAAATATTCGGAACGGGATTGAAAATAGAAATTCCTAAAGGATATGTAAGTTTGATTTGGGACAAAAGCGGAATTGCAAGTAAGGGGATAAAAACGATGGGAGGGGTTATAGAACACACTTATCGAGGGGAATATAAAGTTATTTTAGTGAACCTTTCAAATGAGAGTTATGAAATAAAAACAGGCGATAAAATAGCGCAATTGCTTATTCAACCGGTAGAAACGGCAACTGTTATTGAAGTTAATGAATTGGGCGAAACACAAAGAGGAGACGGCAGTTTCGGAAGCACGGGAAGATAATACATAACCTCTCAAAAGTAATCAAAAAATCATATATAATTTTATAATAGGTTTATTTCTTAGGTTTTATAAGAGAGGAAAATGGCTTCGGAAAAATTCATTCAAAATTTAAAGGAAATGAAATGGCCGCAGGAATTCGGCGAGAAACTCGAATTGGGAAATCTCGACAGCAACATCGGAATAGCTGTCTTGTGGTCTTTCAAAGATGTTGTTTCAAAAAATCTCGACAAAAAAGACTATGCGATTTTGGGAAATTATTATGACAGGAAAAACGGGCTCGAGCCCCTGATAAGAAACTGCCTTGCAAATCCCAACATAAGATACATAATTCTTCTCGGAAACGACAAGGCCCAAAGCAAGGATGTTTTAAGGAATTTTTTTGAAAAGGGATTTGATGAAAAAGGTTTTGTCGTGGGAACAGAGGCTCGGATTCCAAGGGGAATTCCTTTTGAGGATTTGGAAAAACTGAAACAAAACGTGAAAATTTTTGACGTCACGGAAAAAGTAAAGGATCAAAACAACTCCGAGGACTATGCAAAAGCGATAAAAGAAATCCTGGCTTCCTTGGAAAAAAAAGAGCCTTATGACGAGCCGAAATTGTACGAGAAACAAGCATTGGAAACAGATTCTTTTCCCTCGGAAAAAGTAGGATTTGTAGCAAGAGGAAAAACCATAGGGGAAGTTTGGTTGAAATTGTTGCACAATGTTTACAATTACGGGACGATAACCAAAATGAAAGTAAAGGATTCCGAACAAATCAGAGTAATCACAGACATAATTTCTGTTGTTTCCGATGAAGATCCCGACAATCCAAAAATGGAGCCATATTTCAGGTTTGATGAAAAATATCTCAAATCATATTATGATGAAATCTGCACAGACAAAATTCCTGAGGGCACAATTTATACATACGGTTCAAGATTGAGGAGATGGGAAGGAAAAAACGGAATGAAGATTGACCAAGTCATTGATGCAATAGAATATTTAAAACCGGACATTCTAAGAACCTCCGCGGTCATGCAAACATGGATTGTCGAAGATGAATTGACAAGAAGGTATCTAAACAAGGATAAAAACAGCCCGTGCATTGTTCTCGTTCATCCTTTTGCTCCGGACGGAAAATTGCACATGACTTCCTATATAAGAAGCAATGACATGTTTCGTGCATGGCCTTTAAACGCATTCGGCTTGAGAAAACTGCAGAAAATAATTGCTCAGGGTTTGGAAATTGATATGGGGGACTTGATTATAATTTCATCAAGCGCGCACATTTATCAGGACTGTTGGAACGACACAAAAGAAATTCTGAAAGAATATTATAAGGAAGAAAACACTTTTTCAGATCCAAGGGGATATTACACGATAGTTTTGAAACAGGGAAAAATAAAAGTTGACCATTATTCTCCGGACAGCCAATTGCTGAAAGAATACTCTGGGATTTCGGCGAGGGAAATAAACAATCAGATAAACTCAAGTCAGCATCCTTCCGATTCCTTTCATTCTTCTTACTTGGGCGAAGAGTTGATGAAAGCCCAGATTGCATTGGAAAACGGGCTTGAATACACTCAGGATTCGCCCCTGAAAATTTCTTTAAATCAATTAAATCAGCAATCATGTGATACAAATTCAAATGCGATAAAAATCAATCTGGAAAAAAATGAAACCTATCTTGAAAAAGAGATGACAAAATTGGATGAAATATTCAGGGAGCATATTGAAGAATCCAAAAAAAAGGGAAAGGATTTGTTTGAGCACTGGAAAAAGCCGGAGTGGGACGAATATTTCATGTCAATGGCTGTTCTTATCTCGATGCGTTCAATAGATCCAAGCCAAAAAAACGGATGCGTTATCGTCGACGAAAACCACAAAGTTCTCAGCATAGGTTACAACGGATTTCCCCGCGGTTCTCAGGACGAATTGATTCCTCTTACACGCCCGGAAAAATATCTTTTCATAGAACACGCCGAGAAAAATGCGATATTGAACAAGCAATTCGACATAAAGGGCTCGACTTTATACAACGTGGGTTTTCCCTGTTTGCCGTGTTTCAGGTCGATAATACAATCGGGAATAAAAAGAGTTGTTTACCTTGACAAAATAAAATCAAGGATAATTTCGGAAGAGGACGAGGAAGCGATTAAAAAATTGATGATTGGGCGAGAAGATTTAACCCTGGAAAAATTTGAAAAAGACCCTTTGCAATGCTTGTACAAGGCGATTGAATATTACAAGATGAAAACAATGTCGAAGGAAAAATAATCTGACAAATAAATCATATTGGTTCGCTTCGCTCACGATTAATAGATTATATTAATGACAACCCTGTGATTTTAATTAATACCATCATCAATTACGAACGAACTTGTGAGTGAATAAATTTAAGGTTGCATAAATACCTGAAAGGAAAAGAAACTTTTATAAATTCTTTTTTTGAGTTATTAAAATGGCAAACAATGGAATTCCAGAATTGAGCAAGGGCGAATTTGAGAACTACATAAAAGAGGGCAGCATCCTCATAGATTTCTTCGCGGACTGGTGCATGCCCTGTGTAATGATGTCTCCTGTTCTCGAAGAGCTTTCTGAAAAATTTCATGGAAAGATAAAATTCGGCAAGATAAATGTCGATGACAATCAGGCTCTCGCCCAAAAGTTCAACGTGGTTTCGATTCCCAATTTTGTTTTATTCAAGGATGGAAAAAAGGCGGAGCAGTTCATAGGGGCGATGCCTCTCGAGGAATTTGAGAAAAGGCTGAGAAAGATTGTGTGAAGATTTGGTTATGGCCCCGATGACCTTTAATATAAAGTGTAACACCTGATTTAATTAACCTTTCTCCACAATTAGCAATGCGTCTTTAAAATCAAGATAACCATTCTTCTGGAATTTCCTTATTTTTGTTCTAAATCTTTCACTTAGTCTTTTATTAGGATATTTGTTAGTATTATGAATAAACCTATAAAAATTATTCAAATCAAATAGATGATGGTTTCTAACCATGTCTCCCACATACATTCTCATTCTAAATCTTTTTACTCTCACGTTTAATCCTCTTTTTCTGTAAAAATTAGCAATATACTCAGAATAGTTAAATTTAGGATAAACTTGTTTTAGCATTATATTATAATGGTCGCTTTTTTCTGGTAATGTTAATATCATAAGCTTCCCCCCTTTCTTAACAAACGAAAGAATTTTAATCAGCTGTTTTCTATAACCTTTTTCATTAATAGCCCAATAGTAATTAGTATGAGAAGTAAAAACAAGATCATACTGCTTTTTTAGTCTAAGGGTGGAGAGAGTATTGACATAAGAATTTCCTATCTTATTTTCAAACTTCAAAAATTTCTTTGCTGAAATAAGTGCCTTCTTATTTGGTTCAACTAAATCACAAATATATTTATTTTTGACTCTATCAAGTATTTGTTTAGTGGTATGTCCTTCCCCACAGCCAATATCAATAATTTTACCTCCTTTAATTTCTTCAGATATTTTTTGAACTATTTTGAACCAATCCTCTACAAAAGTTCTGATATAGATATTTTCATAAATATCTGCAAATTGTTTATCTCCCCAGAAATACCATTGAGTCATAATTTCTTCAAGAATTTTATATTAAAAAAGGTTAGCTTTTTGAATCCACCTTTAATACTATTGTTACAGAAATTATGGATGGCCCCGATGGGATTTGAACCCACGACACCTGGATATCTTCGCACCTGTGCGAATCTTGTCATGTTCCGTGATGCGTAAAAGTCCAGTGCTCTGACCAAGCTGAGCTACGGAGCCTCTATTTTTAAAAATGAAAAGACAATTTAAAAGATTATCCTTCGCAAAAAAAACCGCAAGCTTTTTAAACTAATTTTTAGTTTCTTTTATTATCCTTAAGTTGCTAAATTAAACCACAAACTTTTTAAAGCCCTTCTAAGATGCATGCCCTCCAATCGAAACATTCCAAACTCAGCGAAAAAGACGCTGTTGAACTTTTGAAAAAACTCAATATTTCCAAATCGCAATTGCCCAAAATTCTTTTATCTGATTCAGCACTGACGGAAAACTGCAAAGTCGGAGACGTTATAAAAATCGAAAGAGCATCCCCCGACGGCAAACCCGTATTGTATTTCAGGGTTGTCGTATAGTAAAAACCTCGGGCGGGTTTTTACGAATCCCGCGACCGTTGATTTTTACAAATCCAGCAACCAATGAATTTACGAATCCAGCAATCGTGAACGAATCCCGCAACCATCAATTAAAGTCAAAACAAACCATGCAAAACAAGCACCTGATAGTAAAAAAATATCTTGAAGAACATTCTCTTGTCGAGTCAAATATCATTTCTTTCAACAACTTCATTGAAAAAAGAATGCAGGAAATTGTTTCCGAGATTTCCGAAACCATAATAAACGATGAGTTTGAAATAACTCTGGGAAGAATAAAAATAGGCAAGCCAAACATCATAGAATCCGACGGAAGTTCTTCCCTTGTGATGCCCTATGAAGCAAGATTGCGAAACCTTACCTATTCCGCCCCACTAACATTGGAGATAACGATAAAAAAAGACGGGCAAATAGATTCCGACGATGTTGAAATCGGAAGGATTCCGATAATGGTTGGAAGCAAGGTTTGCAACACCCATGGAATGTCAAAAGAAGATTTGATAAAGCATTACAACGACCCCATAGACCCGAAGGGATATTTCATAATCAACGGAAACGAAAGGGTCATGATTATGTCAGAGGACCTGGCTGAAAACCAGCCGTTCATAGAGGAAAACGCAAAGGGAAATCTTCATTTGAGAATTTTTTCTTCAAAGGGAACGTACAGGATTCCGACGACGATTTTGGAAGACAAGGAGGGAATTTTGCAGGTTTCTTTCTCAAGGTTCAGGGATTTGCCGGCGGTGGTTTTGCTGAAAACTCTTGGAATGGTAAAAGAATCAGAAATAGCAAAATACATCGGAAAGGAAACAGATTCCGTCATCGTGAATCTTTATGAATTCGTCAACATAAACAGTTCGGAAGACGCGATGCTTTACATTGCGGAAAAAGCCGCGCTGCAGGGAACAAAAAAGGAAATTCTCGACAGAGTCAAGAACAGGATTGATTCCTATCTTTTTCCGCACATAGGGCAAAAAAAAGAAGACAGGATGAAAAAAGCGGTGACTCTTTGCAAATTAATCAAGCAATTTCTCATTGCAAAAGAAAAACCTGAACTGAAAACAGACAAGGACCATTATGCAAACAAGCGTGTTCGACTTTCAGGAGATTTGCTCGCAAGTCTTTTCCGCGTCAATTTGGGGGTTTTGATAAGGGACATCCAATATTCTTTGCAAAAATCGACAAAAAGAAAAAAATTGTTCTCCATAAAAACAATCGCGAAATCAACCTTGTTTTCCCATCGTGTCGAATCCGCGATTGCGACGGGAAGCTGGACCGGAGAAAGGTCTGGGGTTACGCAGAACATGGACAAGACAAATTATCTTGCAATAATCTCGCAGCTCCAAAGAGTTTCATCCATGCTTTCCTCGGAACAGGAAAATTTCATGGCGAGAACTTTGCATCCGACTCATTACGGAAAATTCTGTCCGATAGAAACTCCCGAAGGAACGGAAATCGGGCTTAGAAAAAATCTCGCAATTCTCTGCAGAATTTCAACTCGCGTGGATTTGGACGAGGAAAAATTCATAAAAAATCTAGAATCAGAGGGATTGAACAAGGAAGGAATAGAAGGCGGCGATGTTTTTTTCAACGGAAGATTCATAGGAAGCGCGAACAATCCTTCTGAATTTGTAAGAAAAATCCGGGAAAAAAGACGGGATTCCGAATTGCCCCAGCAATTGAATGTAAAATACGACGACGGTTTTGGCTTGGTTTCAATTTCAACAGAATCCGGAAGGGCTTTGAGGCCTTTGATAATCGCGGACAATGGGATATCAAGGCTGAACAAAGACCATCTTGTGAAATTGCAGCAAAACGAAATAAGATGGAACGACTTGCTCAAGCAAAAAATCATAGAATATCTCGACACCGCGGAAGAGGAAAACGCATTGATTGCATTGTATGAAAATGAATTAACTCCAGAACATACGCATCTTGAAATAGATCCAATGGATTTGCTCGGCGTCGTGACAAGTTTGGTTCCGTATGGAAACCACGACCAGAGTTCCAGGTTGAATCGCGGGAGCAAAACGCAAAAACAATCCCTTGGATTGTACGCGACGAATTATCTTGTTCGATTGGACACGGATGTTTCGATTCTTCAATATCCACAAAAGCCGATTGTAAGAAGTTTTGTTTACGACACACTGCAAACATATCCCGCGGGACAAAACCTGATTGTCGCGATAATGACTCACGAGGGTTACAATATGGAGGATGCATTGGTTTTGAACAAGGGAAGTCTTGACCGAGGTGTGGGAAGAAGTTTTTATTTCCGCCCTCATTCATCTGTTGAAATGCATTACATGGGAAACATCAAAGACGAGATAATTGTTCCGACAAAGGACACTTCGGGGTACAAGACAGAGGAAAGTTACAGGTTTCTCGACGATGACGGCGTTGTTTCTCCCGAATCTGAAATAAACGAAGGCGAGGTCCTGATAGGAAAAGTTTCCCCTCCGAAATTCTTTTCAGAGGCGAGGGAAATTTCGGTGAAGACAAAAAAAGAATCTTCCGTTACAATGAGGCAGGAGGAAAAGGGAACTGTTGAATCCGTTTTCATAACTCAGGATTCTGAAGGGAACAAAATAGTTCAGGTAAAAACAAGGGATTTGAGAATTCCGGAATTCGGCGACAAGTTTGCAACATCCCACGGACAAAAAGGGATAATCGGAGCCATAGTTCCGGAAAACGATGTTCCTTTTACATCAAGGGGAATCAAGCCCGATGTCATTTTCAATCCCCACGGCCTGCCGAGCAGGATGACTGTCGGTTATTTGCTTGAATTGCTTGCCGGAAAAGTCGGCTGTCTAAGAGGAGAGATGGTTGACGGAACTCCTTTTTCCGGAGAAAGCAAAAAAGATTTGGAAAATCAATTGTCAAATCTTGGATTCAGATACGACGGAAAAGAAACAATGTACAATCCGGTTACAGGGAAAAAAATCGTCGCAAAAATTTTCATCGGAAGCCTGTATTATTTGAAACTGAAATACATGGTTGCAAACAAGCTTCATGGAAGGGCTTCCGGAAAAATCGCGCTGCTTACAAGGCAGCCGATTGAAGGACGTTCCCGAGGCGGAGCATTGAGACTTGGAGAAATGGAGCAGCAGGCTCTTGTGGCTCATGGAGCTTCATTGCTGTTGAAAGAAAGATACGACTCCGACAAAATAACTCTCTACATATGCGAAAAATGCGGTTCTGTTGCGATAGAAGACACGATAAGAAACAAAATTTATTGCCCTGTCTGCAATTCCGAGGACACGGAACCTGTTGAAATTTCATACGCGTTCAAGTTGCTGCTGGAAGAATTGCAAGGATTGCACATTCAAACTAAATTCAAGCTGAAAAACAAATATGAGTGAGACAGTTATTTTTGATCTTGGAAGAGAAAGAAGATTAAATGTATATCTTATCGAAGGTGAATTTGACAATGAAATTTTGATGAGAGGAAAAGAAGGAGTCACGGAATATAGTGCCAGAAGTTTTAGAGAAGCAGAAAGAATTGCAAAATCAATAGGACTTAAAAGATTAAAATTTGGCATGAGAACCCCTTTAACAAATGAAAATCCTGAACCATGTAAAGTCATTGACATAAACACAAGACAGTATATAAACTAAAATGACGCACATTGATTTTCAAGTTATAGAAAGAGAAAGACCGGAAGATTTTAGTATAAATATGCTAAATTATTGCCCCTTAATAAACGATTGCAAATTTGTTGATAAAGTATTATCAAAAGAATTTTGTAACGAAGGAAAATATCAAAAATGCAGCTTTTATCAAATTAGATTGCAGAATTATCAGAGAACTTTAAGGCGCAAATTAGAAAGGAGTGTAAGAAGATAAAATGGGAGAGATAATACAATTAAATTGGTATAGCATTAGCGGAAGAAGATATATTCCAGCAAGTTTTACTCCTAAAGGAGAGTTTGAAGTATTCTGTGACTTTGACGATACAAAATTATATCTCGCAAGAACCTCTGAAGAAGCAATAAGAAAAGCTTACAGAAATGGTTTCGGAATAATAAGAGATATTTTTGAAATAAGTTTGGACAAGGAAAACTAAAATGAAACAAATAAAAAAGCAAGTTGATGAAATAAAATTTGCATTGCTCAGTCCTGAACAGATTAAAAAAATTTCCTGCGCGAAAATCGTCACCCCTGAATTGTACGACATCGACAGTTATCCCGTCGACGGGGGCTTGATGGACTTGAGGCTTGGAGCCATAGATCCTGGAGTAAGATGCAGAACATGCGGGGGAAGATTGAAGGAATGCCTTGGGCATCCGGGAAGAATAGAACTAGCAAGGCCGATAATACATTTGAAATATGTTCCCTT
Organism: Candidatus Pacearchaeota archaeon; assembly: GCA_016181895.1. Lineage (GTDB taxonomy): Archaea > Nanobdellota > Nanobdellia > Pacearchaeales > GW2011-AR1 > JACQLK01. Next base: position 23,353 of record JACOYL010000010.1, read on the forward strand.
GATTGAAACGGGATTGAGATGCTTCTGCCACGAATGCGGAAAACTTCTTCTTAATGAAAGCGATTTGAAAAAATACCCCGCGAATGAAAGGGCGAAAAAGGCAAAGGATGCAAAACGATGCCCGCATTGCAACGCAAGCCATGAAAAAGTCAAATTGGAAAAGCCGACAAGTTTTTACATCGGAAAGAAAAGGCTTTTTCCCACAACGATAAGGGAAATCCTGAGCAGGATTCCCGACGAGGAACTGAAAAAGATTTCCGTTGACGCGGAGAGTTGCAGGCCCGAATGGGCTGTTCTTACATTGTTGCTTGTTCCTTCCGTCACGATAAGGCCGAGCATAATTCTTGAATCTGGAGAAAGAAGCGAGGACGATTTGACTCACAAGCTCTCCGACATAATAAGGGCGAACCAAAGACTCTGGGAAAATTTAAATGCCGGCGCTCCCGAAGTCATAATCGAGGATTTGTGGGATTTGCTCCAATTCCACGTGACAACTTTCTTTGACAACACCGTTTCCAAAATTCCGCCGGCAAGGCACAGAAGCGGGCAGCCGTTGAAAACAATTACCGAAAGAATAAAGGGAAAAGAGGGAAGAATAAGAAAAAATCTCGCGGGCAAAAGAGTGAATTATTCCGGGAGAACAGTCATTTCTCCAGATCCGTCAATGGAATTGAATGAAGTCGGAATTCCGTTTGAAATCGCCCGCGTCGTAACGGTTGCTGAGATGGTAAACGACGTGAACATGGACAAGCTGAAAAAATTGATTGAAATGGGAGAAAAATATCCCGGCGCAAATTATGTCATTCGTCCCGACGGAAAAAAGAAAAAAATAACTCCCGACTTGAAAGAGGAAATAATAAGTGAAATAACTCCGGGATACAAGGTTGAAAGGCATCTTCAGGACGGAGATATTGTTCTTTTCAACAGGCATCCGAGTTTGCACAAAACCAGTTTGATGGCTCACATTGCCAAAATCCTGCCCGGAAGAACATTTCGTTTGCATCCCGGAACCGCGTTTCCTTACAATGCTGATTTTGACGGGGATGAAATGAACATTCACTCTCCTCAAACAGAAGAGGCGAGGGCGGAAGCAAAAATCCTCCTCGACGTGAAAAAAAACCTGATGTCCTCTAAAAACAATACGAATTTTCTCGGTTGTTCGCAGGACGCGATAACGGGAAATTATCTTCTCGGATTGGAAGAATTTTCCTCTGATTATGCAAACCAGATTCTCTACAGGGCTGGAATATTAAAACCCTCGACAAAGAAAAACATTTCCGGTTTCGAATTGTTTTCAAATATTCTTCCTGAAATAAATTTTTCAAACAGCTCGATAAAGATACAGGACGGAAAAATCCTGAAAGGAAAAATAGACAAAACTCTTTTCGGACAGGAGGACGGGGAATTGATAACAGAACTCGACAAAAAACTTGGAAGGGACGAGACGATAAAGGCGATAAAAAATGCGTTTGATTTGGGAATCCATTACATTACGGAAAGAGGAATAACAATTTCAATAGAGGATTTGAATTTGAAGAAAAAGGTGATAGAGCAGGGAGAAGAAATAATAAAGAAGGCGGAGAAAAAAACAGAAGAGCTGATTGAATTGTACAATCAGGAAGATTTTGAAATCATACCCGGAAAGACAAAAGAGGACACGAGGGAAATAAAAATCCTTCAGGCTTTGAACGAGGTGAGGACAAAAATAGGGGAGATTGTAAAGCAGGAATTTCCCGAGGACAATCCCGTGAATCACATGATAATTTCCGGAGGCGGAGGAAACATATTGAACATAACCCAAATTGCATGCTGCGTCGGACAGCAGGCTTTATGGGGAAAAAGAATCGACATAGGATACAACAAAAGAACGCTGTCATTTTTCAAAAAAGAGGAATTAAGCCCGGCGTCAAGGGGATTCATAAAAAGTTCCTTCATGCGCGGATTAAGACCGGATGAATTTTTTTTCGGGGCTATTGCCGGACGCGATTCCCTGATGGATACTGCATTGAGAACCCCGAAATCGGGATACCTTTACAGAAGATTGGCAAGCGCGCTTCAGGATTTGAAAGTCGAATACGACGGGACAATAAGGGACAGCAACAACAATATCATCCAGTTCAAATACGGCTCTGATGGAATTGATGTTTCCAAATCTCATTTGAACGGAAAAATAGAACCCGGAGAAGCGATAGGAATCATAACCGCGCAGTCTTTCGGGGAACCTTCAACGCAAATGGCTTTGAACGTTTTCCACTTCGCAGGAGTCCAGGAAATGCAGATTACAGCAGGGCTTCCGAGGCTGATTGAAATTTTCGATGCGAGAAAAAAACCAAGCTCCCCGAAAATGGAAATTTATCTCACAAAGGAACATAACAATGAAAAAGATGCGAGGGCTTTCGCGGAAAAAATAAAGGAAGTGAAAGTTTCCGAGCTTGCCTCCGAAATAAACTTGAACTTTTCCGACAAGCACATTGAAATAAAAATAGACAAGAACAAATTGAGGCACGCGCACATTTCCCTGAAGACGGTTGTCGACAGGCTTAACGAAATCGGCTACAAATCAAGGGAAAAAGGGGAATCAATCTCGTTGAATGTTTCAGACATGGGCTTCAAGGAAATTTATAAAATGAAGGAAAAAATAAAAAGAGAAATCATCTCCGGAGTCAAGGGAGTCAGCCAGATTCTCATTGTCAAAAGAGAAAGGGATTATGTCGTGACGACTCTTGGAACAAATCTCAAGAAAATAATAACGTTGAAGGAAGTCGACAAAAACAAGACGATTTCAAACGACTTTTACGAAGTCGCGGGAATATTTGGAATCGAGGTTGCAAGACAATTGATAATAGAGGAAATAAACAAGGTTCTCAGTACGCAGGGATTGGACATTGATTTGAGGCATTTGGAATTGGCCGCGGATTCCATGAGCAACACCGGAGAAATAAAGGGAATTACAAGAATGGGAATCATAGCGCAGAAATCCTCTATACTTGCAAGGGCGACATTCGAAACCCCTGTAAAGCAATTTGTGAACGCATCGATAAAGGGAAGCAGGGACAAACTGGCCAGCGTCGTGGAAAACATAATTCTCAATCAGCCCGTTCCTGTCGGCACCGGTCTTCCTGGATTGCTTGTAAAAGTCGTCGGTCCGATGTCAAAACCGGAGAGCGAATTGAAAAAAGCAAAAAAAGAAGTTGTTGAAAAGGTGAATGAGTGAATTCTAACAGTTTTGTTTAAAAAGCAATCGTTTGCGAAGTCATATCTTTTTTATTGACGAAAAAATTAACCAAAAAGCCATTACGCATAGCGATCAGCCATAGCGATTACGAATACGCATCGCGAGACACGGAAAATTAATTATTTTTGTATTAACACCATTATTAATATGCGGGCGAATGAAGTGGGTGAGCCATTTTGTTTAATCAAAACAATCCAGGATTTTTTAAAAAAAGCCAACTTCAACAGAATGTTTATAAAAGATTTTCTCTTTACCGAGTTTACAAGGGAAACGGTTTAACCAAATTTAATTTAAAATGATTAATACAATCAACATGCAGGACATGAGATACTTGAATTTGTTCGCGAAAACAACCGGCGTTTCAACAAGATTTTGCTTCAGATACAACGACTTCATAATTTTTTCTGTTCCAAAAGAACTTGTTTCAAAAGCAATCGGGGAGAGCGGAAAGAACGTGAAGAGATTGAATGAAATTCTCGGCAGGAAAATAAAAGTTGTTTTTGCGCCCCATGGATTTCAAGATGCAAGGGAATTCATGGAAGACGTGATAAGCCCTGTCGGATTCAAGGATTTTGAAATGAATCCAAGGGAGATAATAATAACAGCCGGAAGCCAAAACAAAGCGGCGCTGATAGGAAGAAACAAAAGAAGGCTTTACGAATTGCAAAAAATCGCCAAGGATTTCTTTGGCAGGGAATTAAGAGTTGTATAATCGGATTTGTGAGAATTATTTGCTCTCCCTAATACATAAAACCATAAGTTTGTATAATATGACTTCTACATGGATAATTTGTTCAAGTCCTATTAGAATTGTTGGTGAAGGGATAAAACACGGAAATAATCAGGATTGCATAAAAAATCAAGGAAGAAAAAATAGTCAGTTAATATTAATGGATTTTCTCTGATGCCCCATGGTCTTGCCGTTCTTCATTCATCTTATTTTGCGGCAGAATTATATTTTTTTTTCGGAAAAGAATTGAGGATTAACCGAGGAGTAATCAGTCGGAATCCGCCTCTGTTTATAAAATCTGTCTATAAAAAGAACCACTATCAATATCATGTTGATTAATATTGCTATAATAAGATAATAAACCAAATACCCTAGGGAAATCACTCTCTCGACAACCTCGAAATGCGCGCTTGATGTTGCGACTCCGTTTGGATAAACAAGTTCAAGCCCGACAATGTATTGTCCAAGAGGCAAAATGCCGGTGTCGAAATCACGACGGAAATCAATTCTCTTGTCAACAAGAAGGGTTTCTGATTTTGTCAGGTAAATTTTGCCATTGTAATCCTGAATCACGTAATTCAAAGCAACATCAAGCCTGTTTTCATCGCCAAGAGGAATCAGCGTGACTTCTGTTTTCAATTTCCTCCCTTGACCTACAATATAATTTTTGTTCAAAACAACAATGTTTGAATCAAACAGAAGAAGTTTTGTTCTTACATTTATCGAAACCGGAATCTCCTTGTTTCCAATGAGAATTTTTCCCGTAAAGATTCCTGTTCTGTTCAATGCAACAAAAACAACGTTGAAACTTTTCGTTTCTCCCGGATTCAAAGTCAGCAAAGACTCTGAAATAATAATCATGTTGTCAAGATTTGACTGCCGAATATTCACATTGTTCACGGTGCTTTTCAGATTCTTCACAGTTATTGTTTTTTCTATGTTCGTATTGACTGCAAGTTCAATGTTAAACTCTGTCGGAGAAACTTCAACACTTGGAACAATTATTCCTCCCCCGCCCGCACCTCCGGAAGGCGCGGCTTCTTCTTCTGTTACAGGCAAATCTCCGGGAATGTTCCCTTCAAAAAAAGGGTCTGAACTGGCTGTGATTCCCGCTTCTCCTCCCGAAGTCACTGAAATAATATCCAAACCGGTAAGAACAAAATATCCGAAAAAGCTGTCCAACAAAATCAGCAAAATTATGACATAAGTTGACGCTTTCATCAATTCAAATAAATTAAGAACTCTTTAAAGTTTTCTCGGTTTCAACACAATATGATACAGCCTTTATAATTAACACCAAGAATAAGAATTGTTTTTGATGCAGAGTTCTTTAAATCTTTGCTCATAAATCTGTATCGTCTGATTTTATTCTTCAATCATTTATTGCTGTTCTTGGATTGCCTAACAAGAAAAGATTTATATAGTTTTTAAGCCAAGAACTGATATGGCTGAAATAAAAATAAAAATTCCTGATGAAATAAGAGAGAGAATGCAAAAAGAGAGTATAAATATTTCTGTATTAATTGAGAGACTGATAAAACATTTAGAGGAAGAAAAGGAAATGATAGACTGGTCGGTTAAATTGCAAAGGGCTTCTAGAAAAGGCAGATTTGATGAACTGAAAAAAAGAGGATTAATATGAATTATGAAATTTGTAGTGGACACAAACGTTTTATTTACATTTTTTTGGGATAATTCTTTTACCCGAGGAATATTACTTGACCAAGATTTTGAATTTTTTGCGCCGGAATATGCCTTGGAAGAAATCAATGATAAAACCAATGAAATAATTAGAAAAACAGGGATTTCACACGATAAATTCAAGGAACTAAGAACAGATTTGGCAATATGCGTTGAATTCATTCCAACAGGAGAATATTCGGATTTTTTACAAAAAGTTTCGGACATTCCTGACAAAAATGATGCTGATTTCGTTGCATTGGCATTAAAACTTAAACTTCCTCTTTGGTCCAATGATAAACAACTTAAAAAACAATCGTTGGTTAAAGTTTATTCAACAAAAGAAATTCTTAAACTATTATACAAATAATTTTTCCTCAAGCATCTCCAATGTCTGTGAATTCTTAGCAGAAAGAATAAGAATTGTCTTTCTTAAAGTCTGATTATATTTATGCAATGCTTATATAATTCCTAATCAATTTGAAATAATTCTCTTTCTTCATCAAGTCCATCTACTTCCTTTTTTCCGTCTGTACCGCAATGCAAAAGGGCTGCATAAGGATACATAAAGTCTTCTGGATTTTCTGAATGCCCATATCCAAGATGATGTCCCTGTTCATGGACCGAAACATGGTAAAAAGGAAGTCCTGTTTCCGAAAGATTTAATTCAGGGCTTCTTTCTCTTATAACGCAATCAGTCCATTCAGAGTAAAAGGGATATCCGGAAGATGAAAAAGTTGTATTATATACGATGTTTTTTATCCCTACAAAAGGGTCTCCCCCTGCATAAGCCATGACTTGATGATTTAATTCCCCCAAATCCATAAAAAACGCCCTGTTCTCGGAAGTTTCATCAGATATATTTTCAATCTTCCAGTATCTTCCCGCTTCTATAAATAATTCCTGTTGCCAGCGTTCTAATTCCAATAGGTTAAATTCCAATGAGGGCTTTTCTTCCGGATAATTATCTCCTGTTTTAACATCGGGGTCATCCTTGCATGAAGAGAATCCAATTGCCAAAGCACCAATCAATAAGGTTCCCCCTAAAATTCTTGCCAGTCCGTTTGCAAACTTCCCATGCTCTCTGACCGATTTATTCATTCAAAGGCAAAAAAAATCAGGTTTAAAAACAATGCGGTTTTAGTTTTCAACAGAAAGAATAAGAATTGTCTTTTGGGCAGAGTTCTAATTTTAATCTTATTTGATTAATTCTTTTAATTTTTTTGTTAATTCATCAAACACTTTCTTCTTTTTTTCAGAATTTAAATGGAAAAGGATTTTTGAAGCCATTTTCTTGGAAATTGTAAAGATATAATTCAATTTTATTACGCTATCTTTTATTGCTCCGTCTTTTCTGGATATAAAAATTCCTTCCATTTTTATATTGCTTGTAATTCCTGCCACAACTATGTTATCATATTCTTCAAATAAAACAAGAACAGGTCTTTTTTTAATTTCAAATGTGTCTGTAAACTGAGTTTCAGCCAGAATTACATCTCCTGACCTAAGCATTTTCCCATTCTTCATCCTCTTTATTATTCCAGAGTTCTCTCATTTTCTGCTGTTGTATTTTATGGAGAAATTCATCATATTGATTTCTTTTTCTCAAGGTTTTGAAAATATCAATCATTTTCTTAATTAATTCTTCATATGTTTGTCTTGGATGCTCTCTTATTTCCTTTAATGCCTCTAGTACGGATTTATTTAATTGAATTGTTGTTTTTTCCATATATAATTAACTATAGAGAATTATATAAAGTTTTCTGTTTTCAATTATTTTCAAGCATCTCCGATGTCTGTGAATTTTTAACACCAACTATAATTCTTGTTTTGAGAGCAGAGTTCGTTAATCTAACTAACCTGCAAGAATGTTCTCGCAAAAATCAATATGTTTTGCTCCGTCTTCAACATTTAACTGGCAGCATGTTACTATTTCTTTACTATTTTGCAATGATTTTATATAATCCAAATCATGATTTTTGCATGTTAATTCTCTTTCCTGATGATTCAAATTTTCAGTTTTTTCAAAATAATAGCTCTGATAATTAATCAGGATTTTTTGGGAATTTAAAATCCCAAACAAAAGAACTAAATTAGCAATTAAAATTATAATTAAAATAATTATTCCGAGAATATATTTTTTTTCTGTTTTCATGTTAATAAATCCTTTAATTTATTTGTTGAATTTTCAATAACTTTTTTATTATTTCATTTATTTTATCTAAATAATGACTTTCAATATCCCCTATTTTTGATACGAGCCTTTTCTTATCAAGCGTTTGAAGTTGAAATACTAATGCTGCGGAATCTTTTTCCATTTCATTGTCTTATGCAAACCAAATATTGAACATAAGGTGCGTTTGTCAATGCAGTTGAACCTCCGTCGCTTGGTTTCTGGGAAGAAACATTTACAACATCTACTGCGTGGGTATGGATTGATTCAGTTGAAGTTGAACCAGTAACATCATGAATGTGCGCCGCAGATGTGTGTGTATGGTCTGCGCTTTGCCACCCGCCGTTGAAATCAAATGTTCCTGTCACAGAAGTGTTGAATGGAAAGAACGCGCTTGATTCATAACCGTTAAGATATTTTGAATTGAAAGAATAAGGAACTCTTGCAAGTTGCGAAGTGCTTTGCAATGTTCCGTCACGATAATAGCAAAGCCAGTACTGGTCTGTGAAATTCAAATTAACATTTTCAAGATAATAACTTACAATTCCTCTTACATCTGTGGCTTGCGTTGTCGCATTTGCAAAAACAATATTATCCACATTGGTGCAACCGTTGGTTGTTGAAATGTTAAATCCAAACTTGAAAGTTCCCGTTTGAATGTTTCCCGAAGAATCGCGGACTTGAATGTTAAGATGCATGTCGTCTTCTATCGCGGCAGATGAAATCAAAGTTATTGAAAATAATAATGCGATTAACAGCAGATAGTTCAACCCCTTTTTCATTGAAAGCCAAGGAAAAAGAAATTTATAAATTTATTGAGAGGTTTCTCTATTCAGAAAGGTTCATAGAGAATTCTTTTAGATTTCCTTTTGGAATCCTGTCAGAAGCGTCTATAATTTCTATCGCGATAATCTTATTGTTTTTATCCATATCAACTATTATGCCTTCGTCTATTTCTTTGCTAATTTCATATTCTCCGTCCTGGAACTTTATACGCATAATATCGTTTTTTGCATCAAAATTGATTTTCATTTTTCATATATCTTTTAGGCCCAGCATAATATGCAGTTATAACTATATAAGTTTTTGCATTCTCATTCTCTTCAAATACAACTCTAAGCAATTTATTTTTGATAATCTTATGGGCAATTTTTCTATTCCTTTTGCCTTTTACAATTTCGTCAGGATTTTTTAAAGCATCTTCAATAATTTCTTTACTAAATTTTCTGTCTTTAATTGTATCCTCAGCATAATCAGTATAGATTATCTTCATAAACTCAAAAAAGAGGGGAAATTTATAAATTTGTTGCCCCATAAAACATTGGTTCTTAAACACGATGTATCGCCTGCTCCTCCCAAAGTTTTTCAAAGGAATAAAAATAATATGAAAGCTCTGATAAACTTTTTGATAAAATAACTTCCCCTTCTTTCATGACTTTTATTTGCATATAAAGAGGCATTAGTTCAAAAATGTGTATGTCATATTTTGGTTTTTTTCCTTGAATTATAAGAGTATCGCGATATATTTCTCTTGCTTTACCAATATTCCCAGCGATAATACAAATATCAATATCGCTTTTCGGGGTGCTGTTTTCTGTGGCATAGGAGCCATAAACTAAAACACCTAAAGATTCGTTTTTAAATTTGCCAAAATCTTTTTTTATTTCATGTTTTATTGTTTTGGGTATCATTATGTTAATTTTTTAAAAACATTTTTTAAATGAGGCATGATTTCAACAATTGATTTTTTAGCCAGAATATCATCAATATTATTATATTTATGAATTATCCTGTTTCTCAAGCCGTTTGCTTCATTCAAAATCTTCGCATCTTTTTTATCTATTATCTTGACATTAACTAATTTCTCTGTGTTTTTATAATCATCTTCAACAATTTTATCACTATCTTTTATTTTCATTGCAACAATGTCAAATATCGCCTCAACAATTTCTTGAAACGCTTTATAGCATGCGAGTTTTGTTTTTTCATCATCTTCCGCAATCCACTCCCTTATTTCAGATAATCTCTTTTCAACAAGTTCTGCTTTTTCCTTGTATCTTTTTTCTCTTATTTTTATGGGTGTTTTATTCTCATTCATTTAATTTACAAAATAAGGAAATTTATAAATTTATTGTAAAATTTATTGTCGCAAGTTTTATAAATGATTTTCAGCAACATTAAATATGTAAATTTTTTACAAAATTTCCATGGGAATCAAAAACGCGCTGAAATTGAAAAAGAACAGGAAAAAGCTTAGATGGAAGGACCATAAATACAAGTCGAAAACGCTCAATTTGTATGCAAAGGCGGACCCGCTCGAGGGAAAAAATCAGGCAAAGGGAATCGTCCTGCAAAAAATCCAGAAGGAGGCGAAGCAGCCGAATTCCGCGATGAGAAAGTGCTGCAAGGTTCAATTGACAAAAAACGGAAAAACAGTCACTGCTTTCATTCCGGGAAATCTTGCGCAAAAATTCATCGACGAGCACGATGAAGTCATGATTGAAAGAATCGGCGGAAAACAGGGAAGGTCAAAAGGAGACATTCCCGGCGTCAGGTTCAAAGTCATAAAAGTAAACGACCAGCCCCTGCATTTGCTGTGGCAGGGAAAAATAGAAAAGGGAAGAAGATGAATGCTCAAAAACATGAACAAGTTGAAAAAGAACTTGAAAGATTAGTAAGCGTTATAATAGAAGTTGTTCCTTCATTAACAGAAGTTAGAGTTTTTGGAAGTTATAATAATGGAAATTGGAATCCTGAAACTTCAGACATTGATGTTTTTGTGGAACTTGAAGAAGGGACATTATCTATAATGAAAAAGGAAGAAATTGAAAAAATAGCTAGAGAAAGAATTAACGGCACACATTCTCATAAGTTTAGCATTGCTTTAGGGACTGAAATTAGTTTTTGTCTTTATCACTATAGTCTATATAGAAATATGAAATCAGGCAGACTTTTATATTCAAGTCAGGAGACAGCGGCTTAAAATGCAAGAACAAAAATATGTTTCTGGAGAAATTGAAGTGACACAAAGGCATTATGGATTGTCAAATTGCATTCTTTCAAAACTTTTGGATAGCGAGCTTAGGATTTATCAGACAGGAAAGAACGGAACCGTCTACTTGCTTGATTTTTTGCGGGGAAGAAGTAATGTTCTCGTCACACAAAATAAAATTAAATTGAATCATGTGCCTAGAAGAGTTTTTTCAAAATTAGAAGAATTTTTTGGAACATCTAGAGAAGGAGAATTAAATTAAAATGTCAGAGCAAAAAACAATTCAAAATTTCAAAATATTCGACTTGTATGACTTGTCGGAGGTTTCAGTTTCGGATTTGGGATTAAAACCAGTGATAAATCTTCAACCGAAATTGATTTTGAAGAGTCATGGAAGAAACGTGCAAAAAATGGGGCAGACAAAAGTCAATGTTGTCGAGAGATTGATGAACAAGCTTGCTGTCGCAGGACATCGGGGAAAAAAGCACAAAATAGAATTGGGAAGAATCACTGGAAAATACACGAAAAACATGGGAATAATTCTCGAAGCATTAAAACTTGTTCATGAAAAAACAAAACAAAATCCCGTGCAGATTCTTGTGAAGGCGATTGAAAACGCCGCGCCAAGAGATGAAATAACAGTGATTGAATACGGCGGTGCGCGTTATCCTCAGGCGGTTGACGTTTCTCCATTGAGGCGCGTGAATCTTGCATTGAAGCACATCATTCATGGAGCATCGGACAAGGCTTTCAATAAAAAGAAGACGATTGTCCAGGGGCTTGCGGAGGAAATAATTCTTGCCTCCGAGAACAACGGAGAAAGTTTTGCAATCAGGAAAAGAAACGAGGCCGAGAAACAAGCAGACAGTGCGAGATAGACAGTTAGTTTTATAAAATATGAACGTTTTGTTCGTTAATGGAAAAAGTAAATGTAAGTAAATCTGCAATAAATGATTTGATAAGGTTAAAAGAAGAATTTGATTCTGTAATTGAATCTCTTGAATTGATTAATGATGATAAATTTATGAGTTCTTATAAAAAATCCAAGGAGCAGATTAAAAAAAGAGATTTTGATAATTGGGATGAGTTATAAAATTCTTCCTACAAAGGAATTTTCAAACGATTTTAAAAAGATTACTTCAGATTTTCAGAAAAGAATTAAAAATAAAATTGAAGAAGTTGCTGAAAATCCTGAAAGATATAAACACCTGCATTATGATTTAAAAGGGAGTTGTAGGATAAGGGTTGGAAAATTAAGAGTTATTTTTTCTTATGATATTGATAAAAAGGAACTTTATCCCGAGAAAATAGTTTTTGGACATAATTATTGAAAGTTCTAAAAAAGCAGGCCGATAGCGCGAGATAATTCAATAGATTTTTAATAATTGTTTTTTTAATTTATTTATGAGTTATATTTTTGAGATTAAAGACAAGACAGGAAGAAAAATTCGTTTAACAAAGAAGCAATGGAAGCATATTACAACAAAACATCCCGATATGTCTGGAAAAGAGGAAGAAATAAAACAAGTTTTGGAAAGGCCCGATATTATCCTGCCGCATAAATTTGATGAAATGTCAAGAAATTATTATTTGTATGATAAAAATGAAAAAGCATATTTATTTGTTTCAGCAAGATATTTAAACGGCGAGGGTTTTATTATAACGGCATTTTATACTCAACATATTAGGAAAAAATGACAGACAGAAAAATAGAATTAAACTATGAACCTGAAACAGATTTACTGGAGATTTTTATAGGGGACCCTGTGCCGTCTTATTTTAACGAGATAGATGATGATTTGTTTGAGGGACATAGTAAGGAGACAAATGAATTAACAGGATATAAAATATTTAATCTGAGCAAGAGAAAAAAACAGGAATGGATTAAAAGCGTTAAAATCTCTTTGCCTGCTAATGTTAACATAACTTCTTGATTATTTAAACGGCGAAAGTTTTGTTATAACAGCATATTTTGTTAGAAATATAAGTTAAAATGGAAGGGAAAATGAGTATTTATTATGACGAGGAAGGAGATTACTTGGAGATATTTATAGAGGGACAAAGCCCAACATATGGGGAAGATATTGGAGATGACATTACATTGTTTAAGAAAGAAGAAAATAATGAAGTTGTGGGCGTTGGAATCTTAAATTTTAAAGAGAGGGCAAAATCTCTTAATGACATAAAACTCAATTTGCCGTTTAATGTTAATTTTTCCATGTTAAAAGTTTAGACAAGGTTTTGAGTGCAAAAACCCTTTCCGAAGTGAATGTTTAAATAAATAGTTTTATTTATTCTGAAAGCGGGCTGATAGCGCGAGGTGATTTAAGAATTCAATAAATTTAATTTTTCCTGCAAACAAGATATTGGATGTAAGGAGCATTTGTTCCTGTAACACTTCCTGTGTTTGCAGTAGAGCCACTAATTGTGTGTGCGTGTGCGCCGGTTGTACTAGTAGTCACAGTCGAACTTCCAGCTGATCCGGTTTTTACATAAACATTTCCGCTACCAGAATCTGCTCTAAAGGTGTGTGAATGCCCTCCTGTATTATATGTATATAATGTCCCAACTCCATGATTATGCTGTCCGACTACCCTCTCCTCTCTATTCCCCAAAATTGTTCCAACAGTTCCTGCCAAAATTCCACCAGAAGGCAAGCCAACCAAATATCTTCCTCTTGCAGCCGTCACTGCTGCCCATCCTGTAGGACAGGAAGTCGCATCAAAAAACATAATTGCGCCGGAAGGAACCGTATCATCAATTCCATCACATAATGCTGCTCCCCCTGTTATAGCGGCACAACTTCCTTTATCTTTAACATAAGAATTTACAGTCGGATCGGTTTCAACACTAGATGGCAAATTACTACAACTCCAAGCACTTCCAGACATTTTCAAAATTTCACCATTTGAACAAGGTTGAAGTTGAGATAAAGAATGACCCGGGTTTGGAGTTGTTCCCGCAACAGCCCAAACCCCGACTCCGACAATCAATAAAATCAAAATCGCAATTAATGTATATGCAGTTCTTTGAGAAATTGAAAGGTTAAATGTAAAATTATATTTGCCTCTTTTTCGAGTTTGTTTTCTCATTAATAATAATAATAATAATAATATATAAAGTTTTCTAAGAAAATTCTTTGTTTAATAAGTAGCCACTGTTTAAACTCATACAATTAATTTGGCTTGTTTCGCTCGCAATTGATAAATATGATAACTATAAATTTGGGGTTTTGTATTAACATCATTATTAATATGCGAACCGTGCCAGAACACAAGGTAAATCCTGACGGATTTAGCATCGGCGTTCGAGGAGAAGTCAATTTTATTTTGTTTAATGAGTCAAAGCAATTCAGATTTTTTAAACAAAGCCTAAGAAAAAGGAAATGTTGAAAAATTTATTTAACAATTTTAAACACTCCAATTTAAGGCGAAAGATGGATTGTATTGTATTAATTAACAAATTAACATTCAATAAAATTTATAATCTCTTTTTCCTTTCTCTTAATATGAAAGAAGTGATTTCTCAAATCTTGAAAAAAGCCCTGAAAGAATTAAATATTAATTTGAAAGAAGAGGAAATAATAAAATTCATTGAAGTTCCCCCTTCTTTTGAAATGGGCGATTACGCGTTTCCGTGTTTTTTTCTTTCTCGGATTTTAAAAGAGGAACCAAGGGAAATAGCCATTCAAATACGGGAGAAAATAAAGGAAATTCCCGAGGAATTCGAGGACATTGAAACTCTTGGGGGTTACGTTAATTTTTTTGTTGACAGAAAAAATCAAATTTCGGAAACGATCAATGAAATTCTTTCAAAAAAAGAAAGGTTCGGCAAGCCAAAACTTGACGAAAAAAACAAGACAATGGTTGAATTCTCGCAGCCGAACACACACAAGGCGTTTCATGTGGGACACATAAGAGGAACTTCGCTTGGAGAAAGCATCTCGCGGATTTTGGAATTTTCAGGGGATAGGGTTACAAGGGCGAATTACAGTGGAGATACTGGAATGCACGTTGCAAAATGGCTTTGGTGCTACACAAAATATCACTCAAAAGAAAAATTGACAAACGACGAATCTTGGATTGCAAGAATTTATGTGGAAGCCATAAAAAAACTTGAAGACAACAAGAAATTCCAGGAGGAAGTCAATGTGATAAACTGGGCTCTTGAAGGAAAGAAAAACAAGAAATTAAGCCAAGTGTGGAAAAAATCCCGAAAACTCTCGATTGATTCATGGAAGAAAATTTACAAGGAACTTAATGTGAAATTCGACGTTCAGTTTTTTGAAAGCGAGATGGAAAAAAGGGCGAAGAAAATCGCCTATGAATTAAGAAACAGAAAAATAGCAAGCAAAAGCGAGGGAGCAATAATTGTTAATCTGAAAAAATACAATTTAGGAGTCTGGGTTTTATTGAGAAAAGACGGCACGGTTCTCTACTCCGCAAAAGACCTGGCTCTTGCAGAAAAAAAGATTTCAAGATACAAGATAAACAAGAACGTTCTTGTAATCGGCGCCGCACAATCGCTTCATATTTCCCAATTGTTCAAAACTCTTGAATTGATGAAATTGAATTCAACAAAAAACATTTTCGTTCCTTTTTCCGAAGTTCGTTTGCCTTCGGGAAAAATGTCTTCGCGAACAGGAGAAAACATTCTTTATTCCGAATTCATGAAAGAAATGAATGATTATGCAAAAAATGAAATCAAGAAAAGGGAAAAAGAAATTTCAAAAGCCGAATTGGAAAAACGCTCATTGAAAATTTCAATAGCGGCGATAAAATATTCAATGCTGAAGCAAAATTCTGGAAAAAACATAATTTTCAGCAGGGAAGAATCTTTGAATTTTGAAGGGGACTCCGGCCCATATCTTCTTTACAGTTATGCAAGGGCAAAATCAATTTTGAGAAAATCAAAAAAGAAAAATCAAGAAGATTTTTTGGAAGAAATGGAAGACGAGGAAATAAAACTTGTGAAAATGTTTTCTCTTTTTCCCGAAACAGTTTTTAATGCATACAAAAATTTGAATCCGAGCCTGATTGCGAATTATTCCTACAAGTTGGCTCAAAGTTTCAATGAATTTTATCATTCCTGTCCTGTGATAAATTCAAAAAATGAAAATTTCAGGATAAAACTTGTGAAATCTTTTGTTCTTGTCATGAAAAATTGTTTGAATTTGCTTGGAATTCAAACTCTCGACAAAATGTGAAACAAAACATATTTAAACATATATTATCTGATGTATATTATAATTACGCCGTTTGGCGGGATGAAAGGAGGTGAATAAATGGCAAAAAGACAATCTGGAAAAGTTTTGAATTTGGTCGTCTGGCTTACAGGAGTGATTGTATCATTGGCAGTTGGATTTGCGATGGTAGGTGGAACATTGACACTTCCTTGGTGGCTCGGCGGTGACACGGTTTCAATGATTGCGGGATGGGTAGTTGTCGTAACAACACTTGTAAGCGCCGTCCTTGCGTTGTTGAACCAATGAACCAATTTTTTATTTTTTTATTTTTATTAATTTTTAGTTCTTGAATGTTTGAAGAATTAAATTTTAATCATAAGTTATTCCATCACTAATAATTATTAATTTGGGTTGGGCATTTCTTATATCAACTCCCCCCACATATTCTTGAGGTATTTGTCTCATAGGATAATAATCTGTTGTTTCTATAAAACAATAATCTGTTCCATAATTTCCGTTATTGCATTTTATACCCACCGCTCTATGACTTTCCTTTTCAAATTCAAAGATGGCTACTCCAAAACCAAGTTCCTTAAGAAGATATGCTAAAAGTTCCGATTTTTCACCACAAACACCAGTATTCTCATATAAAACTTCATATGGATATTTTCCATTCAATTCTCCTGAAGTGAAGCCATCCCAGTCGTAAGGAATATTCTGAACAAGACTAATAGCCATATCTGCCTGTTCCTTTTTGGTAGATTTTCTATTTTTAATTTCCTCTACTAACGGGATTAAAAATTCATGCTGAACTTCATTATCCAAATCTTTCATAATAAAATCTCTATTTGTTGGAGGAATATAATAATAACTTATACTTCTATCCAAATTAGACAAATAATTATTCAAGCCACCATAAACGGTAAAATCAAAATAAGTTAATTTTACAATTTTTTCATTAGTTTTATATTTTGAGAACCTATCATTTTCCAGAGATTTATTAGAAATTAAATTTGTATTAGAAGTATTTTCATTTATAACATTTCCTGTCAGAAAAGATTTAACTTCTTCACCAAGAATCAAAACGCACGCTTCTTTGTAACAACCTAAAGCCCCATCACTAAAACTTTTATTAAGTATTTTCTTAGAAAAAATTTCTTTATTAGTCCAAGAATTTAACATAGAATCAAATTGGCTTTCATTAAGATTATCTAATTTTATAGTTAGTATTTCAATATTTGATAAACTATATTTTGATTGGATGTCTTTTAATTCTTTTTCTGAGATAAAATAATTATTGGTATCATAAAAACGATTTGCTAAATAAATTGTCATTTTATAAGCATCTTGATTATATATCAAACTCGGTAGATTATTCTGTCTTCTGAAATCATTAATATCTCCAAATATTGAATTAGTTATGTTTTTTGATTCAAAACTTATCTTCGTCTCAAAATTTCCAAGAAAATATACCAAAAAACCAAATACCAAAATAAAAATAATAAAATAAATAAGTTTTCTATAATTTATTATGGGTTCATTAATAGGCTGGCTCAATTTTTTTAGTTTTTTTGTTGGTTTAGATATAAAAACATTCTCTTCAGAAGAAGTGGATTTCAAAACAATAGATTTTCCGACTTTCTTTTTCCACTCATCATATCTTTTCCATGCTTCATCATTCTTCTCTTTTTCTTTTCTTTCTTTTTCATCTAAAGTCCTTGTATAAGGAAAACAAGGATGTCCAAAGTCTTTATGAAACCCCTCCATAAATTTTTGAGCTTCAGGGTTTGTATCTCTAAATCTTGGCAAACCTGCAGGCTCTGGTTTTAAATGTTCCTTACAGAAATATTCTTTACAATATTTACACTCAAACAAATCAGCTTTTTTCCTGTGTAAATGATAAAAACATTTTCCTATCTTAACCATAACTAAATAAAATAATCTCGTATAAAAAAGTTTCTAGATTCACTTCACGTTCTTCATATCCTTCCAAGCCAAATCAAAAAGTTGTTCAAGCGCGGAGGCGAAAAACTCCGTGTTTATCCAGACTCCCGTGTCGTAATTCGGATGGAATTTTTCGTCATCAAGAAGCATGAACATGACTTGATTGCTGTCGATGATTGCAAATCTTGCCTTGATTTTTTCCATGTTTCTTATTTCCGCGACTTTCTTCAAGTCCCTTGCAACTTTTACATTGTTGTTGTCGACAGGCGCGGCAATTCTTACTTTCACGCCGCGCTTTTTCAGTTTTTCCAAACTAGGCATCAATGCTTCAAACTTTCTGTTCAAGCCTTCTTTTGTCGTGACAATCACAACTGATTTCTCCGCGTTTCTTATCATCATGTCAAGATGATTGTACAGGTTTTGTCTTCCTTTCAGGCTTCCCGACAAATCAGTTGGCTCGATGAATTTTATTCCCTGCGTGAAAATCGTGTTCAGTTCTTCCAAAACCTCGTCGGTTTTCAATGTCTCAAGCCTTTTTGTTTTTTCCTGCGCGTCCTTTACAAGATTTTTTTTCACCCTTTCAATGACCTCTTCCGGTTTTAGAGCCACAAATTTAATCGGCTTCCCCAATTTCATCACAATGAAACCTTTTTTCTCCAAGCTCTCAAGAATATCATAGGTTCTGCTTCTTGGCACGTCGGAAATGTTGCTTAATTCTCCCGCAGTGCTCGTTCCCCTCGACAATAAGGCGGTCCAAACCTTTACCTCATAAAGATTCAAATCAAAAATTTTTCGTAGACGGCTTAGAAATTCTTCCTTTACTATCATTTTAATTTATTAAATATAATTACAGACTTTTTAATTAGATGAAGATTTTGTTCCACTATCATTTTATGGGTTGGGGTGTTTTACTTTTAAAGTTTGTTATGATAAAAGAGTAAAGTGTTAGGAGTACCAATCAGTAACTATTTTGCGATAATTACGATTTTTCCTCTGCCTGAACCTTTGGGCGATGCGACGGACTTAAAATTACAATTTGTCCTCTTTTATCTTTTATCTGAAAATCAATCTTATTTTTAAATCTTTCCTTGATAGTTGTAACATTTTCGGGAATTATCTGGATTTTTCTGGAATTCGTCCTTTCTTGAATGAATTTTTCATGGAATTTCAAAATCTCCCTGAAATCCGCGCTTGTTTCAATTATCAATTCAATCGTGTCTTTTTTGACAAGCCCGAGTTTTTTCCTGAATGCTTGAATCTGCCTTGATAATTCTCGGGCATATCCTTCTGCTTCCAATTCAGGAGTTATTTTGGTGTCGAGTTCAACCATAACTCCAATACCCTTTCTTACTCTAGCGGCGGCATTTTGAAAAACAATATTTTTAACATTAAGTTGGCTTTTGATTATCTCTTTTATATCATCATAACCAAAATTGCTAACTTTTGTTACTACTGCTTTTGCCAAAGGCCATCTCAAACCAATTCCTGCTTTGTCTCTTTGAGCAAGTCCTTCTTCTATTATTATCATTGCTCTATGCATTTCAGATTCCAAAGCTTTCAAAATTTTTTTCTTATCTGCTTTCGGCCAATTTGAAAGATGCACTGAATTGTTTGAAAAATTCCGGTAAATGAATTCCGTTATGTAAGGCGCGAACGGAGCCAAAAGAAGGGAAACCTTTTCCAGAACTTCTCCGATTATTTCCTTTGTGTCTTCCCTGTCTCTTGTGATTTTTATGTAGCCGCGGGAAAAATCATTCACGACAAAATCCGAAATGCTCAAAAATGCCTTGTCTATTGAATAACCCTCAAGTTCTTTTGTAACTTTGTCAATCAAGGAATTTAATTTGCTTAAAATCCATTTGTCTTCAATTTGCATTTTGCATTTTTTGTTTCCAAGCTGCTTGTGGTAATTGTTGCAATTGTAAAGAATTGTAAGGAAAGGAATCACGGATTCCGCCATCAGATTAAATGAAAATCTTTTCGGTTCTCCTGGATTTGTCGTGCAAAACTGAAGCCTTATTGAATCAACGCCGGATTGCTCAATCATCTCCTTTGGATTTATCACATTTCCCTTTGACTTTGACATTTTTTCTCCTTTCTCGTCGACAACATGCCCCGCGCAAATCACGTTTTGATATGCCTTGCTGTTGAACAACAAAACGCCGAGAACATGCAAAGTGTAAAACCATCCTCTTGTCTGGTCTATGGCTTCTGAAATAAAATTATAGGGAAAATGTTTCTTGAAAAGTTCCTTGTTTTCAAAAGGATAATGAAACTGCGCAAAGGAAGCAGAGCCGGAATCATACCAGCAGTCAATCACGTCCAAAACCCGAGACATTTCGCTTTTGCATTTAGGACATTTCAATTTTATCTTGTCAATTTCCGGTTTGTGCAAATCAATATCTTCTATTTTTCTTGTTGATTTCTTTTTCAATTCGTCAATGCTTCCGATAATTTCCTCGTTTCCGCATTTGCATTTCCAAACAGGCAACGGAGTTCCCCAGAATTTAAACCTGGAAAGCGCCCAGTCTTTCGCGCCTTCAAGCCAATTTCCAAATCTGCCGTCCTTTATGTGTTCGGGAAACCAGTTTATTTTCTTGTTTTCCTTCACAAGCTTGTCTCTTATTTTTGAAACTTTGATAAACCAGGAATTTATCGCATAATAAAGCAAGGGCGCGGAGCATCGCCAGCAAAAAGGATATGAGTGCGTTATTTTTTCTTTCTTGTAAAGAAATTTCCTGTCTTTCAAATCCTGAATTATTTTTTCCTCCGCGTCTTTGACAAAAATTCCTCTGAACCTTGGAACTATGTCCAAAAACTTTCCGTCCTGTCCGACCGTGTGGATTTTTGGGAGATTCAATTTTGTTCCCAAGTTGTAATCGTCTTCCCCGTACATCACGGCGGTGTGGACAATTCCGGTTCCTTCATCTGTTGTGACAAAATCTCCCGAAACAATTTTGTGCGAGTTTTTATTTTGCAGTTGTTTTATGTCATACAAAGGCTCGTATTCAATTCCGACAAGTTTTTTTCCCTTCATCTCGTCGACAACATTGTATTCGTCTTTAAGAATTGAAAGCCTTTCCTTGCTCAAAATAAATTTTTCTCCGTTCTTCAGTTTTACTTTCACATAATTTATTTTTTCTCCGACTGCAAGAGCGGCATTTCCAGGAAGAGTCCAGGGAGTTGTTGTCCATGCCAAAAAATATTCGTCTTTTTTGTTCTTCACCTTAAAAGCTATGTAAATTGAATCCTCGCTCACATCCTTGTATCCGAGAGCCACTTCGTGGCTTGACAAAGGTGTGGAACAACGGGGGCAAAAAGGCACCACTTTTTTTCCCTCGTAAAGCATTTCTTTTTTGTACAATTCCTTCAAGCTCCACCAAACGCTTTCAATGTATTTGTTGTCAAGAGTAACATAAGGATTTTCCAGGTCAATCCAGTATCCCAATTTCTTCGTGGATTTCTCCCAGTCGGAAATGTTTGAAAAAACGCTTTCCCTTGCTACTTTAATGAATTTCGAAATCCCAAGATTTTCAACGTCTTTTTTTGAATTCAATCCGAGCTGTTTTTCAACCTGAACTTCAACAGGCAAGCCGTGGCAATCCCAGCCGCCTTTTCTAGGAACAGAGAAACCCTGCATGTATTTGAATTTGCAGATTACATCCTTGAAAGTACGAACTTCGAAATGATGCAGTGCAGGCGGAGCATTCGCAGTCGGCGGTCCTTCAAGAAAAGAAAACAGCGGTTTTTTCTTATCGTAAAGAACTGCTTTTTTTATTTCCTTCTCGTGCTTTTTCCAGACTTTCTCTGATTCCTCTTCAACTTTCTTGAAATCGTACATGAAGAAATAAAGTGAGAAGGGATTTTTAAAAGTAATCAAAACAACTATTGAACCCCTTCCATTAAATCGTCCAAGCTTGGTTCTGTAAAAAGACTTGGTGATATGCCACGATGACGCAGAATATTATTTATTTTTTGTTCAAGTCGCACAAATTCTATATTCTTTTCAAGAGTTTCAACAGGAATGCCTGTTTTGGCAGAATAAGATTTTAAGAAAGAACTCTTCAGCCTTCCAATTTGATTTACTGGAACCGATGCCGCATTCCCATAAGAATCAATGCTTCCTGTAAATTTCCATAAATCGTAGCCTAAAGTGCTTATCTCTGATTTTTCAACATCAAAAATGGTTGCCTTTCCATCTGGAGTAACATGAACATTTCCACCATGAAAATCGCCATGACTTCTAACATATTTTAAAGATTGTTTTAAATCATTCTCTAAATTTTCAATATTATTCTTTATTATATCAAAATCTCTTTGAGAAAGATAATTATTGTTTAAAGAAGCTTCCAAAGCTTTTTTCATTTCCAAGGCTTTCTCCCTAATTAGAATATCAGAGGACTTCGAGAGTTCAGATGGTGAAAGAGTATTATGGAATTTTCCAAGTTCTGTTCCTATGTTCTCAATCTGACTCTCCAATTTTACCATTGCAAGATTTCTAGCAGGTCCTTTAAGTTTTGTTGCCTCTTGAATTAGATTTGCTATGTTATCTCCGGGTGCAATTTCTGTTACCAACATTGGAACTGGTTTTGAAATCCCGGGATATGCAGTATTTATTATGTCTACAACTTTTGGGGAATTTATGTCAGAAAATGTTAATTCAGTTAATATTCCTGCTTCTCTGAAAGCTGCGTCTTCATTTCCTGTAAATATCTTTACAGCCAAAGCATCGCGCGTTACTCCATCAGTTCCAGTATGTTTCAAGATAATAACATCGCTATCTGAAGGAACACCTGTAGGAGGATGAACAGACAGGGAATTTACAGATAAACCCATCTCTCTTTCATAATATCTTGCAATATCATCATAATATTTGTTTAATCCTTCCCCCGTTTCAGGCAGTATGAATTTTAATTCCGGAGTTTTTCTTGCGGCAATTTGAAGTAATGTCTTTGTTTCAGGAATTTGTTTCAGACTACCTTCCGCAATAGTTAATGGCGCGGTTTCAGGAACAAATCCTATAGTCAGTGCTGCTCCTGTTTTTAATCCAAGCTTTCCAGAAGCCAATAAAGTCTCTGTTAAACCAACAGCTCTGTATACCCCCTTAGCTCCTTTTGTTAATTGTAATACTTGCCCAGTTCCAAGAGTAGCAACATTAAACGTAACTTCTTCTAAACTCTCTGGAACAAGAGATTTAAAAATTATTTTTGTTATTTCATTAAATCTTTTCGTATTTTCATATGCTATGACTTTATTATTATACTCTCCAAAAAGAATAAGTTCATTAACGCTAATTTTTCCGCTATCAATCATTTTTATTATTTCAGGATTTCTAATTACCATAAATCTTCCTTGAGGTTGCAATTGGATTATTCTCTCATTTTCTCTTGGAATATATTCGCCAATTACAGGGATATTTCCGTCTCTTCCTGTTTTCATATCTTCAACAAATAATGAAAAAGCAGTCTTATCATTTTCGGAAAGCTTATTGATAATATTTAATCCCGCCGCTGCTCTTTTTTCGGCCAAATCT
Source organism: Candidatus Pacearchaeota archaeon (assembly GCA_016181895.1). Taxonomy (GTDB): domain Archaea; phylum Nanobdellota; class Nanobdellia; order Pacearchaeales; family GW2011-AR1; genus JACQLK01. Next base: position 46,825 of record JACOYL010000010.1, read on the forward strand.
CTATATTTTTTGTATTCGTCTATTTCATCTTGCGTTACTTTTTCCATAGCAACAAAACTGTCGCTTCTCACAGAATAAACGTTTGTAACATCTCCTTTTTCATTTATTATATTGATGTTTCTCGTGTAATCTTCCGTTATCGGAAACGCGGGATTCATCTGAATAATATCGAAATTTTGTTTTCCTTCTTCAATTTTATTTTTTATCCTGAACGGCTGTCCGTTTAAATCCAGAAATGCAACTTCTCCCTCTTTGCATCCATCGCAACTTTGCAGTTTAAATCCGGCTTGGCTCGGACTTGAATCAAAGGTTAACAATAAATTCCTGTCAGTTCCAAGATGCCCTGCATCATTTTGAAATTTAACTCCAACTTTTCCTTTTATTTCAGAAGAAAATAAATTTTCGCAGGATACAAAATCCGCATAGCACAATTCTGATTTTTTCAAATGAACATATCCGTCGTATTTCTCGACATGCTTTATGAAATCAGTGCAGTCAAAGCATGCAATTACCTTGTCGCTTGAAGAACTTCTGATTTCAGTTTTTCCGTAATCCTTGGAATCTGTTTGAATGGAACTGTCAATGTTTTTTGCCTTGTCATTTATTTTTCCGATTGCCGCTTTGTCGCCAAGATTTTTCCTGTCTTTGTCTGTTGATAATTCAAAGTTTCCCGAAAGCAAACTGTTTCCGATTTTCATCTTTCCGTCGAGGACTGAAAACCTGTTTCCTCCGAGGTTGTTGAAAATCCCGTTTTGTTTTAACTCAAATTCCATAAACCCAATGGAATAAATGCATTTTACAGACAGGCATCCAATTGAATTTTCTTGAACATCAAGTTTTCCAAATCCGTTTTTCAAGCCGAGGATTGTTCCGTCGTTCAAAATCAATCTTCCAAAAGTGTCTGTTTTTATCACATTGTCTTTTAAATGAATTGAATCCTCGCCAAAAAACAAGTCAATTGTTCCGTCGTCCCTTGACTGGATTTTGTCAAGTTTTTTCTCTCCTATTGAAAGAGAATTGAAAACATCCAGATTCCATTTCTGATTGTCTGATGAAACAAGAAAAAGATTATTATCTTCTTTTTTCAGCGAGATTCCCTGTCCTTTCGACAAGTCAATTTGTACCTTGTCAAGAGTGTGGTATCTCATCAAGTCTTCCAAAAATTTCCTGTCATTATTTGCTGAAATTGTCCCTTGATTTACAAGATAATTTTCAACAGTTTCCTTTTGTTCCAAATCACGCAAATCTATGTTGTCTGGATTGTCCAAAATCCACTTTTGTTTTTCCTCGTCTGTGCCGCTTGACGGAAAATCAGCAGCATTCAGATTAATTGATAATATTTGAATTAAGGCAATCGTAATTATAAAGATAGTAAGAATTTTTACATTAACCATTTTCATTTATTGATTTCCTCCCGAACAATACTGCTCTTCAAAGCCCGCGGCAAATGAAAATGCAAAAGGCTCGTTGTTTATTTGAGATTGCTCGTCAATTAAAATGTAAATCTTGTTGCATTCGTCATAATTATCAATTGAGATGCCGACATCCTGATTCAGCAAAAACGTCAAGTCTGTTTCTCCGGGATTTTCTTTTATTTTTTCAACTAAAATTCTGGAAACATCAATTATATGACCCAATCTTGCGGGAATTTCATAGGAAAATTCAGAAAAGCCTGTTGAACTCCCATTTGTTGTTATGAAAACAGGATAATCAACATTAACTTCAACTTTGTCTTCTGAAATTTTTGTCTCGGAATTTATTCTTTCAATGTTTGCATTTATGTAATAACCGTCTTCCTCAAAAATGGAAAAGTCAGAACACGATTCAGAAATCTTGTCATTTATGATTTTCGCAAGTTCTTTTTCGAAAAAACTTGTTTCTGGAATTAAAATCGCGCCTTCAAGATAATAATAATCTATTCTTGTAAATCCCGTATCCAGAGACTTGCTAGAAGATTCATAATATCCTTGCTGCAATCCGAAGATTTCAAAGGAATCATAAATCGCCGATTCGATGCACTCATTAACATAAGCGTAAAGCGGAGAATCTAATTTTTCAGGGATTGTTTTAAAAATGGTTGTCTTAAAAACTTCCGGTTTTGCAATGAAAAAATAAACTCCAACGCTTGCAACTAAAACTATTGCAAGAATTACAAAAATCGCGATTTGTCCCTCCTTCTTCATGATTAAACAAAGGTTTATGCATTTTTTAAAATTGTGTGTTATTCTATCTTAATAACTGAAGGCAAATAAACCCCTAAAGAATTTGGATTTCCATAAATTTCACCAAGCAAAAGCAATTTTTCCCAGCCGGCATTTCTTAAATGCACTAGGGCGTGTTTTTTTCTATGCTTGTCCTTATCTTTGGATTCCAGCATATGTATAACGTCTTCAAGTTTTTTTGCCTCGATGTAATGCACCTTTCCAAAAAATTGCAATTCTTGGCGTATCTCTTCATCTAATGGTTTCCCGCCAAGCAATCTAATCGGCTTATAAGTATAAAAATGCATTTCTTCAGTTAACTCGCGCGCAAAAATATGTACGTCTGAATCTCTAAATCTGAATTCCTTAACAAAAGGAGTTATGTTTTCCATATTTGTCAGGAAAATCGTCGGTTTATAAAACCTATCTTTTGTTGCCGCCAACAAAATAACCATAATCTTTAAAAACTAAAAATTTAGATTAAAAGGATGTGCGGAAGCGGTTTGGAACACAAGGCAGAAGGAAATTATGAAATTTCTCCAAGTGTAATAAAGGGAAGAACAGTTGATTATAGCGATTTCAGCATTTATTCAAAAGGAAAAAGTTATTCTTCAAATAATGATTATTAGGAATTAAGAGAAAATGAAAGACGTGCAAAAAATAGCGACTTACAAAGTAATAGGCAGTGATGAGATAGATTTTGAAAACGAATTGAAAAGACTCCCGGAAAGGCAGAGATTCATAATAGAAAATGAATCTTTTGATTTGCTCAGAAAAGAACATTCAATTCCCGAAATTAACAATATGAGTTCTGAAAATTACAGAGCATTAAAAATGGCTGCCATGAAAAGTGTTTTTGTAGATATGTATTCTGAACATCTTGCCGGAAATATTTATTAAAAACTGTCCAAAATCTCCTGTTCCAGAAAATGCAATTTCCCTGGAATAATAATACAAAACGGATTTTTGATAGTTATATTATATAATTTTTCAAGTTTATTATAAAAAATCCTGCTATCCTTTGTTCCAAGCCTGCTGCATATAACTATCTTGTCCAATTTCAAATTTTTATCTTTAGCTGAAACTTTAAGTTGAGTTATAGAATCTTTTAATCCTAAATCAATATCAATTAAAATTAAAGTATGTGCGTTAATTAACTTGTTCTCCTTGATAATTTCTATAAAACTATTCGGTGTAAAGTTATTGTCCCATTTCGGCATGCTCGCGATTTTGCCGAATTTATAAATCTGCAACCCTGTTTCCGCGACGGCGTCAAGAATCGAGGCAGAGTGAATTACCTTTGTTTTGATTTTTCTTTTCTTCGCCTCCTGAATCAAGGAAATGTGCGTCGTCGCCGTCAAAGGGCTCCCGTAAACAAGAAGCGCAATATTGTATTTTTTTGAACCATCAAGAATTTTCAGGCTTTCAACAAATTCCCTGTCGGCGGGAATAAATTTCTTTTTTGGAAACTGTTTTTCCAAATCCTTGATTTTGTATGGAAATTCAACAGTATAAACTTCAATATAAATTTTCTTGGATTTCAATATTGCATCGTAAGCTTCTCTGCTGTATCCTTTTTCATTCAATCCCAAACCGATGAGGTAGAACATGAAAAAACAAACTCTGTAATATTTATAAACCTTAAAATTCTAAATTAAATATGAAAAATTTTATCTTTTTTGTGACAATTTTGTTGTTTTTAGTCGCGCCGGTAATCGCCCAGGAAAATGAATTGGGAGATCCGGGAATAACTCCCGACAGCCCTTTTTATTTTTTAGACAGGATGTTTGACGGATTTCAAAGTGCCGAAGCTGTAGCAAATGAAAAAGCCGCGGAAACTCTGGCAATGGCAAGAGAAGCAAACGCAGAAGCATTGGGAAAAGCCGTTGAAAATTACAACAAGGCAATGGAAAGAAGACAGGCTCAATCGGAAGACGATGAAGAAGTTGCCGAAGAAATTGCAAGACAGGCGAGCATGCATCTTGAAGTCTTGGCAAGAGTAAGGGGAGAAGTTCCCCAAGAAGCTTTGTTCGGAATTGACACCGCTCTGGAAACCAGCGCTAGAGGAAGAGAAAGTTCTATTGATTCTTTAAGGGAATTAAATCCTTCAAGAGGCGAAGAAGTTGCAAGGGAAACAATCCAAACAATAATGCAAGATGCTCCCGAAGAAGCATTGGAGGGATTGAATAAAACCCTATCGTCAATCGGTTCGCAAGATTTGAATGTGGTAAGAGAAAGAAATCAAGAAACAGACACTGAAGGAGAAGCAACGGAAAATTCATCTACACAACAAGAAACAGCGACGGCGCAAACAAATCAACCAATCCCTGTAAATCAGGGTTCTTCATATTGACTGTAATATAATAATTATAAATCTTAAAATTATAGTAATAAAAGCGAAGGTTTGGATTTTTCGCGACAACTTCTCTCAGAAGTTTTCTGTGGGAAGGAAAATCAATAAATCTTTATTTGTTCAACAATGCATTCAATCTTCTCAATATATTGATGGTTTCCGGAATTCTTAGCGTTTGGCAGCAGAATTATTTCCGGGATATTTTTTCCGCGTCTTCTTTAATCAATGGAGCGAGATTATTGGAAGTGATTGTACAGCTTTGGTCTGAAGAACCGAGCCTGGCATATTCCAAGATATCAACCAAAACCATTTCCGGATGCATGGTTTGAAGTTTTCCGAGATATGAAAAATTATCTTGTAGAAACTCTTTTATCAAAACCTGGCAAGATGCTTCCTTTAGGTAAACTCTTACCGCTAACTAAAAAAGCCCCATAACTTGCCAACTCTTTAGCCGTAAGTTTGTTATCAAAATCAGTTAACCTATCGGCACTGTCCAAGATTTCAGCGGTTGACATTCTTGGTTCTTTATAATTAATCATATCAGAAATTATACCAAGAGCAAGCATTGCTTTTTCTTCAACCAAATACCTCCCTATTATTACATATTCCGGAGAACTTTGGGCATAAACATTTCCTGCAGTTTCCGCAAGCATCGCGATTCCCGCGGCAAAAAGAACAACCCTTTTTGCAATTTTTCCTGTTAAACTCATAAAAAAACTTTCAAATAAAACTATTTAAATCTTTCTATTGTAACTACTTTAAAATTAATAAAATATTATATAAAACTGAGTATCTTAAAAATAGATAAGAGGTGATAAAGGTGGCTAAAAAGAAAAAGAAGAAAAGCAGATAATTGCTTGGAAATCCTTATTACTTCTTAATTTTTTATTTTTTTCTCAAACTTCTGCTTGCTGTGATTGCAATAAAAAGAAACGTGAAAAGAAGGTAATCGTTTTTTAAATAAAGTGAAACCCCGGCTCCGAAAATCCCAATCAATATCAAAACCTTGAACCATTTCTGTCCTTCTTTCAATTCTTCCTTCGTTAGTCTCGCTATGAAAGAGCCTATTGGAATTCCGAGAAGGAGGACAGCAATTCCGATGAGTAATTTCAATAATTCAGACATATATCTTTTTGTGCGAATAAGTTTATAAATTTCTCTGAGAAATTAGAAAAATGCAAACCCTGAAAGAAAAATGGCTTGAATCTGTTGAAAGAAAAAATTCTATTCTTTGTGCCGGTTTGGATCCTGCTGAATTTGGATTGAAAAGAAGAAACAAAGGACTGCCTGAAGGTGTGGACAAGGTTGAATGGTCATTAAAATATCTTGAAGCAGTCGCCCCTTATTGCGCCGCACTGAAGCCAAATATTAAATATTGGGGAGGTGAAAAAGATATAATAGGATTGAAAGCCGAGATAATTCCAAAGGCTCATGAATTGGGATTGATTGTAATTGACGATTACAAAGCCGCGGATTTGAATGAAACAAATGAATCTGGAATATACTTTAATGTACAAATGGGTTTTGATGCTTTGACAATTGCTCCTTACGGGGGAAACATGGAAGGGACTGCAAAGTTATGTAAGAAATGGGATATCGGAGCAATAACAATGTGCTTGATGAGCAATCCAGAAAATAAAAGAGAAAAAGATATGCTGGTTGGCTTAACATATGACGAGGAAAAGGAATATGACAAAGAGGATATTTACAAATACGAGGTGTATGGCGGAGAATCTCGTTTCGTTAGTAGGTACATCCAACTTGCGCATGATGCCGCTAAATTCGGATTGGATGGGGTTGTCGTTGGAGCGCCAAGTCCTGATAATCATATAACAAACAAAGAATTGTTAAATATTAGCAGATATGTTAATGACAAAATGCTTGTTTTATGTCCTGGTCTTGGAGAGCAAGGAGGAGAAGCCCACTCTATTCTGAATTGTTTTGGCAGAGATAATGTAATAGTAAATGTCGGAAGAGGATTGATGTTTCCAAAAGGTTCTTATTCAACTCCTGAAGAACAGGCGAAAGCCGCGAGATTTTACAAGGATATGCTGAACGAAAAGAGAACAATATAATCAAAAATTGAATTCAATAATCTTTAAATCCCCGCCTTTTCTAAAAATTTCATGTACAGAAAATTTTTAATCGTGGCGAGCAAGAAGGACAAGGCGGGAATAAACATAACCACGCAACTTTCACAATTCAGGAAAAATCCGCTTGTTTCTGTTCTGCAAAAAGATGAAAAAGGGTTTGACTTTTACCTTGTTGACGACGAAATTCTCTACAATAAAAACCTGGATATGGAGAAAATCAACAAGTATGATTTTATAATTTTCGCATCAAGGCACAGTTCCGGGAAAGGGGAAAAGGCGATAACAATTCACACGCCCGGAAATCCAAGAGATGCAAAATTCGGGGGAGAACCGGGAAAGATTTCAAAAACCTCTGCGTTGTTTCTTAAACAATTGTTTGAAAAACTCAATGCAAATGCGGAAAAGCATTTGCTGAAAGAATATGACATAACAATGGAAGCAACCCATCACGGGCCCTTGATTGAAACAAAACCCTGTTTGTTCATTGAAATCGGAAGCACGGAATTTGAATATTCAGACAGAAGAATAGGATTCATCGTCGCTAAAACTCTTTCCGATGCAATTGATTCTTTCCGCGAAAATCCGTACAATGAAATCGCCATAGCCTTGGGCGGTCCGCATTACTGCCCGAACTTCAACAAAATCCAGGAAAAATCAAACGTCGCGATTTCCCATGTGATTCCGTCTTACATTGGCGAAATAACAGAGGCGATGATTTTGGAAGCGATAAAAAAAACAGAAGAGGAAATCGACTTTGCGATTTTGGATTGGAAGGGTTTTAAAAATTCAGAGGAAAGGGACAAAGTCGTTAAAATTCTGGAAAAAAATTACATTCCGTGGAAAAAAACAAGCGAGATAAGAAAGTGATTATCTATATCCCCTATAACCTATTGCTACTCTGCCCGTTACTCTTTCAAGATATATAAAACCGCGTTTTTCATAATCAAATTCTTGTGTAACAGTTATTGTCTTGCAAACTTCCAATCCTTCATCAAACGTTCTAACGAGATTCATATTGTAAAATTTTTTGGCAACCTCTTCTTCGGTTAAAATAATTCTTCTTTTTTTGCCCAACAATTTCTTCATATAAATTGCAAAAGTTTCCATTCCTTCATCTCTTAATTGTTCTGAGGTTATACCTCGTCCGTTATTTCTATGAGAACGCGCTAATTTTTTAAAGAGGCTATCCAAAGTAACAACCATAAGTTTCTTCAGAATTATTTATTTATAAGTTTTTATCTACTGGAATAGTTATTTCCTTCCTTTCCAAAGATGCTCAAAACCTTCCCACGCAACCAAAAGCCCGAGGACAAACATTCCCATTGAAATCACGGCAAGAACATAATTGCCGCTGAAGAAATAACCTTCTGCTCTGAAAGTCAAATAAAGCAAAGCAGACATCGTGGTTATTAGGACAAACAATGCCGGAATGATGATGAATTTCACTTTCTTGATTCCCTTTGAAACGAAATAAGATGAAACAGTTATCATTGTTATCGAAGCAATAAGTTGGTTTGAGCTGCCGAAAAGCCTCCATAAAACTTCGTAAGAATTTGTCACGGCAAGAAACCAGGAAGGAACCAAAATTAAAAGAGTGATTAATATCTTGTTTTTTCTCAATTTCGGAATTAAAGTTTCAGAGACAATGAACCTGCTCAGTCTTGCCGAAGTGTCGACAGAAGTCAAAATAAATTGGTTAACCATGAACGCCCCGAGCAGGCTTGCGACGGAAATTGTAATCAGTGGAATTCCAATGTCTCCGACGATGTTTCCGTATCCCGAGGAGAATAAAACAATCCAACTTTTGCCGAATTCAAACTGGAAGCTTCCTTCTCCGGAACCCCAAGCCAATCCCGCTATTGCAACAAGAGTCACCAAAACAGCCAATGTTGCCTCGCCGAGCATTGAACCATATCCGACAGATTTCCCGTGCGATTCTTTTGCCAACTGCTTGCTCGTCGTTCCGCTTGCGACAAGCCCGTGAAAACCAGAAATCGCGCCGCACGCAACCGTAATAAATAAAATCGGCCACAAAGGAAAAACAGAATTTGAAATCAGCGAAGGCGCATTTATTATCGGCTGAACAAGCAGAATTCCCAAAACCCCCAAAACTAAAATCACGGACATTTGAATCGCGCTCAGATAGTCCCTCGGCCTTAGGAGCATCCACACCGGAGCAATGGATGCAATTCCCGCATACAACAAGATAATTGTTATCAGCAAATTTTTCAGCAGCGCCTGATTCATGAAAGACAAATCAATCGGATATTTCACGCCTATGAAAACAGACGCGAAAATCAATATCAACGCAACCAATGTGGAAATTCTGTAATCCCATTTGTATTTCTCAACGCCGATTCCAAGAATCAAGGCGAGGATTGTTATGGTTATTAGGGGAATTATCAAATCTGTTTTGTATATTATGCTCTCTGCGGTTGAAACGGAGAAAACAGTTATTATCAAGATCAAAGTCACTAAAATCATAATACCGGCAAGAATCCCGGATTTTTTGCTCAATGTTTTTTTCGCAATGCTTGAAATTCCCTCTGCTTTGTTCCTGACGGAAGCAATAAGGCTTGTGTAATCGTGCATCGCTCCGATGAAAACCGAGCCGATTGCGACCCACAAGAGGGTTGGAAGCCAGCCGAAATAATTCACCGCAAGAATCGGCCCTATAATCGGCCCCGCTCCCGCAATCGAAGCAAAATGATGTCCGATTAAAAAAGGCTTTCTCGACGGAGAAAAATCAACATTGTCTCTTTTCGATACGGCGGGAGTTTTGTTCCTGTCGCTGATTTTCAACCTTTTCTCTATGAATCTTCCGTAAAATCTGTAAGCCAAAAAAAACCAAACCCCCACAATTACCACAATCCAGATTGAATTCATTTAGCACCTCGGTAAAGAAAAAAGAAAATGAATTTATATAGTTACCTTTAAAAACAAATCTCTAATGTCTTTATTATAGCAGGGTGGAGCAGTCTGGAGTGCTCGTGGGGCCCATAAACACGTTTAATTCAAAAATGAAAAAACAAAAAGTTTAGGAAACCCCAAGGTCGCGTGGTTCAAATCCCGCCCCTGCTATTTTTGCCTGCAAAAATGTTGTGTGACAAATTTTCGGGTCTGCTATTTTATAATTATCAAAATTCTGTTTCATAATTTTTATATATCCTCTTATTTCAAAAATATCATGGGTTCAGTGGAAGACGCGGTTAACAAATATCTGAAAGGACTTTCCCATGGAACTTATTTATGCGCGGTGGCTATTGCCGAAGATATTTCCCAAGACACGGGATACGCTCCCAAAGAAATATTGGACGCTTTCGAGCAAATAAGTCATCAAGAAAACAATGGTTTTAATCTGTTGGGATTTAAAGGATTTAAAAGAGAAGTGTATTACTTTGAAAGAAAAACCAAGTGAGAAAACCTTAAAAGTTGCTAATTCTGTATTTTTGTATCGGCCCAGTTCGCATAATGGTATTGCACCGGATTGCTAATCCGGGCCCTTCGGGGCTCGCAGGTTCGATTCCTGCACTGGGCGTAAAACCTAAAAAAGAAAATGGATGAAGATTTAAATCTTTGGAAAAAAGAATTTAGAGAAAGTAAAGATTGGAAAGAAAAAAGGGAAAAATTTATTGTAGAAAAAGGGAGAAAATGTGAATGGTGTGGTTCCACAGAATTTTTAACACCAGCTCATAAAGATTGTTGTATTCCATTAAAGATTCAATTTAACGATAAAGAATTTAATACAAACTTTATAATTCTTAATAGCGCATTAAAAACTAATTATTATATGATTTTTAATGATTATTTAAGAGAGATAATAATTAAAGACTTACCAAAAGAATATTTTAAGAAAGATAAAAATTCTGAAAATGGAACTTCATCAAGCAAATTAAAAAAAGACGCTTGGAAGAATCTTTACCAAAATGAAGAAATTAGAAGAATTCTCAATCCAGTTGTAGAGAAAACAAATAACATTTTCAAAGAATGGTATTCAAATTTTGATAATTGTTTATTATTATGTAGAAGATGTCATTATGCACAGAGTAAAGGTCAGTTTTTATGTGGATGCAAAAAAAGTTATTATTTCATTGAACATGGTTCTTGCCCAAACTGTTATCCAAAAGAGAAAAAAGAAAAGATAACAAAAAGGAAGAAAGAAGAAGAGGAATTTATAAAAGAACAAGAAAAATTTGAGAGAGAAATAGATGAAAGGGAAAAAAGGATGTTTGAAAAGTTAGAAGCAATGGAAAAGCAAAATAAAAGGATAAAAAGAATTTAACATCACTTCCCCTTCACCATCTTCCCCAATTTCCCCTTCCCCACCAATTCAATCATTATGTCCGCGCCAGTTAGGAACAAATTCACTCCGATAACAACAAAGGCATTAATTAACGCAACTAAGAATCAGAGATGGAGATGTCCAAAGGAATAGACATGTTCAATCTTTTAAGAATTGTTTTCAGTATTTCTGTTCTTTTTCCGAACGCCACAATGCCTATGCTCTTCACTTCATTTGTTTTTGAATCTCGAGTTATCAAAACTTCCGAATCCAATTTTTCAGTATATTCTGTTTTTGGCGGAACTCCAAATGATACTTCCAAATAATCTCCTTCTTCATCGTAATAAATGTCAACCGATTCTTTCATTCGATCCTCTGCGCGAAATATGCGGATATGATAAATCCTTCTCCGTTTAAATATTTAACTAAGACAATCATGAATTTATTTGAAGAGTTTCTTTCTTTATAATATTTCTCTTGGGTCTAATTCTCCTGTTTTTAACCCTTGGATTATTTTCTCAAATTCTTCATAAACTTTATCAGGAAGATTGTTAATTTTTTTATTAATTTCTTCGGAGAATTCAATCTTCCATTTTTTATTTTTCATAAAAAATTAACATAATTATATTATAAAAATATTTAGGGATTGTAAAAAGGGATAAACGTGAAAGAGTTTATGATTAACAAGAACTTATTTCCCCACCATCTTCCCCAACTCGCCTTTCCCAGCGAGTTCAACCAATATATCGGCTCCGCCGATGAATTTTCCATTGACGAATAATTGCGGAATCGTCGGCCAGTTCGCGTATTCTTTCACGCCTTCGCGAATTGAATTGTCCGAAAGAACATCGAATGATTCAAACTGAATTCCCAAATCCTTTAATGTGTCCGCAGATTTCATTGAAAATCCGCACATAGGATTCTCAGGGGTTCCCTTCATGAAAAGAAAAACCTTGCTTGATTTTATCAGATTCTCTATCTGTTTTTTTGTTTCTGTCGTTAACATTTTAATTTTTATTGTTTAATGTAAGCGCACAAGACAACATCTGGTTTTTTAATTCCTCTGAAATACCTGCATATCGAGATATTTTTAATCGCGCATTTGTGTTCATTAGTATTTTCTTCTTCATTCCAAGGACACTTATCTTGTTCCCAACTTACATCAGCAGGCAACAAATCAATATCCATATTTCCACCTTTTAACTTATTTATTTTTTTTTCATCTCATTTACTCCTTTGTTTCAATCGACAAGGAATGTAGGTTTTTATTTTTAAAATCTTCCTTTAAAACGTCAAGAACCATCCTGTGCTGTTCAACAAGCGATTTATTCAGGAATTTTTTGTTCTTCACAATCGCCTTGTAATGCATTCCGTCGTTTCTTTCATCAATGATTTCAACCTTGGATCCCAAAAGATTCTTCTCAATTTTTTCTTTTAATTCTTGAGGATTTGTCATATCAATAACTATTGTTAATATTTATAGATTTTTCGCTCGCCTTCGGCTCGCTTATTAATTGCTTCGCGTCGGAATTCTTCACGATGTTCAGCCGATATGAAAATTGATAATGAAGAAAATTTTATCGCAAGACCAATAATTGATGAACTAGGTTTTTGCATTATCACTCAGTTTTCTTGGGGTGGGTGAGTGCTTTGATTTTGACTGTCTTTAAAATTAATAACAAAATCGGGGCGCAAGTGGGGGTAGAAATTTATTTTCGCATTTTTCGCATAAATCTTTAAAAACAAACTTTATTTTGATTTCATATGCTGAAACTTGGAATTGACGATGCGGGGCGAGGCCCTGTTATTGGTCCCATGGTTCTCGCGGGATGTTTGATTAATGAAGAAGTTGAAAAGGAATTCAAAAAAATCGGAGTGAAGGACAGCAAGCAATTAACTGATAAAAGAAGGGAGTTTCTTGCTGAGATAATAAGGGAAAAAGCCGAGACATTTGAAATTGTCGTCGTTCATCCAGAGGAAATCGACGGGAAAAACAAGGAAGGAATAAATTTGAATGCCGTCGAGGCTTTTGCATGCGCGCAGATAATAAACAAAATAAACAAGGGTTTCGGAAAAATAAAAGTCATTCTCGACTGTCCTTCAACAAATTTGGAAAAATGGAAGGATTTTTTGAAAACAAAAATAAACAATCTGTCAAATCTTGAAGTTGTCTGCGAGCACAAGGCGGACGTGAATCATATCTCTGTTTCCGCGGCCTCAATTCTTGCAAAAAGCACGAGAGAGAAAGAAATGTCAAAATTAAAGGAAAAGTACGGAAATGAAATCGGTTCAGGATATTCCTCTGATCCCTTGACGATAAGATTTCTTGAAAACAACATAAGAAAGCACGGGCACGACGGAATTTTCAGGAAATCCTGGGCGACTTGGAAGGAAGCCGTGGGAAAACACGAGCAGAAAAAACTGGGGATATGAATTATTCTTCCCTGATTTAGCTTTTTAAAATTTTGTATCCTGTTTTAAGATAATCTCCAATCTCCTGCCTGGGAATCCCGGCATTCACAAATTCTATTAATGGGACAAGCGCGTGTTTGCCGGACAAGGACAATTCATAATGAATCCTTACTCTCCCTTTAACTTCTTCTTCCTTAAGGGGCGGTTTAAAAACAAAAATTATTTCCGAGTCTTTCAGCAAAATCATCGAGACCAAGTCTCTTATCTCTTTATTATAAGAGGATATTTCATGATGCCCAACAACTCCTTCAACAAAGGGAAGTTCTTTGTTGTTGTGATTGTAAACCCTCAAAGATTCCATGAAAACTCTTTCATCCGAAACCTTAAA
>JACOYL010000017.1 GCA_016181895.1 Candidatus Pacearchaeota archaeon
ATAGAAACTTCAATCTGCGAGTCAAGCGCGTTAGCAGAAACAATGTTTCTGTTATTTTGAATACAAAATGAAATCAAAGTCGAGAATAGAAAGAAAGGCAAAAAGAAAAACGAGCGCTGCATTAGTGGAAGTCATAAGGGACTCCAAAAAGCTTGAGAACTGGAATCAGGTATCCGACATTATTTCCTCGCCTAAAAGAAAATCAATAATCTTCAATCTCAGCGAGATAGATGAAATGTCGAAAGACGGTGAAAACATAGTGGTTCCTGGAAAAGTTCTATCACAGGGAGAGATAAGCAAGAAAATAAGGCTTGTTGCGCTAAGGTTCTCCAAAATGGCCGAAGAAAAGCTGTTAAAATCAAAAACCGAATTCTCATATATCAAGGATGAAATTAAAAAAAATCCCCAGGCAAAAAACCTGAGGATTTTAAGATAGAAAAAATGAAAATAGTAATTGACGCTTCGGGAACTGTGTTGGGAAGGCTCGCGAGCAATGTTGCAAAAATGGCATTGGAAGGAGATGAAGTGATAGTGCTGAATTGCGAGAAAGTGATTATCACCGGAAACAGAATGGACATCCAGGAGAATTTTGAGGCGAAAAGAGGGCGTGTTGGAACAGCGCAGAAAGGGCCGAAGCACTCGAGACTGAGCGAGATGATAGTCAAAAGAACAATAAGAGGAATGCTTCCAAATTACAGGACAGGGCGCGGAAGAGAGGCCCTTGACAGAGTGACGTGTTATGTCGGCGTTCCAAAGGAATTTGAATCTTCAAAAATGACAAAAATCGATTCGGGAAGAAAAAGAAAGTACATAAGCGTAAGCGAGGTTTCGAAAAAATGAAATTGACGACGAGCGGAAAGAGAAAAAGGGCCATTGCAAAGGCTGTTATCAGCGAAGGAAGCGGAAAAATAAGCATCAACAAAAGAAACCATAAAACCCTTCACTTCTTTGACAGGCTGAAGATAGAGGAGCCGATAAGGATTTTTGAAAATGTAATAGGGAAGCCGAATTTTGACGTCGTGATAACTGTTGCGGGAGGGGGAAGGAACGGGCAGATAGAGGCATCAAGGCTGGCTTTGGCGAGGGCGATAAGGAAGGAAAGAGATGTACAAGCCGGGGGACAGCAAGGCTAGGCGCAAGCGTCAAAAGTCGTTTAGGTAAAATATCTTTCAGGAATTTATCTGATAGAGTCGTATATCTCCTTCAAGTTTCCTTTGCTAAAAACAAACTGCCACAATTGAATATATCTTGCCCTAAATGCCCCTGCACAGATTAGCAGATAGTATCTCCACATCCTGTAAAACCTTTCGGAATAGTTTTTTCTCAGTTTGGGCCAGCCTCTTCTGAAATTTTTCTCCCATTCAGCCAGCGTACGATAATAGTATGGCCCAAAATTGTGGATGTCTTCTAGAACAAAAAATTTCTCAGAGTAGCTGAAAACCTGCTTTAGCGATGGGAGAACGCCGTTGGGGAAGATATACTTGTTTATCCAAGGATCTACGTAGGTTTTTGAGAAGTTTTTTCCCATCGTATGCAATAAAAAAAGTCCTCCATCATTAAGGCATTGATCAACTTTTCTAAAGTAGGTCTTGTAGTTTTTCGGCCCGACGTGTTCAAACATTCCGATTGAAACTATCCTATCAAATTTTTCATTCAGGCCGCGATAATCCATGACTTTTATCCTGACTTTATTTTTATCACATATTTTTGTTGCGATTTTTGCCTGCTCTTTTGAGACAGTTATTCCCGTGACTTTGACCCTGTATCTTTCAGAGGCATATTTTGCAAATCCGCCCCATCCGCACCCAATGTCCAAAACCTTCATTCCCGGTTTCAAATGAAGCTTTTTGCATGTCAGTTCCAACTTTTTTTCCTGGGCCTCGTCAAGGTTTTTTGCGTCTTTCCAGTATGCGCAAGAATAAATCATTCTTTTGTCGAGCATTTTTGAGTAGAGGTCGTTGCCTATGTCATAATGCCCTTCACCAACCTGAAAAGCCCTTGCCGGTGATTGCAGGTTCATAAGCCTTGATTTTATCGCTAAAAAAACCAGTCCGGGATTTATCTTCTGTCTTATTTTTGATGACAAAATCCTGTAAAAAACCCCGTCAATGCTTTTGCAGTCCCACCAGCCATCCATGTAGCTTTCTCCAAGGGCAAGCGAGCCTCCTGCCAATACTCTTTTGAAAAACTTAGGATTATGGACTTGGATGTCCCAGGGATTTTTTCCGTTTACCCTTATTCCCGCATCTGCAAATATTTTTGTAACTGACTTTTCGCTGTTTTGCATTTTAATAAAATTCACACGATTAATTTAAATAGTTTTTTAAGGGCCCTTATAAAGCCATAATTTGTCACTTCTCTATAATGGTAAAGTTTATAAAAGAGTTTTTTCTTGGTTTTTTATGATAAGGGTACCTTCGTCAATAAAAAAAGAAGAATGGGGTCATTTAGTCAGTGTTTACTCTGGATTAGATAATTACAGCCCTGAAATAACAAGGGTTAATGGAAAGCAGGCGATGCATGCCTTTAGAAGGTATCCTATAATAAGCGAAAGAGGGGAAGAGGAAGTAATGTATGAAACCCATTTTAGAGACACCCCTTTCGAAAAAGTAAGGGACACACTGGAATTTTTTAGATTTAAGGGAAAGAAAGGTGTTGATTTTGGGTCTGCTGGTGGGGCCGTATGTGCGATAGGAGAGAGGCTTAATAATCATATGATAGGCGTGGAGAAAGATAAAGTGATGTACGACATTTCTAAAAAGGCATGGATTGATTTTAAAGAAGGTGTAGCAGGTGGAACGACGCACAATCCTTTTTATCTCGGAGATTGCTTGAATTTTCCGATAGAATATGTTGATTTCGTATGGTGTTACCTAGAAGCAGATATGCAAACAGGTGTCCTTAGCAAATTTATTGACGAGGCAAAATCAGGGGCTAGCCTCATACTGAGACATCCGTCGCCAAAATGCCTAGGCATGTCAAAAAACAGTCTTCTTGAAAAAATGAGTTGCGATGATTTTTCAGAAACCACACTAATCTTGAGGAAAAAGAAAAAATGAACATGATGTCCAAAACAGGAAATAGTGAAGGAAGCGAAAGCAAACTTATCAGAGCTTTGCAGTCTATGGGCGGATTTGCAAGAAAGGAGACTTTGATGGGTGATAAGTTCAAGATGCCTGAATCAGATATCAAAAACATATCGGACAAAAAAGTAGTGTATTCCCTCGGTCTTCCGGGTGTTGCAGGAAGGGATGCAGAGGTATTGGTGCTGAGAAACAGCGATGCCGCGTTGAACAAATTGGAAAAATTGTCTGAAAGAATTCAATACTTGTGCGGAGGAAAAGAGGACCAGCATGTTGGTGCATACTTTGAATGGTTAAAGGAAATGATGGGTGGTGATGACGACAGGACAGTCATGGGAATAGCCTATGCGTTGGAAAGCCGCAAAATCGATAGATTTGACAGGTTTGATTCTGGAAATGGCCCGTTATACGTCGCTACCGGCACTTTGAAACACTATATTTTAACTAATGCGGATGAGATATTTCATTACAAAAAGAAAAAAGATTAAGGGGTTTTGACACAGAAACCTTTTTTAATGCAAAAATGATTTTTACCCCATGAAAAAACAAAGGTTTAGCAACTCTGTCCTAATCACGGGAATAATTGTATTTGGAATAATTTTTCTGGCATTGATAGGCGTTCTTTCGGACTTTTCCTACCAGGGAAGAACAGTCACTTCAAACGGATATGCAATGATAAAGGTTCTTCCCGACAAGGTTTCCATTTACTTTAACATACAAACCTACGGAAACACAAGCTCCGAGGCAAACGAAAAAAACTCAGAGATTTTTGGAAGGATGAAAAATCTCCTTGAAATCCAGGGTTTCGGCAAGGATGAAATACAGACCCAAGGATTGAGCATTTATCCCGAATATGACTACTCAAAAGGAAAAAGCGAGATAACAAGATATGTTGCGTCACATTCCATAAAGATAGAAATACCTGTTAACGACTCTGAAAAAGTCGGCAAGGTCATTGACTCCGGCGTAAATGCGGGCGCCTGAATAAG
>JACOYL010000021.1 GCA_016181895.1 Candidatus Pacearchaeota archaeon
ATGTTTACATATTTTATTCGAGCAGAAAATTCAGGAGATATGGCCTCAGATCCTGATAAGGTATAGGAACCAATAGTAATTTTATTAGAATTATCAACAAAAATATTAAGACCCTTTGGTAATATCTTTTGATTATTTTCATCAAATATGGATAATTCCATAGGAGAAGTTGAAGCGTCTAAAGGGCTTGAGACTAATATAGACTCTTTTGGAGTGATACGAGTTTGGGGGACTCCGTCTTTGTTATACCAAAAATATATTGATTTATGGTCTTGATCTAAGGTATATCCCCCCCTTGTTGTAACTTTAGGCACTAAGCCAGTTGCATCTCTATTTTGAATTTCTATTTCTCCGGAATTGTCTGTTCTCATAACAACATGATCTCCTGGTTCTATCTTCAAAAAAGGATTGTTTTCATAGAAACTTACACGATAGAAACCTGTGGAGGGGTTATCAATGAAACTACTAGAAGATAAAATTAATTTTTTATTTTTTAAATTAAATGAGACATAATCTTGGTCGTGTCTTTGTCCATCAAAATAAAGGTATACTCTAGACCCCATAGCCGCAACATTATCTATACCGACATTATCTATGATAGCTTTTTTATTATGATAAGAAATAAATGGCTGTCCGTTTTCGTAACTTAGTTCTCCTGAAGTAACAATATCTCCACTAGGCAATTTGAAACTTCCATACTTTATACTTTTAATTGTTGTCACATAATCGGTTAGTACCCCTTCAGTTTTTGGTTTCGGAATCTCCTTAAATTCAGATCCATCTGGTACAACTATATTAATTCCAGCCCGTTTATCATAGTAATATTCCAATCCTACTCTCCCATATTCCAATCCTGTTTTCTTATCAAAAAATACCCTTGAATTCGGCGGGGCATAAATCTGCGTATTTCCAAAAACATAAGTTCCTCCTTTTTCATTCACTGTGAAATCTGCTCGCAATATCCCTCCGCTTTTATCCAATTCAATCTCTGTGGGGTGCCCTGCTTTGCCTTGAGGAACAATATCTTGGAATATATCTCCACCAATATTAACACTTGCACCTTCATTGACAAATGTTAGCTTAATTCCCTCATCCTGTAGCTCTTTATATTCAATACCATGCCCTAAAATTTTTCCATCTAACAGAGATATTTCTTTAGGTACTACTGTAACATCTGAACTAACTAAAACTAGATTAAACATCAAAATTATTCCAATTAAAATACAAATTATTTTATTCTTCATTTTCTATTTCATACTTGTTTGCAAAAACCCAGACAAAGGTTTCATCTTTAATTTTTGAATTTTCATCCATGAAAATAAAAATCGTTGTTTGATTATCATAATCCCTCATGTCAACATACAAATCATTTTTCTCTGAAATTTCCAACAAACAGGACAAACAAATTCCTTGGCTTTCATCTTGTGTTTGCATAAATTCAGAAACAGAATTGTAAACAATGCCTAATCTTAATGGAACTTCTGTTTTAAAATCTTCAATAATAATAACATCTTCGGCTTTCATTATTCTTATCGGATAATTCACATTCAAAATAACCTTTTCGTCTTGTATTTTTGTCTCTGTACTAACTCTTCCAAAACTTATGTTTAAGATAGGGTCTGTAAAATTTTCTGCACACAAAGATAAATTATCATTAATTGACTGAGAAATCTCTTCTTCAACTTGCATTTTTGAGGGCATATAATTTTGTCCATTTTCATAATATATTGCGGCTCCAGATTCTGTAGAAAGATTGGGGGGAGAATAATAACCTCCTGTTTCTCCAACTTGGTAAATTGTTTTTACGCCTTCTTCTTCAATACAGGTTTGGACAAAATTGTAAACTCTTTCTGCATCAGGGTTTAAAGGCCTTTGAATTAAATCTTGCTGAAATGCAAAATAAACCAAAGTGCTTCCAATAATGAAAATTGTAAGAATTATAAAGATAGTAAGCTGACCCCTTTTATTCAACATTAATTACTAAAAAGATATATATATATTTAAAGTTTTCTGACGATTTGCCCTTTGTCCGCTTTCATAAAAGAGAAGCATCTTTTAGTCTCCATGATTGAAATAATTTTTATCCGAAATAATATCTGTAAAAATCATTTATAACCGCCCCTGTTGTTGTGGTTGTATCAGAACTTGTAGTTGTTGTTTCTGTTCCTTGACTAATACATGTGCAACTACCATCATTGCAAACTAAACTTTCTCCATCTCCGCATTGAGGAGGTTCAAATCCTTCGGGTTGTTGGAATTCATCAAACTGCCCGAATTCCTGGCTTCCTTGTTGCTGGCTTTCAAATTGTTCCCTCATAACCTGTTCGCACGATTCTCTTGTTGTTGCTCCTGCATCCCGGCATTGTTGAGGCCATCCTCCTGGAGGTTGTCCTTCTCTGAATTCTGGTTCAAATCCCCCTGAAAAGCCTCTCGCAGCGTTGTCATAACAAGCCAATCTTTCCTCTGGATTTTCCATGCCTGCGCAATTCGCTCCAAATCCCCCATGCCTTTCTCCTCCCTGAAGGCTTCTCATGATTTCCTCGCATTTCTTATGGTCGCTTCTATGTTCTCCTGTCAATCCCGCATCAATGCATTCTTTGGGAGCATTCAATTCAAACATTAGTTTTCCGCATTCTTTGAAATCCCGCAATCCCTGTTCAATGCATTCTACAGGCGCGTTTTGTTCAAACATGATTCTCTCGCAAATTTCCCTTGCCTCTCTTTCGTTCTGGACATTTGCATCAATCAATGCTTGCCTGCATTCTTCAGGGGCATGTGTTTGAATCATAATTCTCATGCACTCTCTCGGACTTGTAACGCCGGCCTCTCTGCACTCGCGAGGCATATGTAAATCCATTCTTGAACCAGAGATATCTCTTTCCAAAGAATCAAAAACATCCTGCAAATGCTCTGGAAGCTCTGGCATCTCTAAATTATCCATTGCTTCGCATGCCTCTTCGTCATTTTCAATCTCGCACGCGGTTGCAAGCGGCGCAGCTATTAAGCATGTTTCCGCAAAATCCTTGAAAGGAATTTCCTCGCATGCGCATTCCTGTCCTGCTGTCTCAAAGCACTGCGACATTATTCTTCCAAAATTTTCAGCCTCTGTCCTTTGCTCGTCTGTTAAATCCTTGTCAAGCCTCTTTTTCCAATCAGGAGAATCATCATCTGTCCTGCAAACTCTGGAATATTCCAAAGGGTCAAGGTTTGAAAGCTGCTCGCATAATTCTTTTATTCTTCCCGCAATTTCCACGGCAGTTACAATCCTTCCTTCTCTTTCAACAATGTCGTCAAAAAAATCCTCTTTATGCTGGTCTGGAATTTGAACTTCCAAACTCTTAAGAACATTATAAATCGCGGCAGCGCTTCGTCTTGCTTCATCTCTTTGCTCCGGAGAAACCTCTCTTTCAAGATTGTCTGCATATTCCCTATACCTTTCCAAAGCAATTCTCGCCGACTCAAAATCTCCTGCATCAATCATCGCCCTGATTTCCGCAACCTTTTTTTCCCTGTTCTCTATCTCGTCCCTGAATCTTTCAAGAATTCCGGATTCAACAAAATAAAATCCTGAATCAGGAGTTATTCCCTCTGAAACGGATAACTCTGCATTTTCATCAATTGTTGAGATGTCAGTGCTTTCTTCTTGAGCATAAACTGCAAAAATTAAAAATATACTGACAAACATACAAATTAATAAAAATAAATCACTCTTTTTCATTAACAGTATAAGAAAATGTTATTTATAAATTTAAATGCTCCTTGAAATAATCTTGTTTTTGTTCCTCGGAATTTTTTTCGGTATTTTCACGGGCTTGGCTCCGGGAATCCACATAAATCTCGTCTCCGTAATTTTGGTTTCCCTCTCCGCTTCTTTCCTTTTTTTGAATCCGATTTTTTTAGTTGTTTTCATTGTTGCAATGGCGATAACCCATACTTTTGTTGATTTTATTCCCTCTATTTTTCTCGGCGCTCCCGACGAAGGCGTTGAACTTTCTGTTCTTCCCGGACACGAAATGTTGAAACAAGGCAAAGGATACGAGGCAATAATGCTCACAAACCATGGAAGCCTTGCGGCGATTTTTATTTTGATTCTTGTTTCAGTTCCGTTGGTTTTTCTTGTGCCAAAAATCTACAATTTTATTTCAAGCGCAATTCCTTTTATTCTTATTCTGGTTTCCTTGTTCATGATTTTTTCCGAAAAGGAAAAATTTTCCTCATTGCTTGTTTTTGTTCTTTCAGGAATTCTCGGTTTGATTGTTCTGAATCTTGAAACCTTGAATCAGCCGCTTCTCCCTTTGCTCTCTGGATTGTTCGGGGCTTCTTCATTGTTAATCAGCATAAAGACAAAAACAAAAATTCCAAACCAAAAAAAGACGAAATCGAAAGTAAATTTGTTCAAGCCTTTGACAGGTTCTTTATTCTCGTCGTTAATCTGCGGTTTTCTTCCGGGCTTGGGTTCAGGGCAAGCGGCAATCATTGGAAACCTGATTTCAAAAAGCGATAGAAAGGGGTTTCTTGTTCTTTTGGGAGCGACAAATACTTTGGTGATGGGGCTTTCATTCGTAGCGCTTTACACGATTCAAAAAACAAGGACTGGCGCCGCGGCTTCGATTCAGGAATTAATCGGAGAGATGCCGAAAGAGATGATTGTTCTGATTTTTGCAATTGTTTTAATCTCCGGAATCCTGAGTTTTTTCGTGACAAAAATCCTCGCTGAATTCTTTTCAAACAAGATTGAAAAAATCAATTACACAAAACTCTCCCTTGTGACTTTAATTTTTCTTTCAATCATTGTTTTTCTTGTCTCTGGCTTTCTCGGATTTTTTGTTTTCCTTGTTTCAGCAATGACAGGAGTTTATTGCATTTCCCTCAAAGTGAAAAGAACATTGATGATGGCTTGCTTGTTGCTGCCGACGATTTTGCTTTATCTTCTTAATTAAAGAAGTTTTTAATTAACTTGGCAAAGGAGGTGGTGCTGAAATATCATAAACAATAGGTTGACTTACATCATTAACCCTTATAGTTACATTGTCAGGACTGCTATTTTTTTCACCATCATTAACAATCAGCTGAAAAATAAGAATTTCTTGTGTAGTTACATTAGGTGCTATAAATGAGGGGTTTACAATAGTCTTATTATTTAGAACAACATTAATTCCAGAAAGTTGAGTCCAATTATAAGTTAAACCACTTCCATCAAGATTATAACTTCTTGAACCGTTCAAAATCACTATAGAGCTCTCATTGACAGACAAATCTCCTCCGGCATTAGCAACAAGGGTATTGTTTTGCAGGGGTTCCGAAGATGAAGATGTTATTAATTCACAATTTCCAATATCATTGCAAAATTCTCCAGAAGCGCAAGTTTTTTTTGGGTGATAGCAAATTCCTGTTCTTGAACTGCATGAATCTACTGTGCATGCCTTATCATCATCACAATCACTGGCACTAGCACATTTAAATCCTTGCTCATTCAAAGGCTTCATGTAAAAGAAATAATATGTAAATCCGCCTATAAGAAGCAATATTATTAAACTAACAATTAAAATCGGTCCTGGACTTATCCATTGAAAGTATGTTTTTCTCGGTTCTTCTTGAATTTGATTATAACCGGATTCAGGATTATGTTGAGGATGATAAAAGTCATCTGCCATTATAAAAAATCCTATTTTTTATTTGAGCTGATTTCTTGGTCGGCAATTTTGAAAAGTTCCTCTTTTTATGTTGACTTCCTGCCATTTTAAAAAAGCATTAAGAGGGCAGTGCAGGAGGACTTGGAATGCTTCCTGCTGTGTTTGTTACAGAACTTCCGTCTCCGCTAAATAAAAAATAAATTCCAATGCCTATCGCTATCAAAATCGCAATTCCGATAATCCACCATGTTAAATTTTTGTTTTGCATTTTATATTATTTTAAGGTGTGTAAAAAGGCGTATCTTCATAAGGAATAGGTTCATTGGTAATAGTAATTTTTCCATCACTGCAAATTTCCTTTGTAACAGTACAATCTGTTCCAGCACAATTGGATTGTTGATTCCCGATAGTTTCATAAAAAGACAAAGCTCCGATACTAACATCCCCATTTGCACCATATTTGCAATATTTCTCTTGTAAAATCTTTCTGTTTGGATTATCAGAATCTCCAGCATTCTCACAAACATCTTCTGCAGTATCTAAAATAGCCAAATTAGAATCTTTTATTGTTACAGTTCCTTTAATAGTTTTTCTTAATAATCCATCAGTATCTATACAAGTTTTTTGATGATTAGTTTTTCCTAAAATACAATCGCCTGTAACTTTTACAACCATTATCCTATACATATTTGAATTTGATACTTCATCACTTACCCCCACCTCAACCCATTCCCCGATTGTGGAAGGGTCATCAGGACCGCCTCCAAAGAAATATGCTTTCTCAATATTGCAGTTTCCATTTATATCATTCAGAGTAAAAGAATTCTGAACAGCCCCTGTTATATCCTTAAATAAAAAAGGAAAAATTCCAAGAAAATTCCATCCTGAAATCATAGAAATTCCTTCAGTGTCTAATTCATTAATACCTGAACTAATACCTTCTGGAAGACGGAATTTTATATCTCCAGACTCATTAAAATAAACCCAATTAAGATTGCTAGAAGAAGATAAAGAATATCCTTCAAGGTAACCAACATCAAAACCTGTTCCAAATTCACCAGTTTGAAGATTAGGCCCTTCTCCTGAACTCCAACCAAGAGTATAGCCCTTAGTTACAGGATTTGTCCAATATATTGCTTTAAGTTCTTCGGGATTAATACCACTACTAATTTGTGAAGGAAAATAAATACCCCAAACCAAATTCCATCCTTGGTTTACATGAAGAGGATTATCCATAAATTCAGTAAAAGTTGTTTCCCATTCGCAACCTGAAACAGATTCACATGTTGTAGAAGAATCATAACCTACACAATTTTGATCAAATGAAAGTGCTCCATCTGAATTAGTCCCGCTTTCACCTCCACATATCCCCGTCGGCTCTGTTATCTCCCAAACAGTTTTTCCAGTGGCTTTAAAATTATCAAAAAATCCTGCAGAAACAAAAACACTAACTCCTAAAACCAATACAAGAAACAATCCGACAAAAATCACTCCCCCTTTCATTTCCGTTGAAGAGAGAGAGAGAGTTTAAATATTTATTGGGAAAATTTTTACTTCACAAATTCAACATTTTCCATATTTTTGAATTGATTGTCCCAGTGAGAAATTTGGCATTGTTTATTTTTAAAATACGATTATAAGTATTTCATATAAATTTCAAAAAACTTTTTATGGGTTTCCTTGAATTTTTCCAAAAAAAATCTCTCTAAAGTCTTAGAATAGTTATTATCAAATTTTTCCAAGGCGGTTAGATAAGAAATTCTTTGAGATTTTCTGATGATTAAAGGAGGATAATTATTATTGATTAACATTACATTTATCAAAAATCTTCCGACTCTCCCATTTCCGTCCTGAAAGGGATGTATTTGCTCAAATTTACCATGAAATAATGATATAAGTTTTAAGGGATGTATTTTTGTTTTGTTTTTATGATACCATTCAACAAGATTGGCCATTTCTTCTTTAACTTTTTCGGGAGGGGTTAATCTGATTTTCTTTCCAACCAAGATATTGGGAAATTTCTTATAACTGGTTTCTATATCCAAATCCTGAACAAGAATTTTATGAATCTTAATTATGTCTTTTTCAGAAATATCAAATTTTTTATCCAAAATCCTTTCAACAACCTTTCTGGAATTTCTCGTCTCATAAATCTCCCTTAAATCTTTTCCTTTAATTGTGGAATTTTCAAACATAACAATTGCAACGTCTTTCAAAGTAAGCGAATTCCCTTCTAAAGCATTGCTTTCATAGGTGAAATTAGCGGTAAATCTGTCAAATAAATCTTTTTTATCTTTATTGGAAATTTTTTTAATAATATCGGAATAATCCACACGAATGCTTTCTATTTTTAAGAATTCTTCTTTTGAAAAGACGGAATCTGTCTTGTATTTTTTAATAGCGTATTCAAAAAACGCCTTTTTCTTTTTTTTATTGAAAATATTTTCAAGCTCTTTTTTATTCTGATTGTTAAACAAAACCTCGATTTTTTTTATTTTTCCATCTGGAAACCTGAATGACTCTGCAGCATATTTATAGGATTTTCCGTGGATTATCTTTATTTTCCAGTGCATAAAAATATTTACCCCCACAGATTTATAAATTTAACTATTTGTGGGGTATAAGTATTCGGGATTGTTTTTCTGTTATCTTGGCTTTCCCACAAACATATTTTTTGTATTTATTCTGAACAATATAAATCCTTAAATAATTTGAAGGGTTTTTCAAAACATGTCAACCTTATTTCCGGACATGAGCATACAGCAATTTCAGTTTTTTGTAAGGGAAGTTTATGAAATTCCGAATAACAGGCATTTCGACATCGGAGAAATGTTGAATCAAATTCAAAGATTCGGCATGCGCGGAATAAAGGGGATAAGAAAAAAAGATATTGAAAAAATAAAGAAAAATCTGATAATCTCGTTCAGTTTTTTCATGTCAATCCTAAACCGATTGAACATAGATATAGGGGAGGAAATCTGGAAAAGGTTTCCGTATCTTTGTTCTTATTGTAACTCATGCCCGTGTTCTTGCAAAGAAAAAAAATCAGTTTTCAGGCAGGTTGTTTATGTTGACGAATCAAAGCGTCCTCAGACATTATCGGGATTCCAAAAAATGTTCAATGAAATCTATCCCGCATCTTCCCGGACGCTGGAGCATGCTGGCGTTCATCTGGCTGAAGAAACAGGGGAATTTTCAGAGGCAATATGGGCTTACAGAAGCAACAGGACGGATGAAGAATTCAAAGGCGTAATGTTTGAAGCGGCTGATTATTTCTCGTGCCTCGTCGGTGTTTTTAATTCTCTGAACATAAATTTCGCGGAAGAAATTTCAAAGTTCTATCCTCACAATTGCCACAAATGCGGAAATTCTCCTTGTGTTTGCTCTTATGAAATCATCAAGAATTATGAATCGTGATTTTTTAACACAACAATTTATTTAAATAAAAAAGTGTAAATAGTTTCATGAGAAAAACTTTGCTGGGAATCTTGCTCGTTGCTGCAATTGGTTTAAACTCATGCCTAATCCCTGTCCCCGTGGAGAAAAAATCCGGAAATGGGGACGAAGAGGATGTCCTGACAGGAGAGGTATCTGGAATGGTTTTATCCACTTATATTGAAAATAATCAAGTAAAAACAGAGCCCTATGTTCCTCCGGATTATGACATTAGCAATTCGGCAGAAGTCCGAATAATAGGGACAGATTTTTGGACGCGAACCAATTCAGAAGGAGATTATGCTTTTCAAGAAATTCCCGAGGGGACATATGAAATTCAAGCGGGAGCAGAAGGATGGAGCGAAAGTCTGGCTTATCCTACAGACACCAAAACAATTTTCGTAAAACCAAATCAGGTTAATGAAATTGAAGATTTGGTTTTGGTTACAGAACCGATTTTAAAGGGAAAGATTAAGTTTCAGAATGGAAGCTCTTTCGCAAATAAAGCAGTTACGTCGCATTATTCAACTTCCATCTCCGGTTGCAGCAGTCCAGACCTGCCCGTAGTTTCTTCCACAACAACTTCGTCTGACGGCTCGTATGCACTTTTAAAACCGCTGCTTTTTGCGACTTGTCTGAAAAGCAATGGTTATTCAATCAGATTCAACAAAAACAACAGCGAAGGAATGTTTTTTGAAGACGAATATAAAATATTTGAAGAAGACGCGACAGCATTTCCGATGTAATAAATAATCTCTGTTTAAAAAGCGATTACACATACACATTGCGAGGCACGGAATAATAAAAGCGAATTGTCTGCTTTCGCTCGGTTTTTATTTAAGGACTAATAACTTTACATTTATTTTGTTTAATAAATCAAATAAAACCAAGGCTTTTACAAAACTTGACATACGTCATTAACATAACCGCAATTTGGAGCAGCAGCATTTCGTTGTATTGGGGAACATGCTTGTTGACAATCTATTGGTGTAGTTATGTCTATGCATTGATAAGAACAAGAACAGGATGAAAAATAAGCTCGGCAACCGATTGTTCTTGAAGGCGTTTCATTTTGTTTAGGAGGAAGCGGTAAACCCACATGAATACTAAAAGTCTGGCTTACAGAACTTGTTCCATCTGAAACAGATACAACAGCACCATAATCTGTAATTACATTAACTAGTGGTGCTGTTCCTGTTATTAATCCTGTTGCTGAATCAATTGAAAGCCAGCCGGGATTTGTCGTTAAAGAATATGTTAAAGTATTTCCATCAGCATCTGTTGCATCTACATCATAACTGATAGGATCTCCCGTAGAAACAGATAACACAGGTATAAGGGGGATTATTGGAAGTTGATTTGGTGAAGATTGTAATGAATAAGTTCTAATACCATATAAAATACGAGTTGTTCCTCCCAAACTTTGAGTAGTGGTATAATGGTCATAACATTTTTCAATCGCCAAAAAACCTGTTGTTTGAAATGTGTCTGGGCAATCTTTTGTATTAGAATTAGTATCGCAAGAACATTTTGGACTGAAAGCTTTTAGGTTTAGTAAAACTCTTGTTGGGTCATAAGTAATATCTGATTGAAGGGAATATGTCCGTGTGAATTGAGGAGGCAGTCGGGGAGGAGGTAAAGGTTGTAATAAAGGCGAATTTATCGCTCTTTGCACATTTATTAATCCCGCACCTTGGGCGGTTATAGGTTCTCCTAAATCAGTTGCAGTAGAAGTTAATGCATTTTTAATCATGGACGGAGAAACTGTTGGATATGCTTGCAGTAACAATGCAACAGCGCCTGAAACATGCGGAGTTGCCATTGATGTTCCTGATTTAGAAATATGCATGCGATCAAAACATGTATATGTAGAAGAGAGGTATCTTGATTTAGCAGCGCAAATGGAAGAACCAGGAGCAACAATATCTGGCTTGTTAATTGTAAAAGGCTCAGCCAAAGGCAAGTCAATTGTTACAGGTCCTCGCGAACTAAAATCTGCCACTCCAATCGGATTAGGTGAACTAACATAGATAGCAGCACCAACAGTTATGGCATTAATTGATATCCCAGGGTAATTTATTGTCCCTTCACTTGGACCATCATTTCCTGCTGCCACAACTGCGACAACGCCAGCATCAACAGCATTGTCTATCGCAACAGATATAGCATCATATTCATTTAAAAACTGCCAACCACCAAGACTCAAACTTATTATATCCAAATGATCATCAAAATTTCCATCTTGATTGGGGTCAACACTTCTTTCAATTGATGCAATTATAGCATCCAAATATGTTATGTCTACCCTAGAAACTTTATAGGCAACAATATTTGCGTCAGGGGCAACGCCTTTTAAAACCCCGTTGCCCGCAGCTGTTGCAGCAACATGTGTTCCATGTCCATGATCATCCATTGGATCATTATCATTATTTGCAAAATCGTATCCTCCCATTACCTTACACCCTGCCCCAAAACAACCTCCCAAATCTCCGTGAGTATAATCAACACCTGAATCAATAATCCCAATTGTAACTCCTTGTCCCGTTAAACATTCATTTCCAGAAGTAACACAATCATTTCTACTTGAATCCAAAAGCCAAACATCGTCTGCATTTATCAAAGGAACAGAGTCCATCAAAGTTATGTTCACTTCCCTATTCGGATAAATATTTTTTATTTCACTTAAATCTAAAAGAGAACTCGCTTCATCTTGTGTAATGTCTAATGCAACTCCGTTAAATACATTTTCATAATCTCTGTCTGCTTGTTTGGAAATTCTGTCAGTTATTCTTTGTTTTGCTTGGTTATGATTTCTTCTTAAATTTTCAGAATAACTTCTAACTTCTCCGGAAACTTCATCCAAGCTGACTCTGAATGGACTTAGTAAGGTAGCTAAAGCAGGATTTCGTTGTCGCAATTCTTCAAACTCTCTTGCTTCTTTTTCTAATTTAACTTTTCTTACAATAATGGGCTCATCTTGAAATTCAATTATATAACCTGTATCTGAAAATTCTGCTTGGGGTGCTTGGGGAGTTTGTGGGGTTTGACTACTACTCGGAGTTGAAGTAGTAGTTGGAGTTTGAGGAGTTCCTGTTTCCTGCGGTCTTGGAGCACCATACCATTTGCATCCAGGCTGGCTTCCGCAATCTGTTTTCTTATCCAAGTTGCTGCATTGTATTGGCGAACCAGAACAAAAATTTCCTATCCAAAGGCAACCTTGAACATTGCCGCATGTAAGTTCATAGGAATAATAATTACAAACAAGAACATTTCCCGAACATGTTCCTTCTTCAACAGTTTTTCCTGTAATTTTGTTCAATAAATCAGGATAAGAATATGTAATTGTTTCCCCTGTAATCACGCGATAATTGTCAATCAAGCCCATCGAAACGGAAAAAATTCCGGAGAAGATAATCAGAAATAAAAACAAAACCTTCACGCCCTTTTTCATTTTCATTCTTAGATAACTCAAATTTAAAAATATCCATTTTCAAAACCATCTCGCCAAAGCCTCTTGCTTTTCCGTTTCCTTTCCGAAAATGCTGTCGATGTATCTTTTTATCAATTCAAGATTTTGCTTCATGTAGGAAGAAACATCGTATTTTTGTGCAAGCTGAATCGCGGGCTCGAGGTATTTTTTTATTCCGCCTTCGTTGACGGTGAAAATCAATTTTCCATTGCACGCATTGCATGTTCCGCTAAGAGGGGGTCTTCTTGAAATTTCGTTGCATTCCACGCACCGAAAACTTTGCGTTGAGAAGCCCCTTAGGTTTCCCCTCATGTCTTTTATAAAATGCTTGTCAATTACCAATCTCGCTGTGTCTGAAGTGTCTGCAGCCCTTAACTTTTCCACCAATTCCATTTGGTGTTGCAGCTTGTCCTGCATCGTTGCCAAAGACTTGTAAGAAGAGCAAAGAACACCGTCGTTGAAATTATTTGTATCATGCGTGAATCCTATGTCGACAAAAATATCCTTTCCCTCTTTCAACGCCTTTTTCACTGTTGTTATTTTTATTTCCGACGAATGCTTTCTTTCCTCGGATTTTCTGTAAAGTTCAAGAGGATATTTTTTTACAAGCTCGAAATCCATTATCTGATCGTCGACTTCTCCCGCATCAATCCTGGAGTTTAGAACAAGAGGAGCATCCTGCGTTCCTCCTCGATGCTGCGGCAAAAAATCCAGTGAAAAATTAAGAAGCACGTCGAGAAGAAGCATTATCGCCGCTTCGTCCCCGTCGCAATCTCTTCTGACCGCGGCGTGCATGTAAGGACTTGCAAAAACTCCCTGTGTGTTTGAAAATCCCATGATTCTGCAGATTACTCCCGCGCAATTGTGGGGAGCCATGAAAACCCCCAACTGTCCGACAAGGTCCTCGCGTTTTTTCAAATTGTAAAAACTTTTCAGTCCGTAAAATCTTTCAAGCAAGTCGTCGACAAAATTGCTGATTTTAATGAAAACATCATCCCCTTTTTCGTCGCTTGAATCAACAGAAGAAGGAAGAATAATGTCGTGCGGTTTCAATTCAAGAATTTGTTCCCTGTCTTTTAAATCCTCGCCGAAAATATCCTTGTCGTAGCCGAGTTCTTTTAATTTTTCAACACTGACTGAAATTTCCTTCGGCTTGAATGCAGTCAGGGGAAGTTCTGTGGCATCGTATCTTATTGTTCCGTCTTTGTTAACCTGCAATCCATAAATAGCCCGAAGGATTCCTTTCTCCAAAGGCTCGACTCTGTGCCCCGTGTTTGAAGTTCCCCTCACTCCTTTTATCAAAACAGGAACGTCAATTTTCTGCAATTTCAATTTCTCAATTGCTTTTTCAAGATAGTGCTTCATGTCAACAGAAGTGTTGATGAACGGCTGCCCTTTTCCATGGATTTTACAAATGTTTTCAAAACTGTTTCTGCAATCATAGCAATAAAACATTTTTCTTGTTTTTTCATTGCAATTTTCGCAAATCGGATAAATTGTTTCTTTCTTGCATGAATTGCATTTGAAATTCGGAAACGCGCTTCTCACTCCGTTGGTTTCCGCGGCCGCGTTCACGCTTCTCAATCTGCCGCCTTCGTTTCCGACGGGAAAAAGAACATTCGGGCTTCCGATAAGTTTTCTCAGTTTTGCTTTCTCGGGCCTTCCCATTCTCGCGCCTATGAAATCTCCGGCCTTGTTTTTTATTTCAAACTCGGAAAAAGAATTTATCACTTCAAGGATATTTTTGTCGGAATCAAATTTCTCGGGGTTTAAAATTTCCTTCAGAGAAATTCCTTCGTTTTTAAGGATTGAAATGTCAATTCCAATGTTTGTCAGCAAAGCCTTGCTCGTTTCCTCGTTGAGAACAACATTTTCAATTACAACCTCGTGTTCAATGCCAAGAAGTTCAAGCGCTCTTTTTCCTTGCGAGAATTTTTCCTGCTCGCTTTTTGTAAAGGGAAGAATTATTTTTCCGGAAACCTTTGCATGTTTAAGCCATGATATCAAATTCAAAAATTGTTCTTTTGAAATTTCTGTCCAATAAAAAATAAACCTTGGATTCAGGGGAATTTTGAAATTTTTGCTTATTTCAACGGCTTTTTCAAATGAAATCTTAAACGGATTGATGTTTTTTGCAAAGTCAGGGTCTTTTTCCTCGAGTTCAAGATGCCACCATTCCTCCACGTATCCCTGCTTTATCAAACTGTGATTCCTGTTCGCCAAATCGCTCAAGGGAAAAAGAATGTCTCCGAGATAAATTACCTCTTCGACGTCCGGATAAAGTTTCTTTGCTTCTTCTTTTGTTTTCAGTTTCCTTACGCTTCCGCTGAACAATTTCACAATGGGCCCGTCGATTAAATCACAAGAAGTTATTGCGCATCCTTTTGTCGGCTTTTCAATTTTCAATTGCGTTCCGATTGCAATGAAACCGTCTGTTATGGCCATTGTCGCCGGATTCAGGGAAGCGGCGCTGAATCCAGAGTTTCTGGATCTTCCGTATCTGAACCTGAAGCCTCCGGATTTTGAAGGATGCCCGAAAACAGGCCTTCCGGCCACGAGGTCGTTGATATAGGTCGGAGAGTCGTCTTTTTTTCCCTTGTCCCTTTGCTCGTGCAATTTCACATATTCGTCGAGAAAACCCCAGTCGCTCAGCTTGAATCCCTTTTCCTTCAGCGAAGAAATGTATCTTTTTATCTTCGAGGCTTTTTGCGCGATTCCCTCGCCGATTACAAGGCAGAAACCTCCGCGAATAAAATTCGTGTCTATTCTCGAAAGATTTTTGTGGTTTGCAACTTCCAGTTTTTCACTTGGTTCCCCGTTGACTTGAAGAGGAATATTTTTTGCAAGAAATGCTGTTTCCTCCTCGGTTGGCATGTATTGGAGATTTGTGATTTTCTCGTGGTAATCTGCTAATTCAGTAACGGCTCTTTTGATTTCTTCTTCTGTTGGATCGTATTTTGCAAAGCCGAACATTTCCCTCAAATAATCAATAATGACAAGTGAAAACGCAGCCCCTGTTCCTCCAGCGCTCCTTACTGGACCGGAATAAAAAGCAGACAAATACTCTTTTCCGTTTTTTGTTTTCATGATTTTTATCTCCGTCAATCCCTCAATCGGCGAGGAAACAACGCCGAGGGTTATGTAGGCAAATCCTATTCTTGCTCCGGCCGTTATCGCTTCAATCAATGAATTGAACTTGCAGAATTTTTGCTTTGCAACTTCTTCGGCAATCTGCAAACAAACCCGCGGATCCAGTTTCCCGAATTGCTTTTCCAGTTCAAGAATTCTCTCGGAAATTCCCGAGTTGTTCATCTGCGGATAAATCGTGGCAATCAAGCCGACAACTTTTTCAGCAAGGCTTCTTGCAAGGGGGATTTCAACTTTTTCAATTGGGTCATAACCTTTTGCCCTTGCCTGCTCTGCTATTTCATAAATATGCCTCACATCTTTCTCAAGTTTTTTAAAATATTCCTGCGTGTTCATTTTTCCAAATATTGCAAAACTTCCTGCCAATTTCTAACTCTCCTAACCTTTGGACGCAAAGTTTCCCAATTCCAAGGTTGTGTCAATAGAATAGTTTGAATTCCTTTTTCCGCGCATTCATTAACATGCTCATGATAATCATCAATTAAAATTCCATATCCATGCTCCAAACAAAAATCAGATTTGTTTACCTTTGTTCCGTTCTCTGGAAAATGATGGCTTGTAAAATGAACATCAGAAAAAACACCAGGATAAAATCTGTCCAGCCAAGATATTGTTTTTTCTCTTGTTGAAACAGGTCTTGCTGTCAATACAGCTAAATTATATTTTTTGGACAGGGCATGAACTGCTTCCTGTGAACCTGCAACAGGAGAAACATCTCTAAAAAAAGGAGACTTGCAAAAATCAATTATAATCGGTTTCTCTTCTCCTTCGGATAAGCCCCAAACTTCCCATAATTTTAAAGTATAAAGATCATTTTCTGTAAACTTTGTTCCGAATCTTGAATTGTAATATTCAAGGAGATTTTCAAACAAACAGGCAAGCACCCCATCCACATCAACCGCAACTCCTTTTTTTCCGTTGAATTCCATTTTCATCTCTTCTCCATTTTTCTGCTTATTTTTTCCTTGTGCTCGTCGTCTTCAAAATCCAGCATTCTTACGGCTCGCGTTTTCAAATTAAACATCGGAACCTTGCAGAAATTCGGCTTGCTTCCGAACTTTTCCTGAATCGGCGTCAAATCTTCCCAGCATGAACTCGAGATTACAAGAATGTTGTTGTAATTTGAAACAGTTCCCGCATGAGTGTGCCCCGAAACAAAAATGTCCGGAATTTTTCTGATTAGCAAAGGATCTTTCTCTGAAGGAATATACTGAACAGAAGCATGCGTGGGGGCAAGATGCCTGTGTTGCAATAAATAAGTCATTATCTTGTCGGGAGAATTTGCAGAATCCTGGCTTATAAGTTTCGGAACGGTTCCAGCATAATAAAAATAAGAAAATCCATGATACGCAAGTATGTCAAATCCGGAGAAATTTTTTCTCGCCCCGATGTTTATCATCGACGGATTTGAAACAAACGTTGTGTTTTTCAGATTGTAAATCGGCCATGCATATTTCTCGTCGAGAATCGGCTGCGGCTCTGCAAGCCTTACGCAATCGTGATTTCCGGGAAGGATTATTATTTTTATGTCGCTTCTTATTTTTCCTATCATCTCCGCGAATCTTGCATATTGCCCCTCGATATCTTTTATCTGCAAATCCTTTTCCTGGTTTGGATAAACTCCGATGCCTGCAACCAAGTCTCCGACAATGAAAAGATACCTTATTTTTTCCGCTTCAAGGGTGTTGGGAATCTTGCAATTGAGATAATTCACAAAATCCAGGAAACTTTTTTCAAGGAACAATTTGCTTCCGACGTGAATGTCGCTGATAAACAAGGCATACTCTTCTATTGGAGAATGTTTTTTTTCCGGCAAAGCAGCGTCGGGAAGAATTATTTCATTGGCGAAAAAAATTTCCCTGCTTCCCGAGCCCCTGAAACCCAAAACAGAGTCAAGACAAATGTTCTCGGCTTTCTCGAATGTTTCTTTTTTGTTTTGTCCGACGATGACTCTTATCTTTCCGGTTAGATCTTCGACTTCAAGCAAAATGTTTTTGTTCTTCGTGGTTTTCTTGTCGGAAACCATTCCGATTATCGAAATTCCCTGCTTGCTTCCAGAAATCTTGCTTATCGAAACCAGGTTCGTCAATTCCTGTCTTTCTTGAAGAAATCCGCGCATCTCAATAAACCGATTTCGGAAATGATTCACAAAATCGCCCACGTCTGTTTTTTTTCCAATCGGAGAATGGGTCGAAACGACTTTTACAAGAGGCTCGTTTTCTTCAGGATTTATTGCTTCTTTAGGCATTTTACTTGTAAAATGACTGCTTATTTCCTTTGATTGAAATCCTCGGGAATTGGCCAAAATTTCTATCTCGTCTGAATTTTTCTTGATTTCCTTTGAAATTTCAATGCTCAATCCGAGCTCGATTTTGAGTTTCTTGAAATTTTTTTGCTTCTCTTCGGGAATCAAAGAGAAAAAATCGTCAATCCTGTCCTTGTGCTGATAAAAAATTTTCTTCGTTATTATCCTGCTGTTTGTGTGCTCCTTGATTTTCTCGATTATCAATTTAGCCGAATCCGTGTCCGTCGTCTCGCTGATCAAATTCAGGGTTTCCTTGTCTATCAGCAATCCGTGCCTCAGGCAAAAAGCAAGTATTTCTTTCGCGTCCATTTTTTATATGTTTTTTATTTTTGTGTGAATGAATATGTTCCCGCTTAATCACTTATTATCTTATTTTGTCTTAACCCTTTTTTATTATTTACTTTAATTGATTTTGTATTAATCTAAAGTTTTGACTTTCTTTTTTTATTTATTATTTTATTTTGAAATTAATCATCCATAGTTCAAAGATTCCTCGATTATTTCCTTTGCTTTGTCAATTATTGGATTTGATATCGCGATTTTTATCTCCCTCATTCTTCCTCCCCTGCCTTTTGAAATCACGCGCACGTTTATTATTCCCAGCATGTCAAATTCCTGGACGATGTCCGAAACCCTGCGTTGTGTGAGGGCTTCCATTTTGTATTTTCTGCAAAGTTCCTCGTAATAATTGTAAACGTCTCCTGTGAAAAGCGAGTTGTTTTTTTCCCCGTTGTTTTTCAAGGTTGTTTGGGGGTTTTTTCTTTTCTCGGACAATTTGATTATCGAATAAAGGACAAGCTGGAACTGCTTCGGCTCTGATTTCACGACGTCGAGAATCTTGTCCCTTTCTATTTTGCTGTTTGATTCGTCAATGTGCTTCAGCAAAACTTTTTTGCTCCCGTTTCTTTCCGCCAACTCGCCGGCAATCCTCAATAAATCCAATGCACGGCGGGCATCTCCATGCTCTCTTGCCGCAAAGGCCGCGCATTTTTCAATGACTCCATCCTGCAAAACACCTTCCTTGAAAACTTCTTTTGCCCTTTTTCTCAAGATTTCCTTTAATTGCAAGGCGTTATAAGGAGGAAAAACAATCTCCTCCTCTGACAGCGAACTCCTTATTCTTGGGTCAATGCCGTCAAGAAAAGTCAAATCATTGCTTATTCCGACAATGCATATCTGGCTTTTCGAAAGCTCCGAATTCAACCTCGTCAAATTGTACAAAAAACCGTCGGAAATTTTCTTGACCGTTTGATCTATCTCATCGAGAATCAAAATGACAAGTTGTTTCTCTGAATCTATCAATTCCAAAAATCTGCTGTAAACGGATTCTGTCGGCAATCCGGTGTCGGGAACTTCGCCGCCGAGTTTTCTTATCAGTTCCGCGAGAATCCTGTATTCCGTGTCTGAAATTTTTTTCAGCTTGCAATTCAAATATTCTATTCGCAAATTAAACTCTCCGGTTTTGTCCGCCCTTTTCATCAAGCCGTCGCGGACATACTGGACGGAAAGTGTTTTTCCCGTTCCTGTTTTTCCGTAAAGAAAAAGGTTGCTCGGTTTTTCTCCTCTGAGAATCGGAGCCAAGATTGAAGCAATTTGTTTTATCTGTTCGTCCCTGTATGGAATTTCCTTTGGCTGATAATTGTTCTGCAATACGGATTTGTTCTTGAAAATAAAATTCCTGTCAAAAGACTCGAATATACTGTCAAGCTCGCTTGCTTCTTTGTTTATTGCCATTTTCAATTTTTCCTGTGAAAAATGGCTTTATAATTTCTGGTTTTAATTTTATTGCCATCTTCAACCCCATTTACAGCGTGTTTTTGTAAGTTATTGTCAATATTCTTTTGTTTTTTTCTTGAGTGTAACAAACCCACACACCTTAATTTCCCTTGGAATTTCATGAAAGAGAAATTTTTCCGAAGGCAAAAACCCAAAGCAGTATATAAATAATTACCACCACTGACAAAGAGAAACACCACATTTTCCTGTGGAAAACAGGTTGTTATATATAAAATAAAATAATCTGTAACGTTTTCCCGTGGAAACCGAGTTATATACAAAAAATTATTTTTGTATGGAAAAATCTTTAGTATACATAATACAAAATAATATGTGACATTTTCTTGTGGGAAACGATATAAAAAAGTGTTATGAAGAAAATTCATTTTTCGTGCGGAAATCACGATTTGTGAATAAACGGTGTTTTCTTGCGGCGTGAATTTTTAAGAAGAAGTTTTACACGTGAACGTTTCCTATATGCAAAAATAATCTATTTATTGTAAATTAATCCAAAACAACCCATAATTACCCCAAGTGCAACAATTCCAAATTTATGCGGGTTGCCTTATAGGGTCTGTTTTTTAATAAATTATATCTTGTAAATTTTCTATTCTTATTTTTAATCATATTTTAA
The DNA here is from genome assembly GCA_016181895.1 of Candidatus Pacearchaeota archaeon. Lineage (GTDB taxonomy): Archaea > Nanobdellota > Nanobdellia > Pacearchaeales > GW2011-AR1 > JACQLK01. The sequence continues at coordinate 20,400 of JACOYL010000021.1, forward strand.
ATATATCTTATAATATATTTTTACTTTCTTATTTAATCTATACAAATAATAATTAATAATTAATAATAATTAATTTCAATATTATATACTATACTATACAAATTTTTTTAAATGAAATTAAAAAACAAAATTCTCAGAATTTCTTTATAAACATTTCCATGCGAAATTAAGGAGAGTGGGTCTACTAAAAGGGATGGTCTGCTCAATTCAGATTTATTTCTAGGATATAAATTAATAAATATTAAAAACCCACAACTGTAAGATGAAAATATGGATGATGAATGCCTAATCTGCGATAGGATATCAATGATTAAAAAAAGGGCTAACCCCTATTTTGTAAAAGAATTAGAAACAGGATATGTTGTGATTGGAGATTTCCAATTTTATAGGGGATACACACTACTTCTTTATAAAGAGCACGTGTCTGAATTACACGAGCTTCCAAATGATTTCCGGCAAAAATTTTTAGAAGAAATGAGTTTAGTGGGAAAAGCGGTTCATAATACGTTTCATCCAGAAAAGTTGAACTATGAACTTTTAGGTAATTTAGACAGACACCACTGTCATTGGCACATTTTTCCCAGATACAACAAGGACCCGGAACCAACAAGACCGATTTGGGTTATAGATCAAAATATCAGGTGTGGGAAAAACACCAGACCAAAAAAAGAAGAATTAAAAAAATTAAAAATTGAATTGAAAAAAGAATTAGATATTCTCTTTTAAATTATATTTATTTTCACAGCAATGTTTATAAATTAGCCTTAATTCAAAAAACAATCGGAAAAGCAGATGCCAAAGTAAAACAAAAAATCGCTTTTCATAAAATAAAGATTGAAATTCCAAATGCAAAAAAATCCATTCAACTCGCTTCTCGGAAAAATGATCGTTACAAAAGAGGGGAAAAGGCTGGGTTTTGTAAGAGACATAACATTTGAAACGGGTTCCGGAGAAGTCATTCATCTTGTTGTAAAGGACGCGACGCCCTACACGAGAAACTTGAATCTGGAAAGGGTTGGTTCCAACGACTTGCTTATTCCTTACAATGCAATAATCGCAATCGGCGACTTTTTGATTGTTTCCGAAGAAGATTTGGTTTAAAATATTCAAAAAGAAAATGTCTGATCCATTCTATCTCAGAAAAACCAATTATTGTAGGTTGATTTATTTTTTGCTTGGATAATCCAAAATCCATAATTTTTTCACACAAATATTTAAATATCCTTTTCCAAACTTAATAAAATAAAACTAAAAATAAAATGAAATACGCAGGATTCAGATTGAACAAAGTCGAGGCGGAACGGCATGAAAACGAAACCCCGAAGGGAAATATAAATGTCAACTCGAATTTCAATCTTGGAAAATCAAAAAAAGAGGATTTAAAGGACAAGAGAAATGTTTTCGGCTTTGACTTTACATACGCGATAAAATACGAGGAATTCGCGACGCTTTCATTCAAAGGCGTTGTTTTCATTGAACTTGAGGGCGAAGACAGAAACTTGCTTAAAGAGCTTGAATCCTCTGAAACCACGAAAGACAACGACTTGAGAAAATTCATCCTTGATATTGTTCTCGCAAAAACGCACGTTGAATCGCTGCATCTCGAAGAACGCCTGGGCTTGCCTTTCCATATACAATCTCCAAGGGTAAAGTTCGGGGGGGAGTAATTATTTCTTCTCTCTCAATTCTTTTCTTAAATTTGGTCCTTCTTTTTTTAACCATCTTAAATAACCAATACTCAATAACACCAAAGGTATACCAAACCCCAACCTAAATGCTGTTATGTAAGGGATGGGACAACCCCCGTTAGTTATTCTATAACACCCTTTAGTATTTGTTGGGTAAAATCCATCACGATTTCTAATTTGCCTATCTGCTTCCATTGCCGCACCATAAATAAAAGGAATATTACTCTGTGTATATGTATTTGAATTTTGTTCAACTTATCAAGATAATATTGTTCAACTTATCAAGATAATATTGTTCAACTTAT
>JACOYL010000019.1 GCA_016181895.1 Candidatus Pacearchaeota archaeon
ATTTTCTGAAAATTGCATGAATCAGGAATGAAATCAAATTTTATAATTTGTTGTTTTTCGACTTTTTTGTCTTCTGCAAATGCCATTCCAGCAACAGCCAATGCCCCTGTTAAAACTAAAGGCGCTAAACCTCTTCCAATTCTTCTCAATAAATTTTTAGCCATTTTATTCCTCAAATTCCATAGGAGCACCGATGCATCTTGCTCTTGGAAATCCTTTTAAAAATTTCCTCTTTGACAAATCATAAACTTGGGAAACATTACCATAGCCAAATCCATCTCTTACATTAATTCCGACAACATATCTGCTTTCCGTTTCACGATTCTTTATAGCTTCTTCAAGAGTTTCATAAACAGATTCTTTTCCGTCGGTTGAATACATTATGTCGGGATATTTTCCAGGATTCATAGAAATATCATTTAAAATGTCTAATCCTACATTAGTCCTTATGTAAACAATCCCATCTTTGTCTGTTTTTTCAATTCCGGGATTTTGAGCAATTCTTTTTATCAAAGTCCAAGGAGTTACTTTTTCGCCGCAAGCTTCGGCAATTTTCGGAATCATTGTGCCGATTGTTGCGCTTCCAACTATTCCTGTGAGTTCTTTCAAAAAACTTCTTCTTGAGATTTGTGGGCTCATTTTAATTAAAATATTTTCTAATTTTATTTTTTACTAAAGCATATAAAGCACCTGTCACAAAAAGAGTTTTTCCTATAATATCGTTTCTTAATACCCCACTAATTCTTTCTTCTTCATCATAGATTCTTAAGGCGTCATACTCATCCCAAGTTTTACCGGTATCTATATCTTGGCATGTAATAGTTCCTATACCTCCAAGGCGTTCAGATCTTTCCCTTAAACTTCTTTCATTTTCCATACAAAATCCCAGATTTTGAGGTTTATAAATCTTACTGTTTTGTTATTACTTAAGGATAGTGAAATAATTAATGTTCATGAATAATTTTTAAAAGAAATTCATGCGCTTCTTTTCTTGTCACTATTTTATCACCATGCCTATCTGCAAAATGCAATGCTTTTTCATATGCTTCCAAGTCATCATCTTTTTGATAATATCCTTCTGCACTGTAAACATTACCTTGCCTAAAAATTTTTATTTTTCCGGAAAGAATTCCTGCGGCGGTAGTTAAGTCATTATCCGCTGATTTTTCCACCCAATATTCCTTGTACTCATCAAAAAGTTTGTCTCCTTTATTAACTCTGAATCTTCCTTCTGGTTTTATTCCTATACAACCAGCCAACATTCCGGCAAGCCCAAAGAAACCGATTTCCAAAAATTCTCTTCTTGTCTCCAAACTTTTCATCTATTTTTCAACGAATTCAAACTTAATAAAATTTATTAGTCTGGACTGTTCATTTTAAATCTTAAACCAATTTTCGTCTTTTAAAGGCGGGAAAAGCCAGAATTTCGTGGGCAACCTTTTTAAATTAAATTTTCGTCATCATATGGAAATAGGATAATTTCTAAAATAAAATGGCGGAACAAAAACATTCATACGGAGCAGAGTCAATCAAAGTCTTGGAAGGATTGGAAGGAGTTAGAAAAAGGCCCGCAATGTATGTTGGAAGCACGGGAAAACCAGGATTGCACAAACTTGTTGACGAGGTTGTTGACAATTCTGTTGACGAAGCCCTCGGGGGTTTCTGCAAGAAAATAAAAGTCTCGATAAACAAAGATGGCTCTGTGACTGTTGAGGACGATGGAAGGGGAATTCCTGTTGACATGCATCCCCAATTGAAAGTTCCTGCGCTGCAGGTTGCACTGACAAAACTTCATGCCGGAGGAAAGTTTGACAAGGAATCATACAAGGTTTCGGGAGGCCTTCACGGTGTCGGTGTAAGCGTTGTAAATGCGTTGTCAATAAAATTGATTGTCGAAGTAAAAAGGGAAGGAAAAATCCACAGGCAGGAATACAGCAGAGGATTGCCAAAAACAAAACTGAGTGTTATTGGAACATGCCCAAAGGACGAGACTGGAACAAAAGTAATATTCTTTCCTGATGAGGAAATTTTCACGACGACAAAATTCGATTACACGGTTTTGGAAACAAGATTTCGGGAAATTGCTTTCCTGAATGCCGGATTAAAAATCTCCTTGATAGACGAGACAAAAAACAAGAAAATCGAGTTCATATATTCCGGAGGATTGATAGAATTCATAAAATGGGTGAACGAGTCAAAGGAAGTTTTGCACAAACCGATTTATTTCAAGAAAGAAGTGAACGGAACTCTTATAGAAATCGCAATCCAATATAACAATGGCTACAATGAAAACATTTTCGGTTTCGTGAACACTATCAATACTGTCGAGGGAGGAACCCATGTTTCGGGATTGAGAACCGCAATCACGAGAGTGATAAACGATTACGCGAAAAAAACAGGGATGCTGAAAAATGAAGCGTTTACGGGAGACGATGTTCGCGAGGGATTTAGCGCAATAATCAGCATAAAAATTCCGGAACCGCAATTCGAGGGGCAGACAAAAACAAAACTCGGAAATTCAGAGGTAAAGGGTTTTGTTGATTCAATTGTAACC
>JACOYL010000022.1 GCA_016181895.1 Candidatus Pacearchaeota archaeon
TTTTACTTTTCCCGTGTCAATATATTGCGTTTTTATCTGCGAGAAAGTTTCTGTCCAGAATTTTCTGCAGAACGGGCACTGATAATCAGAAAATTCAATTATTGTTACGGGAGCATCTTTATTTCCAAGAACCGCGTCGTCATCGACGGTTGCCTTTGCAGTTGTCGGTTCCTGGGTTCCGGCGGTGTTTCCCGTTACTGTCGTGTTATTGTTTCCATTGAACATCACAAACATTCCGATAATAACCACGACAACGAGAATGAATGTTGAATATTTCCACAAGTCGCTTTTCTTTATTGTTACAGTTCCCGTACTTTCCTGATTTTCTTCCATCTTTCGGTTAATGTTTTTCCTTTTAAAAACTTTTTCGTTGTTTATATTTCACAGACAATTCCTTTTTTTATGTCTTTTGATATTTTTGCAATAGAAAATGTTAAGATGCCGATGGCAAGAATGGAAATTTCCAAGCCTTTGAACGGCAATAATGTTAAGAATGCCGTGCCAAAACCTAAAACTGAAAGAAGTCCAATGCCGCATGCAGCGCATCCCGGAGCAAAAATTCCAAGAAATATTCCCGTTGTACTAATAACTCCAATTCTGCCGGAACTTTTCTTAATCGTTATGGTTTTATAAGTTATAAGACTAAAAAGCATTCCAAGCAGAATGCTTATGGCGACAAGACTTGCAAAAGAGCTCGGTAAGATTGTTTCTTTAAACCCCATGGATAAAACAAAGAAAAATTTTATACCAAGGAATAAATTCATCCCAAAATAAGATTTTATCGATGAGAAATTCGCCATCAAAACATTCAGGGAATAAAATAAAAATCCTATTGCAACGGCTAAAAAAATGTATTTGGCTTTTCCAAATACTTCCTTAAAAACAGAAAAAGAATCTTTCATTTGATTATCGTTTTTTGAAATAATTGTCCAAGCCGGCTTTTCCAGAACCTCTTACAAGTATTATAAGGAATGCCGCGAAGAACATTACGGCAAGTTCTCCCCTGTTGATTATGGGTATCCATCCCTGCGGCGTGTGCGCAATGAACCATGCTCCAATCATGTCAAAAATTCCGAACAGCGCGGCAATTCTTGTGAACAATCCGAGGATTATCAGCAATCCTCCGAAGAATTCAATGAAACCCGCAAGCCCGAAAAGGGAAATGTATGATTCAACCTGCGTTCCTCCAAGAGCTCCGAAAAGTTTCTGCATTCCGTGCTGGATGAACATCAATCCCACGATGACGCGAAACGCGAAATAAAAATAATCCTCGTTGCCTTTCAAAAAACCCACAATCTTGTGCATTATTCAAGTAGTAAAATTTGGTTTTTAAAGATTTTTGTTATCCTTTTATAAATATCTTATGAAAATTAATGATGATGAACTACGAATATTAAATTCTAATGGACGTTTCAGTGTATTCACCTTGTATGAAATGTCTTTCCCTACCACTAGATGAGGCAAGAAGAATTGTTTTTGTTTATAGTTAATTTATTTCTTCTTTCTTTTCCTCTGGAAAAACAAAATGTAAATTATGGGCAATATTCCGGCGGTATTCAAAATAAGGATAAAGACGAACCAAATCATTTGATTGTTCCTCGCGGATTTCCACAACCCGATTGCTTTCCAAATCAAATCCCATATTATAATGGGAATTAAAAAAAACATGAACGCGATTGGAATTGCGTTCCACAAATCCCAAAATAAAATTTCAGATATCATTTTAATTTATCATCTTTCCGTTTTCATAAACATGCATGCATCTTTTTCTTAATTCTTCAAAAAACGGTTCGGGAGGAACAACGCCTTCCGGAGAGAAAGCGCCTTTTTCTTTTATTATTCCTTTCTTTATCATCTGCGCCATGATGCTTATCGGCATGCCTGTGTCTATGTTCGTGTAATCTTCCTCCCATCCTTTCAATGTGTGGATTAAACATTCCATCTTGATGACTTTGTTTTTTCCGTCTTTTTTTCCATGAATGTGCACCCAAAGAGTTTCTTTTTCAGCGTAGCCTTTTGGAATTTTTATTCTCTTCAAAACCTGCGTCAAAAAATCCACAGGCCTTATCTCCATCCCCTTGAAATTTATAGATTCTTTGCTTCCGAGCCCGAGTTCAATGAGCATTTTTATCCTGTCATAGGAATGCTTTGGAAATCCCGCAAAACATTTGATGTTTTTCAATCCCTTGTCCTTGTAATAATGATAAAAAGTATAAGTCTCCTGATGGTCGTCGTTGAAGCATTTTTGTTTTCCGATTCCTTTTGGATAGCAAAGCGTGACAGAACCCATGGGGTCTATTTTTATCATTCTTCCGTGTTTCACAACAGCGGCGGGGTTCGTGAACTCTTCAATTATTGTCAATATGGAAAACGGAACGACGAATTTTTTCATGTTTGATTTCCAGTCGTAGCCGCAGTCTATCGTGTGAAAAGAATCGAACTTCGGGGCTGCATAACGAAGCATCACGTTTCCCACTCCAGGCACGGAACCGCAGCCGGTTATGCTTATAATATTTTTTCTTTTGAACAATTTGTCCATTGCAAATTGCTTTTTTGTCTTGTCGAGATTTGTGTCAAGGTCGAGGCAATTTGCTCCGGCTTTGACACATGCGGCAAGCACGTTCAGATTCCAGTCTCCTTCGATGCAGTTTACGACAATGTCTATTTTGTGTTTTTTCAAAACCCGGGTCATGAGTTCTATGTTCTCGGCGTCAATGTGTTCAAATCCCGTTTTTCCCCTGTGTTTTTTCAGCAAATCTTCAATTCTTCTTTTATCGCGACCGCAAAGCAGTACAGAATAGCCATTGGCAAGCAAATCTTTTGACGCAATTTTTCCCTGCATTCCCGTTGCTCCGAAGACGGCAAAATCGTATTTCATTTTGTTATTTTGTTTGCAAAATTACAAAGCTAAAGGCTTTGCCTTTTGTCTCTTTCACTTCTTTTTATTAATTAACATTGTTCTGTTTTAAAATGTTTTTATGAAAAAAATAAGTGCTGAAATTTTATTATCAATCCTGCTTCCTCACTATCTGCTTGTATTTTTGTTCCCACCCTCCGACCCAAAGAAAAAAATGTTAATGTAAAAACCAAATTCATCAGATATTCAACCCCAGATAAAGTTTTTCACATTAATTTCATTCACAAAATCGCTCGCCCCTAAGAAAAATGCTAATGACAAATCCAACTTTGAGAAACTGATGAATTAATGATAAGGACTTTCGCATGTTAATATAATTCAAATAAATTTCTTGCAAAGTTGCCGCCATTCATCCCAATAAAACTGTCAAAATAAAGAAGAGGTGATAAATTACCATCTTTTGATTTTCCAACAAGATTAATTTATGTAAAGTTTATAAATAACTTTTAATTATTCCTGTCAATTAAGATGGTGAAAGATTCAAAAAAGATTGAATGGATTCTCAGGATTGCATTGTTCGGAGAATTTCTCGGGCACGGGATTTTTGCATTGCAGTTGAAAGCAAGATTTATTGAAATGCTTGTCGCTTTCTTCGGATTTGTTGGAATAACTCTTGCGACAAGTTCTGCAAATAATATTATGTCTCTCATAGGAGCCGCCGATGTTCTTACTGCAATTCTTGCATTGGTATTTCCTTTCAGATTATTGCTTGTATGGGCTTCTGTTTGGGCATTTTTGACGGCTTTGGCGCGCCCGATTGCCGGAGATCCGATTTGGGATTTCGTCGAGCGCTGGGCGAACATAGGAGTTCCTCTTGCATTGCTCTACATCAGAGGACTGCCAAGAAAAACAAGAGATTGGTTCAGATAAAATTTCCCAAACCCCCTAAAATCCATGTTAATGATAAATCCGACCTTGAAGAATTGATAAATTAATGATAAGAACTTTTACATGTTAACTTATCCAAATAAATTTCTTGCAAAGTTGCTCATTACCCACCTCAAGAAACCAGTATTAACTAACAAAAAATTTTATCACTTCATCAAATATTAATTTTTGTTAAGTTGTACGAGAGATAGTGAAAGATTTACATTAACATTACATATCAATCGTGAGCGTTAGCGAACGTAATTATGGATTTCTGAATTAGAGTCTAAATCAAAACATATCAATCATCACATAAATTTTTTCAAATGGCTTAATGCAAAAGTGATTCTTTTTCCGAAGATCTTTTGAAACAATTCCGAGAAATAAAATTTCCTGTGCATACCGAGAAATTCTCTCAAATCCTCTGTTTCTTTCGGGTTGATTGCTCTTCTGGCAATGTAGTCTCCTGAATATGCCGCCCAGTTCAAACCCGCGCATCCCAACGCATACTGGATTGATTTGTTTTTCTTGTCATAATCCACGATTGGAATCAGGTCTTTTGTCGCGTCAATCAATCCTGACCAATAATGATTGAAGCGAATGTCTTTTATTTTTGGAAACTTGCATTTTATTTCGTTGATGCAATATTCTATGACTTTTGGAGAATGATAGTATCTTGGATAATAAGCCGTCCATGGGGAAGAGCCGCCAACCATCAATCGATTTCCCTCGACGGGGCGATAATAAATAAAATCCCAGCGCGTGTCCCAGCACATCAATTCCCCGTTTGGAAACATTGATTTCATCTGCTCTTCACTTAACGGCTCGCTCACGGCCAAATATGTCTGAATGTGATAAATTTTTTTTGATATTTCCTCGTCGAATTCTTTCCTGATTTTGTCCATGCAAACAAGAATTTTTTTTGCCGTCACGCTTCCCAAATGGGTTTTTGCAGTGTTTCCTTCAATCCTGTGAACCTCTGTGTCTTCAAAAATTTTCACGCCTTTTTTGAGAAGCAGATTTTTCATTTCAAGGCAATATGCAAAACAATTTATTCCGTAAGAGCCAGGATATCTCAGGCCCAGAGTGTATCCCTTTCCAGGATGAATTTTTCTTAATTTTTTTTCATCCAAAAGTTCATAAGAAAGCCCCATTTCCTTTTTTGCTTTTGCTTCTTCCAAGATTGTGTTGTTATGGGATTTTTTTATCGACAAAAACAAAGTATCTTGTTTTCTGAAGTCGCATTTAAAACCGTGTTTTTTTATCGTGTCTATGATTATTTGCGTTCCTTTAAAGGGAATGTTGTAAATTATCTTTGCTTTTTCTTTTCCGTAGTCTTCTATTACTGTTTGCATGTCTTCTTCGCTTTCCGGAGACACGAGGCCCGCGCTCTGCCCTGAAGAACCGCCGCCGCAGATTCTTTTTTCAAGAAGCACGACGTCTTTTTTTCCAGATTCAACAAGCCTCAAGGCCGCGTGCAATCCCGCAAAACCGCCGCCAATGACAAGGCAGTCGCATGAAATATTTTTTTGAAGCGGCGGGCAATAAGGAGTTTTTATCTCCAAAGAACTTATATGCAGCCAGTTTTCGTAAAGCATAATTTATACCTTTTTATTATTCCCATTATAGAAAATGCAAATTTAAAAAGTTAACATATTTTGTTTTCAAATGCCCGCCGACAAAATCTCTCTTGACAACGCGAAGAAAGACAAGTTGTTTTATTTTGTAGCAAACGTTGTTGTTTATCGCGAATCTGACGGGCGTTGTCTTATACTTAAGAGAAGCGAAAATGAAAAAGTTCATCCTGGAAAATTCGCAACTCCAGGGGGAAAATTAGAATGGAAGGATTTACCGTTAGAAAAACCGAGCCGAATGAACGGCGAGGTTTTTGATTTTGAAAACGCCGTAGAGGATTTGTTAAAACGCGAGGTTTTTGAAGAAGCTGGAATTGAAATCCAAGACGAAATAAAATACATCAATAGCGTCGCGTTTATTCGTCCCGATGGGATTCCCGTTGTTCTTGTGAAGTTCGCCGCGAAATACAAATCAGGGGATGTTAAGTTAGAAGAAAAATCATTCAGCGATTTCGCGTGGGTGAATGAATTGGAAGTTTGGGATTATGATTGCATCGAGGGAATTGCAGAGGAAATTGAAAAAACTATTAGGGTGTTTGGGAAGTGATAACGCCCTGTTTATTATGTTGAATTACCAACGAGAATAGAATTTTAAAACTTGGCGATTACTTGACGGTTGTGTAGAATTAAATTTATCTCTTTTTCTTTTTTGATTTCTTGCCTTTCTTTGCTAATTGTATAAGTTTCTTAATTTTGCTTTTCTTGTTTTTATTGGATGGAGATCTGCCTTGCCTTTTAACAGATTTCTTTTTTGTTTTTTTCTTTGCCATTTTATTAAAGGGCTCGGTGAGGAAGTGCCATAAATAATCTCTGAAATCAATCTTAACCTATCAGTTTTTTTTAATGGTTATCTTCCTCGCGCTGTAGATAAGCTTAAGGAGTACAGGTTTCGTGCGGTGAGTTATAGCCCTTCCACCACATTAATAGCTGAGCACTCAACAGAGGCTTTCACAGTCACATCCTTTCCAGGACAACCGATTATTATAATTAGACAATAAAGTATTAAAATGTTTGCATTAATTTCAGAATAAACAAAATCAGTACGCCCCCGCCAGGAATCGAACCTGGATGCCCAAAGGGCCGCGAGTTCGAGTCGCGTGCAATACCATTATGCGACGGAGGCTTGAAAATTTAAAGAAGAAAGTATTTTTATAGATTTTGAATCACAATAATTTATATAAATAAAATAATTTTTGCATAAAAATGCCCTACATAACACAAGGAGATAAAAACAAATACGAATCTATCTTAAGAACTCTTAGAAATTTAATTAACAAAGACACTAAAAAAGGAGAGTTAACTTATTTGGTTTATGCATTGGGGCTGGAATTTTTTAAAGGAAGAAAATCTTACACAAATATAAGCACCGCAATAAGCAGTTTGCAGGATGCGGCAGAGGAACTAAGAAGAAGACATTTGAATCCGTATGAAGACAGAAAAATTGAAGAAAATGGGGATGTTATTTAGAATCAATATTAAACAAAACTTATATATGCCTTATATCTGTTTAAACTAACAAACTTTTTATATATTCTTTTATTTTGGATTTCATGTTTAATGATACTAGAATTGAAAAAAAGGTTGATATTGGCGAATTCTTGGGGTTTATTAAAAGGTACAAAAAACAACAAATTGAATGCACTTCACATACTTTCTTCAGATTAAGCGAAGAACAAAGGAAAATCTATACTTGTGATGAATTAACAAGGATTTTAACACAAGAAAAGCCGTTTTTAGTGGGTTTTCAGTATAATGAAAATTATGCTGTTTTTTATAAGTATAATAATAAAAATCTTAAAATGATAGTTGCTTTTAATGATAGAAAGGTTAAAATAGTTACTTTCTATTTTGTAGAAGAATGGCAAATACCGAAGATATAAAACCAAGACATTTGGAAGCAGAAGGAGAAATGGACTATGATTATGTAAATGATATTCTATTTTTCAAAATTAAAAACAGAGAATATGGTTTTTCAATAGAATTTCAAAATATGGTTATAGACATTGATGAAGAAAAGTTTATAGTGGGGATACAGATATTTGATGCTTCTAAATTTTTAAGAATGTCTAAAGTAAATCTAAGAGAAATTCCCAGATGGAGATTTAATGCTAAACTTGAAGCCAACACCATAGAAATCCGCCTTGATTACCAGATTAAATTAAGGAATAAAATTCTGGAAAAAAACCCAATTATAATCCAAGAAAACAAATCAGAAAGTTTAAGCCCACAGATTGTCCAGACGATTTAGATAACTGAGTTAACACTATCTTCTCATATTTTTACAATTCTCACAACCATAATCTTTATAAAAATCTTTTTGATTTGAAAATTATGGATGAAAATTTCAGGCAAAACTTAAAGTTAACCCTTGATAATATTGTTCCTTTAGTTTCTATTGGTTTGGTTGGTTGGGGCGTTGGAGATGAAATTTACCAATATATCCATAAATTTCCTCTGGGAAATGTTCCTGAAATTGTTTCCGGATTTGGCGTGCTTGGTTTATACTGTGGATTTCTAAGAAGAAAATATTTAAGAGAACCCCATCCCCATTCTTTAGAAGATTGAACACCACAAACTTTTTAAAAATATTTACAATAGTTAATTAATGGTTTTTGAACTTCCACCATTGCCTTACGCATATGATTCTCTGGAGCCTTGGATTGACAAGGAAACAATGATTATTCATCACGACAAGCATCACAAGGCTTATGTCGATAATTTGAACAAGGCGTTGATTGGACACGAGGAACTCCAAGGAGAGATAGAATGGCTTCTGAAGAATTTGGATTCAATTTCATCTCAGATAAGAACCCAAGTCAAAAACCACGGCGGAGGACATTGGAATCATTCGTTTTTTTGGGCTTGCCTGAAGAAAAACACAAAGCCGAGCGGAGAATTGTTGAGGGCGATTGTTCGTGATTTCGGCGGTTACGAGGGATTCATAATTCAATTCAAGCAAAATGCGGTTTCGCATTTTGGTTCCGGTTGGGCATGGCTTGCCTTGGATCCCAGAACAAAAAAACTTGAAATCATGCAAACTCACGATCAGGAATCTCCAATCAGTCTGGGAAAAATTCCTTTGCTTGTTATTGATGTTTGGGAGCACGCTTATTATTTGAAATATCAGAACAGAAGGATTGATTATGTTGAAGCGTTTCCGAATGTGATAAATTGGGAACAGGTTGAAAAGAATTATTTGAATGCGATAAGGTAAAATGCAAAAAGAATCTTCATTGATAAAAAAGCTAAAGTATTCAGGAAAACTTGGCGCAAAAATTCTTGTAGGAGCTTATGCCGCGCTTGTTCTTGCTGAGGCAATGGTTGAATCTTATCATATTTTAAATGATAAAATAACTTCCTCGCAATCATATGTAGTTTTACGTTATGCTCTTTCATATAATAAGAATTTTCCCGATCCAGCAAAAACTCTTTTTCCAGGATTTTTCATAGCTCATACAATAAATGCGGCTTCAAATTTTGGAGGAAATGATTATTTCTAGAAATGCAAAAACAAAAAATATGCCTAAAGATGTCAACGCAATGATTTCTGAAGTGAAGAAGAAATTATCATAATAACAAAAAGAAGAACTAAAATCCTCTGCATTTATTCATTAAATTATCTGCCTTTTTCTCTGGCATATCCTGCTTCTACACATTTACTCCAACTTCTAACTTGGTTATTACGGTACCTCTCCAAACAGTCCGCCCTTATATGCTCTTGTCGTGTCATTCCAAAGTTTTTTACATCACACCCAGTGTATAAAACAGGAGAAACAGCAATCATTCCAGCCATGATAAGAGGAACAATTTTTTCTTCCACCCTTTTTAAGCATTACTTCACTCCAGTATATTTGTTCAAGAAGACAATTACAAATCCAATTAAAATAAATCCAATTATCTGGTAAATCATAGGAATTGTTCCAAGATAAGAGAAAACGAATGAGAAAGGAATTATTCCTATTATTGTTGTCAAAGCGTAAGTCTTGAAATTGATTTTTGTAAGCAAACTCAAAGCATAACTCAGAATATCGACGGGAATCGTCATCCTCAATAAAATAAGAGTAAAAAAGATTTTTTTCTTTGGAATACGGGATTCCCATTTGTAAATCTCTTCAAGCGAAACAAATTTCTTGACTATTTGAATGCCGTATTTTCGGCAGATGAAAAAAACTATGAAGCTTCCGATTGCCCAACCGAAAACATTTATCATTGCCGCATATTGCCAGCCCCATAAATTTGACGCCAAAGGAATAAGCGGCATCATGCTAACAGGCGCAAAGACAATTGCGAAAATCGTGATTAAAATGTAAAATAAAATCCCGCGAAAATCATTTCCTACTAAATCTTTAAGAAATTCAATGTTTTGTCTTGTGTAATAAGAAACTAAAACAAACAATGCAATTACGAAAATCGCAACGAGGAAGGATTTTGATTTGGGATGCATGAAATTTCAATGCAAACAGAATTTAAAAATGTAAATATCTTTCCTAATTAATGACAGACGGGATAAAAGAGGTCAAAGAATTGATTAATAAATATGGGGTTGTGGGCTTTATTTATGTAAAGCCGCTTGATTATCTATTGCCAAGAATTAAATCAACAAAGAAAGAAATTGAAAAAGAAATTTTGTCTTGCGAAAATCTTGAATTTGTTGAAAGTCAGCATAAATCCGGTGAAACAAGATATGCTTTATTTTTTATATATAACAACAGGAGAGGAAAAGTTTATGTTATCACATTCGGAGATAAAATTAAAATAATAACAGCTTTCCCTTTGGGGAAGAAAACCCTCAGAAAATATAAGAAAAAAAGATTTATAAAATCACAAACAATACACTAATATGGAATTTAAGTTTAATTATGATTACGAGCATGATATTTTATCTATTTACAAATTTCCTGTGGACGTGGAAGAAAGTGTTGAAATCTCAGAGAATATTGTGATAGATATTGACAAAAATGAGAAAGTTGTCGGCATTGAGATATTTGATGCGGGGGAATTTTTTAATACATTCAATGAAGACATTGATAAGCGCTTTCTTAAATATCTAGACCGGGCATCATTTGAATTAAAAGAATTCAGAAATCAGTGGTTTATCATTGCAATTCTTGTTTCCAATGGGAAAGCAATAAAACAATCACTTCCTCCTTTGAGAAAGTCAGAATATCTAAGCCCTTTGATTAATGGGACTTGATTTTGAGTGCATTGGAATAGTTAATCATAAAACTTTATAAACAATTACTTAAAATGAATTTTATGAAACTATTGGGTGTAATTCATTTACAAAAATATTTAGATGATACCTGTGGATCTATTGATAGTTTATTTAGCCAAAATCCGCCAAAGTCAATAATGGTTGAATTGCCTGTTAATTTTGATGAACTGGTTAAAACAAAAAGATTTCCTACTAAAAATTTCTTTACTTTATTGTGCAACAGATATCGGCAGATTTATTAACTTGGAGTAATTTTAACTAAATCCTTCATCTCCGAATTTTCTCAAAACATCTTTTATTTCATCTATTGTTTTTTGTTGCGTTTTTTTGTCGGACATTCTCACAAATTTAATCAACAAATCTTTCAGTTTCTCTATGCTTAAAACTCTAAGTCGATAACCGTCTGTAATAAAATAAAATCTGAAATTCCTGTATTTTAATTCTTTGATTACAATTCCTCCAACCTGCCCGACGGGCTTGCCCTTTTTCGGATTTTCCTTTAAAGAATACATTAGACTAAAAATTTCGTGAGATTCTCCTTTAAATTTCTTGAATATCTTTTCCTTCAAATCTTCCGCTATTTCGACTTTGGCCATTTTTTCCTGGCCTCTGCCATTGCCTGTTTGATTGGAATAAATCCTTTTCCGTTAAACAGCAAGTCGTGAAGCTGCCTTTCCTTGGCGCTTTCAAGAAGCCTTTCAATAACATCGGAATAGGATTCTTTCTTGGTTGCAAACTCCATGATTTTCTCTTTCAAATCTTTTTTTATGGCGATTGTCGTGTGTTCCATTTTTATAAAACTTATAACGGTTATAAAAATTATAAGTTTAAATAATTTTCGTTTATTGTTTGCTGAAAAAGAGAAGTAGAGGAAGTTTTTAACTTTGTTGGATTGGTTTTATTTTTAATGCCTACATCAGAAAGTATAAAAATAATTAGCCACAAAATTTATTATGAATGTCTTTAGAGTATTTCGTTCTAATCATTATAAATCAAAATTGAATAAATTAAATAGTTTTGAGCAAAAAAGGGTTATGAAATTTGAACAGGCATTGAAAGAGCAACCCCTTTCAGGAAAGCCATTGGGATATAAATTCTTTAGAGAAAAGAAATTTAACGGGAAACGGCTTTTATTTCTGGTTTATGAAGAACACAAATCTGTTTTTCTGATAACAATTACAGATAAAAAAGCCCAGCAACACGAGATAGATTTAATAAAAGCAAACCTTGATGTTTACAGAAATGAGTTAGAAGACATATTGAAAAGAATTTAAACTTCTTCTATATTTCCGTTTAAAATGTCTTTTATGCCCGTGGCTATGTCTGTGAGCAATTCTTGGTCAACTTCTTTGTATCTTTTTAATTCCATATATTCTTTTACAGGTATGGTTATTTTCTGTTCTTCCATGATTTACACAGATTATTGGGATATATAAAATTTTCTAAAAGAAGTTTTTAAGAATTAAGATTTGCTATTTTGTCTCAAGTGCTTTTCTAATAAAATAATTTCTGTAATGTTCATCAACAAAGGAATCTGCTTCTTGGGCGGTTTCATGCAGTCTTTCATATTCCCATAATTCATTATTTGTTCCTTTTGGAGCAGGTAGATTCATTGCTCTTGTTAATCCATAATACCCTGCTACAACACCTGTAGTGACTAAAATACCTCCAATCAAAGATTTTTCATAAAAAAATAATGGGGCACCGGAAACAGATCCTGCAACTGTCGCGATTATGCCGCCAAGAGTTAAAGCGATTCTCTTTCCTTTTCTACTTGAATCATTCCATCTTTGATAATCTTTTCTAACCACTTCATACTTTAATTTATTTACATCAAAAGTATCTTCACTGAAACTTTCTACAATTTCAACCAAATTTGTCGGATATGTTCCCCTTTTATTGGGATTTTCTTTTCCTAAATCGTATTCTGTATAAGGCATTGAGGGAATCCCGCTACGTCCCGGAGTCCACTCTTCCCAATTTGAAAGGTCGTAAAAATCTTCGACTTCATCTTTGAAAGTAGTGTCTTGAGATAATACGTTTCTAACTATCGGGCTTTCAAGATATCCATTAAGATGCGACCTGTATTCTTCCATTTTTTGTTCTTCAATTTCTTGATTCATTTTATTTCCTTGCTTCCATTTCTTTAGCATAAATCTCCTCTGCGCGTTCCAAAGCCCCCATGTATGACCTTTCACCTTCTAAGTCATATACACAAACTATCTCTACATTTTCAGAATTGTATGGTCCGTCAACATCTTGAGGTTTAGGATTAAATTGGCTATAGCAACTTCTCAAAACATATTCACGTCCTTTAGATATTATTATCTTTTTTTCCACCCCTCCATCTGCTTTTCGAACGTCTTCAATTCTTCTTTCTATGGTTAATTGTGGAAAATTTGGGTCAGAATGTCTTACTCGAGCTTCCTCATTCTTCTTGCAACCGTGAACAAAAATTGGTGCAAATACTGCTGCTCCAATTGCTAAGGTAATTAATCCAGTCCATGCAGATCCTTTTTGGTCAATGTCTATCATTTTATTTTTCTCCAGTTTTATTTAATTCCTGAACAGAGTCTTCCAAATTTCCAAGAGTGTATTCTCTATCATGGCCTTGTAGAAAAAGATATTCTCTTCCGCCTGAATATATGATTATGTCTTCTCTCCCATCACGATTAACATCTCTATACTCTATCCTTGGTCTTTCATTAGGTTTAGTTATTTCTTTACCTGTATGTGAAATTGCATAAAAACCTGCAAATGTTCCGATAGTTAATACCAAAACAATGCCTATAGCATTAACTTCCACAAAACTGAGTCTTGCCTCTTCTGGTGTTTTATAACCCCCGATATGAACGCCATTATTCATACCTCCCTATTTCCAAATCAAAAACTTTCGGCAAATCTGTAAGGGGTTTTGAATATTTGTCAACTTCCTGCCAAGAGCCCTCTGCTAATATGGGGATGTTTATGTAATTTCCATCTATTAAAATTCTCATGGAATTTCTTGGAGTTGTAGGTTCCATATCAACATAAAATCCATGTTCCTTTGATTTTCTCCATCCCTCGGGAGTCAAGGGTTCTAAATCTCTTTCAGCTTCTTCAAATAATTTTATATTATCTTCCCTTACCGGAGGGGGAAGTTCTGTGTATATCGTCACACCGTTTGATATTCCCTGATATGCAACAACTGTTTCACTTAGGCGTTCCCAGGAATTTGCAATTTTCTTTCCTACAAGCAAAGGAGTAATAAGTATTCTGTTAAGATTAGGAAACCCTTGTGGCATTTTAGATTGCGTTTCTTCATCTGTAACTATTGTTGAAATGCTTTCAACATATTCCGGCTGGATTCTGAGTTTTTTCTGACCGCCTATGAAATGCTGTTGGTCCAATGATAATCCTACTTCTAATCTGCCTTGTTTAATTAATCCTTCAAGTTCTTCTTTCAAAGGATACGAGCCGTTTGTTTGGATATATCCTTTTAAGTCTTCTCTGCTGTGAAGAATTTTTCCGATTCTTTCCTGGCTGTATGGAATTGTCGGCTCTCCAAGTCCCACAAAAAGAAGCGTTGAATTATAAGGAACATGCTCTATAATTTTTTTAACAAGTTCCGGATCATTTCTTCTTTCATTTGAATTTACATGCAATCTTTTTCCAACATTGCATTCTGGGCATCTTAAATTGCATTTCGGACTAATCTCAACAGAAATAACTCTTCTTTCCAAACTGGAATTATCCTTCACGGAACTTTCGGAAAGAGCCATTTTAACCCTCCGAGACTCTTTTTCCCAATCCGGTTTCAGGTTTTGATTCACTTGTCTCTTCAGACGAAGTGTCACAATATGCAGAACTATAATTTCCTATTGGCGGTTTTTTCGAACTACCTTTTATATATGCATCATATTCTCCCTTTGGATTTCTGTAACTCCCTTTGACTGTAGACATTTTGTTTTTCTCTCTAGTTATTTATAATCTGTCTTCAAGTCCTGACATGGAAATTCCTTCATATGCAGAGGCATAATCTGCAATAGGGGGTTTTCTTACACTTCCCTTTGTGACGCCTGCTTCTATCTGATATTCAGGTTCCTCTGTAGGAGGCATTCTAACACCACCCTTTTGAATTGTCATTTCATAACATTCATCCGGGTTCCTTGAGCTTCCTTTTGTAAATGCCATTTTTGTTTTTTCTTAATTTAGTTAATAATTCATGTTATTCAATATATTTAACACTTTTTCCAAAAAAACTTAACAAAACGCAATATTTATATACTAATTATCTTATTTGTTAATATATGAGATTTTTGATACGCGAAACAGAATCGGGGAAAGAAAAAGTAAAATTGTCTGTCAAAGACAAAAAGTTACTGCAATTGTTAATCCAAGACAGCAGAATGAGTATTACGCAACTGGCAAAAAAAATTGGAATCTCAAAGCCGGCAATTACTCAAAAAATAGAATCATTAAAAAAAAGAGGCATATGGTTGGACTATCATCTCCATACAAGACCTGCGGTGTTTGATACAGATATGTATGTTTTTGACATTTCAACCCAACTGGGAATGACAACAAAAGAAATGAATATTGAATTATTAAAATTAAAAGAGACAATAGGAGTTTTGTGGTATAATAGCCCATATAATCTTATAATGGCTGTTAAAACTTCCGAACCCGGCGAAGTAATAGATAAAATCAGCGAGATTTTGGAAATAAAAAAATTCAGAATAAGGAGGGTAAAGGACAATTGGTTTCATCCTATGCATTTGTTTAAGGAAATTCCTGACAAGCACATTGAATTTACAAATACAAAAGCAAAAATTGATGAAACAGACAAAAAGATTCTTAATTATCTTTACGGAAATCCAAATACAACCTTTGCGGAAATGTCTGAAAAAACAAAACTTTCTCCGATTACAATAAAAAAACGGCTTTTGGAATTGGAAAAAAACAAGACAATATCTGCATTCAGCGGATTTGTTGATCCCTGGCTCTGCGGGAAAGAAGTTGTGGGAATTTCCTTAATTGTTAAAGGAAAAAAAGAAACAGAGAAATTGATAAAACATTTGCTTCAGGTTCCTCAAACAAGCAATATTTGGGAATTTTACAACGAGTGGAATGTAAACTTTGTTTTATGGGTTGACAATCAGGCAGATGTTAACAAAATATTGAACAGCGTTCACAGCAATTTCAAAATTCTTGACACAGAGATTTCTGTTTTGGCGGCGATGATTGGGAAATAATCACACAACTCCTGTCTTCAAAATATCTTCCCAAGACTTTACTCCAAGAGCCACAAGAGCCTCCTTGAAAGTCAATATCGGCTTTGGATATTTCGCGAAATCATCTATTCCGATACGGGGGCAAGCCAATTCAACGAAAGCGTCAATATGATAAAAATTCATTATTTTCTCGGGTGTGATTTCGCTCATCGTTATGACAACAGGGTTTTTCCCCTGTTCTTTGAATTTGTCGACGAGATACCTTGGATTCCCAAATTTCTGCCCAGGTTTTATTTCAACGATAATTCCGATGTTCTGCGCGTCTTTCAATTTTTGTATTGAAATCGCCCTCTGCTTCAACATTTTTTCCCTGATTCCAGACATGTCCATTATCTCATCATTGTAAACGTCCAAAAGAATTACAGGTTTCTCAACAGCCAAAACCGCGCCCATTGAGTGAAAACGATTTCCGATTATAACAAATGCGTCAACGTCTTTTTGTATTACCTTTAATCCGGAATATTCGCAGCCGATAACGTGTCCTTCATATGCAGCAAAGCCCATTTTTTTTGACAAAGTAATTTTCTTCTTGTTTTTCTCGTAAAATTTAATCACATTGTTTATGTCGTGCCTGTGCTGAATTGAATAACTCAATCCTATTTTCCCGTAATTTTTCAAATGGCTCAATGATTTTTTCAAAAGCGGATTCAAGTCAAGCTCGTCTTTCACTTTAATATAAACAACAGGAAATTTTGAGCTTATGAATTTCGCGTGCCCGAAATGAACAATCAAGTCGCACTTCAATGCTTCTGCTTCCTGCAACGCGATTGAGCAAGCGCCCCAAGCTGTTTCTCCCGAGAAAATTGCCTCGATTCCAAGGTTTTCAAAAACCCGCGCGATTTCAGAAACATTCTGCTTTATTCCCTCTGCAAGTTGCACAAGAACTTTCTTCGGCTTTCTTTTTTTCAGTTCTTTTACAAGTTTTGGGATTTCAAAATTGAGAGTCATGAAATAATGCTAAAGAAACAGATTATATAAGTTTTGGTTTGATTAATCTTTAGGTAACCTCTCAAACCAGCCCCGAATACTTTCTAAATGTTCACCCATGAATGGAACATAATAATTTCTTTCATCTTCCGGGAGATCTTTTGCATCTCTCATTTTATTTATTAACTCAGGGATTTGCATTAAAGCTTCATGCAATTTTTCTCGGGCAATATCAGTAGCTTTTCTTCTTCTTTCTCTCCATCCAGGTCCCTCACTATTAAGTATAGAAAATATTAAATCTTGGGCCTCATAACCTTCCTTGTAAAGATTTTTCATCTTTAAAATAAGAGGATGTTGGTAATCAATTGTCATGACTCTATTTCAAAATGATTATTTATAAGAATTTATATTCTGAAATCAAATCTTCCCAACCAAATCCAAACCTGGCTTCAGCGTTTTGCTTCCCGGTTTCCAGTTTGCAGGACAAACCTCGCCGCCGTGCTCTTTCACAAATTGCGCGGCTTGAATTTTTCTTATCAGTTCGTCGGCGCTTCTTCCTATTGAGTTGTCGTGCATTTCATAGGCTTTCAAAATTCCGTCGGGATCCAAGATAAAACTTCCCCTCAAAGCCAAGCCTTCTTCCCTTATGTAGGTTCCGAAAAGTTTGCAGATTTTTCCCGTAGGATCCGCAAGCATCGGGAAATTAACTTTTTTTATCGCCGGAGAATTATCGTGCCATGCCTTGTGCACAAATTCAGTGTCTGTTGAAACAGAAAGGATTTCAACATTCATGGATTTCAATTTTTCATAATTATGGGCAAGTTCCTCAAGTTCTGTTGGACAAACGAATGTAAAATCAGCGGGATAAAAAAACACGACAATCCATTTTCCCTTGTAATCTGATAATTTTATCTTTTTTATTTTGTTTTCATGAAAAGCCTTTGCTTCAAACTCGGGAACCTGTTCGTTTATTCGGAGCATTTTAAAATTGTCCGGCGTATATTCCTGAAGGAACTTTATTTAGTTGTTCAATTTGAGCATGATATCCTTTTGAGAATGAACAATATTCCTCAATGCAACTTGAGTAACTCCCAATTACAGCGAAAATTAAAATCCCTATCTGCATAGTTCTTGCAAAATTTTGAATTCCTCTGACTGTAGATAATCTCATTTTGATTGGTTTACTATAATCTCTTGATTTCTCCCCTGTTAATATGTCTGCAAACATCTCCCCATCAGTTGGAGGGAAATATGCTTCAACTTCAGGATCATCTTCTAATCTTTTAACCATATTTCTACTTTAAATCCAACGTTTAAAAATCTTGTTGTATCAGAATATCAAAAATCAATCTCGACTTTCCCATTCTTGATTCTGCACTGGCAAGCCAAACGATGTTTCAAATCACGTTCCAAATCTTTCTCGGCTTGCGTTATTTCGGAAAGATTGTTCTCTCCTTGAAGGATGTCAATCATGCAGGTTCCGCACAAGCCATCTTCACAGCCGAACAAGACGCCGATTTCCTCGGCTGCTTTCTTTATCTTCTCTCCGTCGGGAATTTCTTTTTCAACGCCTGTTTTTTTGTAAATCAGTTTTGCCATGATTATTCCAAAAAATCAAATTTTAATTTCTTTTCTGATGAAACCGGCAATTTTTTAACTTTTGAGCCTATCAGTTTTTTTATCATTCTTCTGTCTATTTCAGAAATTGGTTCATGTCCGTTTTCTTCATCATCTCTTGATACCATTCGGATATAACCCCTAATTTTAACATCTACTACATCATCTTTATTATATGGAAGACTTAAAAAATACTCCACTCCCTTCCCGCGATAAATAATAGAATTTCTATATCCCACTTGAGAATCGCCGTTTGGAACAACATTCCCGATGGGAATTTCCGACAAATCAATCAAATTTTTTCCCGCCATCGCATTAATTCAAAAACTTTCCGTTTATAAATTTAGTGAATTATGCCGGGAGTAAAGTGTCTTCTTGGCGGTCCTGTATCAAGTTCATTGTTTATAAAGCAAATTTCGTCTGCATCAGGGTAGTCTCCCCCAAAGAAAAAAGCCCGAAGAGTGTACCATTCGCTTGACGGAACAGGGCCGAGTCTTGAAATTCTCGTGCCGTTCTCCTCTTTGTAACTTATCAAAAATCCAACCAAAAGAGATTTATTTCCATTTTTTCCCGTTCTATTATTGCTAAATCATTCATATCCCACTTCACATTAAATCTTTCATTTTTTATCAAATACCCTTCTCTTATCCTGTCAAATACAGAAGTATGAACATAATCTCTTATTCCGTCATCCATCAATTTTCTTGGAAATGTTGCTTATAAACTTTTTTATTAATATATTCGTAAGCAGAATAAGCTGCTGTGCATCCGTCGGCGACACCAGTTATAAGTTGCTTGAATTGTTTGTCACTAACGTCGCCGGCCGCGTAAACCCCCGGAATGTTTGTCTCTGAAGTCATGTGATTTATTTTTATTTCTCCCTCTTTGGTAAGATGCACTCCAAGAGATTTTGCTAAATCAGAAAGAGCAATATGCCCTATTGCCACAAACAAGCCTTCCAAATCCAAGGATTTTTTTCCATTGTATGGTTTGTCCAGAACAACAGAATTCATCAATTCATCTCCTTTTATTTCAACAACATTTGTGTTGTTTATGACTTCGATTTTTTTGTTTTTCTTTATCCTCTCCATATTTATCGGCTCGGGATGTATCTCATTGCCTCGATAAATTATGTAAACTTTTTTCGCATGCTCCGAAAGAAGAAGCGCGTCTTTTGCCGCCGAATCCGAGCCGCCGACGACGGCGATTGTTTTGTTCTTGAACAAGGGCCCGTCGCAAATTGCGCAATAACTTATTCCCTTGTTTTCAAATTCCCTGTTTCCCTTTACATTTTCAGGAAGTTTTCTCCATTTTGTCCCTGTCGCAAACAGGATTGTTTTTCCATGATAAGTTTCTTTTTTGGTTTCAATGCTAAATCCCTCTTTCAGTTTTTTAATAGATTCGGCTTTTTCTTCCTTGATTGTAACCAAGTCATATGATTTTGCATGCTCTGCAATTTTTTTCGCAAGTTCCTGCCCCGTCAATCTGATAAAGCCGGGATAATTCTCGACAACATTCGTCGTCGTTATCACTCCTCCGATTGGAAATTCTGTTCCGTGGCTGAATCCAAGAACAAGAGTTTTTAATCCAAGTCGCGCGGCATACATGGCAGCCGCCAAACCCGTGCCTCCTGCGCCGAGGATGATGAAATCATAAATTTTTGTCATTTTTTATATTTACTAAAATAGATAAATACTTTTAAATATTATCTCTTCATAAATTCATGAAAAAAATTTTAATTACTGGAGCAAAAGGAAGAATTGGGCAAATCCTTACAGGGGGGTTGGGAAGCAGTTATTTAATAACTTCTGCTGATTTGCCTGGATTTGATGCAAGAAGATATGAGGATGTTCTAACATTTTCAGAGAATAAGGATGCAATAATCCATCTTGCATGGGATACAAAAACAGAAAATTATCAGCATGAACGAATTGATCCTAGGAATTTTATTATGTTTGAAAATGTATACAAAGCGGCTTTGGAAACAAATGTTCCAAGAGTTATAATGGCGAGTTCTGTTCATGCGGACGATTTCAGAGGAAGTCATGAGAAATTATTAACCTCTGACAGAATCCCATCTCCTACATGCCCTTATGGTGCGCATAAAGTATTTATGGAGGCTCTAGGAAAATATTATTCAACAAAAGAACTTGAAGTAGTTTGTGTGAGATTTGGACTTACTGGATATGGTTTTGATGTAGATACTTTTGGAGTTGATGGAAGGGTTCTTTGGTTCAGTAACAAAGATTGTTCTGATTTAATAAAAACAATTTTAGAAACGAAAGAGATACCGAATAATTTTTTGGTTATGTATGGAGTTTCAAATAATGAAACAAGGGTTCACAGTTGGGAGAATCCTTTTGGATGGGAACCGAAAGATGATGCAAGCAAGGAATAGTTTTATTTCTGCCTGGAAGATTGCAATATGTTAAATAACCTCTTTTTAAATTATTTCATCCATAAATAATTTTATCAATTTCTTCGCTAATTCTTTCAGTCTCAACTCCGAAATCAATGGGTTTTACTTCAAATAATCCTTTTTTCATTTTATTCCCAATTCCTTTCTTAATTTCTCCTCATTAAAACCCACAATTATTTTTCCGTCGATGTCCGTAACCGGTATGCCCATTTGCTTTGATTTCTTCACCGCTTCCTCTCTGTACTTTTTGTTTTTCTCAACATCCCTTTCGACAAATTTGATTTTTTTGAATTTTAGAAACTCGCGAACTCTTTTACACCACGGACACCATTTAGTTGAGTAAAGAACCACTTTTTTTGTCATCTGAATATAAAGAGAAATATGTTTTAAATCTTCGCAAGAAATCCGTCCGCTTTAGCCGACGGATGAATTGCGTTTGATTTTTATTTCTAGTTTGATTATGAAGTTGAGTTGGGATACTCAAC
>JACOYL010000018.1 GCA_016181895.1 Candidatus Pacearchaeota archaeon
GGAAACATGTTTCTCGATGAAACCCGCGGGGAAGTTCACATAGGGGAAATTCTTGGAATGGTCATGGACGCATTTGAGATGGTCATGTCCCAAGGCCCTTTGGCGCGTGAACCTTGCATGAAGATGAAAGTTTCGCTTGTTGACACGAGGCTGCACGAGGATGCAATTCATCGCGGTCCCGCACAAGTTTATCCCGCTATAAGGGAATCAATCACAGAGGCGATGAAATCCGTAAACGCATTCCTCCTCGAGCCGATACAAATCCACGTGATTGAGGTTCCGGAAAGCTTTCTCGGAGAGGCTACAAAACTCGTCGGAAGCAAAAGAGGGCAGATGCTTGACGTCAAGCACGAGTTTGGAATGGTCGGAGTCAAGGCAAAGATTCCCGTAGCGGAAATGATTGGCTGGTCAAACGATTTGAGAAGCGCGACAGAAGGCCGCGGCGTTAGCTCGCTGCTTGACCAACTGTTCGAAAAAACACCAAATTCAATACAGGCGGATGTCATAAGGAAGATAAGAAGCAGGAAGGGACTTGCGGAAAACCAATAAACTTAAATATTTCTCAATTATTGTATGGTAATGGAACAAGCAAATATAAACAAAGTCAATGAAGAATTAACACACTTAAAAAGAGAATTTGCCAAAATGAAAACTTTATTAGAGGATGACTTAGAATTCGCTAGAAAAACAGAAGAAGCTTGGCAGGAAATTGACGATGGAAAATTCAAGGAAATGCCAAGCGAAGAATTCTTAAAAGAAATTGAGAAATGGTGAAAGTTATCTTCGCTGAAAAATTTGAGCGTGAATTTAAAAAATTTGACGAATCAATAAAGATAAGAATAAGAAAACAAATCGGTAAAATAATAAAGAACCCGAAGGTTGGAAAGCCGATGAGATATAACAGGAAAGGGACGAGAGAGGTCTATATCGCTCCGTTCAGGCTCTCTTATGCGCACTCGAAAAGAGACGATGCATTAACCTTTCTGGAAATTTATCATAAGCGGGAACAATAAAAGGTCTTGCCGAGAACCAGTAAAACAAAACAAAAAATTATTATAGCCCGTTATTTTTCGGTTTTTATGAAAGATAAGGAAGAATATAAGAAATTTCTGATAAGCGATAATTTCAGGCACTGGAAAATCTATTTGCATGAAAACCAGTATTTTTTGGGAAGATGCTACATTTGGGCAAAACGGGAAGATTTTGTTGATTTTTTTGACTTGACAAGGGAAGAAATTGAAGAATTTATTCTCATAACAAAAAAATTGAAAGAAGCCTTGTCAAAAAGTTTCAAGCCAGATTTGTTCAACTATGCCATATTCTCCAATGTTGCGAAACACTTGCACGCCCACGTAATACCAAGATATAAACATCCGAGAAATTTTTACGGATTTAATTTTGTAGACGAAACCTTTGGAAAAGATTTGATACCAAGGCCAATATCAAGACAAGAGGAATTCAAGGTAAAATTCACCGATGAAAATTTCGGAAGAAATTACGCCCCTTACAACAGGGATTTTGAGGTTCCAGAAGAGATTTTGATGAAAATAAAGGCAGCAATAAAGGACAAGCTGAAAGTCCAATAAACAAATATTTTTAAACACTTTTTTTTGATATTGTTTATGGGCAAGAAATTTCAAGAGATTGTTAGCAATGGGCATTCTTATTTTGAAAATATGCCCTTTACGCACATTACATTTTTGAGAAGACCTGATACAATCATTGGACAATCTAAAAAGACTCCAAAGCAAGAGTGGTTGTATTACACTGCGTTTAATGCACCGTCTGTTTATAGGAATCTACCAGTTGACATACCAGATGTTTTTAGGATAAACAACCCTAATCTAAATTTGGATGAAGCAGATTTCGAATTTTTGAATAGGCCTTATTCTCCGGATAACGATGGATATTGTGTTTTAGCTCATCTGGAATTTAGGGAATATTCTAAAATAATCAAATTATTGTCCAAAGGATTGGGCGTGGATTGCCGATTAAGGGACATATCTAATGTACAAACACCCATCATGGGATTCTATGAATAAATTTTTTCGGGGAAAAATTTATAAAGGATTATTTTTATTAAACAGTGCGCAATTTTCTAAGGAAAATTAACATTTAACTTTAGAGACAGAAAACAAAAATGGCAAAGGAAAAACCAAACATGAACGTCGTGTTCGTGGGACACGTCGACGCTGGAAAGTCGACAATAGTGGGAAGGCTGATGTACGATACGGGTGCTGTTCCGGAGCAGGAAATGACAAAGCTCAAGGCAGAAGCCGAGAAGCACTGAAAAATCGGATTTGAGTTCGCATATGTCATGGACAACATAAAGGAGGAAAGGGAAAGGGGAGTTACAATAGACC
The DNA here is from genome assembly GCA_016181895.1 of Candidatus Pacearchaeota archaeon. Lineage (GTDB taxonomy): Archaea > Nanobdellota > Nanobdellia > Pacearchaeales > GW2011-AR1 > JACQLK01. The sequence continues at coordinate 2,364 of JACOYL010000018.1, forward strand.
TTGCCTACAAAAAAATTCTTACGCAGAAATTCCAGATTACAATCATTGAC
>JACOYL010000020.1 GCA_016181895.1 Candidatus Pacearchaeota archaeon
AATTACTTTTCCCATATTACCTCCTTTTATCTTTATGGCTTACCAAGCCATCTTTTGTTTTTAAACTTTTCTTTGCCGACGAAAAACCCGACTATTTTTCTGTTCCTCCTGTTCACGGGGATTTCCACTATGCAATCCGCCCCCTTTACCGACCTTATGCTCATCTCAAAGGGATTTACAACCTTAAAATCAACAACTTTTTTCCTCTTGTCAAGCCAAAGCACCAAAAATGGGAAGAAGACAAACCATGAAGTCAATGCAAAGTCCCTTCCATTGAGGTTCTCGAAGACAATGTTTCCGGTATTTTTTGTCCTGAACATGAATCCTGTGCTGAACAAAGAAACTTTCCTTGCCAGCACTTTTATTCTTTTTCCATTATGCCTTACTAAAACCATGGCGCCTCGAATTTTTTTCCTTTAGTGTTTTCGTATTTTTTATAGAAGAGGTTTATATTCTTGTCGCAGACGTAGTCGTGGTGCTTGAAGCCGCCGCCGAAGGTCTTTGGAATGTGCATCAGTTCATGAATTATTACCTTTATCTTTTCGCCCTCTGTCTGCCTGTCAAATTTTTCAGAGATGAACTCAAGCACGTAATGAGCCTTTATTCCCAAGGCTTTTTGAATCAGCTTCCCGACGGTGTGGCATCTTGCAACAGTGTTTCTGCCTGCCGAACCGTAAGACCTGAAGCATTTTACCCTTTCCATTATCACATGCGGAAACAACAGCTTGGAAATCTCCTCCGCCGTTTCCTGCAGATCAGGGGCGTATTCGTATTTCATGCAGATTTACAGTATAGTAATTTTTTTAAATGTTTATCTCATGGAGATTTGATGCGTTTGGATTTTGCTTTTAGAAGCATTGGACAGAAAACTATTGATGCAGCAATTTCATTTATAGAATCACATGATCTTGGCTATCCGAATTATGGTCAATGGGTTGATAAGGCAGAGAGTGAGTTAAGACAAGGCATAAAACAGGGAATTGTAGCATTTAGCAATGGAGTTCCTGTTGGAGATATAATATTCCAAAGGCATAAACAGGTTAGCGAATTTATGGAAATAAAAAACCTTAGGATTCATCCAAAATTAAGGGGAAGGAACTTTGCTTCTTTTATGTTAAGGCAGGCGGAATTAGAAATTCCTAAAGATGCAATAATTTTGGACGTCAGAGCTGATCAATCTGAAATAATCGGTTTTTTGGAATCTCAAGGATATATGACAATTTCCAAAATTCCGTTGTATTCTAGCCATAGCCAGGATCTGGTAATGATTAAGCTGAGGAACAAAAATCTTAAGGACAAGGCGCTATCAATGGTTGGATATGGCGCGCCCCCTTACGATAAAAAATAGCAGGCCTTGTCTTCATCTTTCCTTTGGACTCTTGTATCTTCTCCCTAATGCTTTGTAAATCTACTCTGTTATTTCCTGCAAATCCGGCGCATATTCGTATTTCATTTTTTAAACTCCCAAAAATTTAATTTTCCTTTGGCAGGAATTGGACCAATCCTTTTAACATTTTTAAGTATAAACCCATACCCTCTGAAATTTCCTGTGGCCAAGTGCAATTTTTTATCTTTGTTAAATTCCTTGTCATCTTTGTATCCCTTTACTTCAAATAATTCGGCCATGCCCATTATTTTTCCTGTAGGAAGACCTTCGAACCCAAATATTTTCATGGCATTTTTATCAGGAATCTTTGAGGCATGAATTAAAAATCTTCCCCTAAAATGAGTGTTCCATTTTCTTAATTCAATTTTCTTTTTCCCTCCCAAAACAAGTTCCGCCCACGGCTGTTTTAAAGATAACGCTTTCATTCTAATTTTATAGTTTTATCTCAAATATCTTATTTTTTCCCATATGCCCGGATATAAGTTTTACTTCTTCCTTAAAATACTTTTTTAACATCTTGATCAAATAGGCATTGGCCTTTCCTTCAATCGGTTTTTCCCTAATCCATACCTCGTAGCTTTTGTCATTAATTTTATTAATTTTTTCCTGTGACGAGTTTGCGTGAACCTTCACTTTAATTTTCATCTGTCCTCTGGTTTTTTGTACTTTCTGCCCAAAGCACGATAGATATCCCTTTCTGTTCTTCCTACAATGAATCTTCCCGTTTTTCTGTTGAACAATCCATGCTGGTTTAATTTAAAGCCCTTGAATCTTGCGATTATTCTCAAGCCAATTCCAGCTCCTCTTTTGCTTGAATATGCAAGAAGCGCAGCGCCCCATTCTTCCTCGTTTGTGTAATAAAGC
>JACOYL010000016.1 GCA_016181895.1 Candidatus Pacearchaeota archaeon
TTGCAATTTCTTTCTTCCCAATTCTTCCCAATTCTTTTGCATTGTAAATCATTTTCGGGATTTTTTCCATTATTTTCCCCTTTGTTTTCCTGTCTTTGGAATATCCTATGCTGACTCTTGCGGAATATCCTTTTCGTTTTTTTCTGATTTTGTTGTGCCTTCCGGTGGGATTTCTCCATTTCTGCTTTTTTCTCCTGCCTTTTCCAAGCCTTGAAAACCTGTACCAGCTTCTTCTCAAAAATGTCATATTTCCTTTCCCGCCTTGTTTATTATGAATATCCCGTCTTGGAACACGCGCCTGTCTTTCAGCCTTATCCAAGTTGCTTTCTCAAAATTCGCGGCAGTTTGCCCCGCGGATTCCCTGTTTGACGAAAATACCTTTATGTAATCCTTGTCTATTTTCACGTCGACATTTGAAAGAATTTTGGATTTTCTCGGTATCTTTTCCCCGAGAAAATTTTTTATTACCGCTTCTTTTTCATGCAACTCGACAGTTATGGGAAAATGGCTGTAGACTATTTTCAATTTGTATTCAAATCCCTTTTCGATTCCCTTTATCATGTTCTTCAAATGGGCTGCAATTGTGTTTATCAGCCTTTTCTCTTTTTTTGTCGCAACCTTGCTTCCGATGAAAATCCTGTTGTCTTTTTTCCCGATTTTCAATTTTCTCATGTTGAATTTTTTCCTGTTTTCCCCGTGCTTTCCTTTTATTACAATCATATTTCCTTCTACCTCGGCCTCGACTCCTTGAGGAATTTCAATTTCCTGGAAAATTTCCCTTCTCATTTGAATCCAGTAACCATTGAGATAATTTTTTTATTTTTCATTTTAATAAAAATATGCAATCAGGCTTCCTCCGATTCCTTCTTCCTCTGCTTCCTCGTGGGTTTTCAATCCCTTGTTTGTCGAGATTATCATTGTTCCTATGTTTCTTGCGGGAAGGTATCTTCTCTTGTATTTTTCAATGTCATGGACAGAGCATGTGAACCGTGGTTTCACGGCTCTGCATTCAATCAAGTCTCCTATTGAAACTTCTATTGATTTTTCTTTGCCGTCGATTTTGTATTTTTTTATCACGCCTTTTTGCTTCATGATTTTCAGGATTTCAATCAGCAAATTTGAAATTCTTTTTATTTCAACACTGTCCTTTCCCGCCTTGTTGGCGTTCCTTATCATGTTTATTGCGTCTGCAACCGTATCCTGTGACATTATAAAAACCTCCGCGAACTTTTCCTTAATATTGTAAATCCGGCAACCGTTTTATTTTTCATTTTAACTGTATTTTTTGAAGCCTATTTCAGTGGCGATTTGCCTGAAACACTGCCTGCATAAGTTTAATCCGTATGAGCTTATGTGCGCGCCGAATCTTCCGCAGCGCTCGCATTTTTTCGTCGCTATGCCGATTTTTCTTTCTTTGGGCTTGTTGTACTTCGTGAATCTTGCCGCGATTTCGGGCTTGCTTTTCAATTGATTCAGTGTTTTTTTCCAATCACTTGCTGTCATTTTGATGTTTTTTCAAAAACTACAAATCTAAAGGCTTTGCCTTTTGTCTTGAAACTGTCTCCGAATTTATTTCCAATGAATGAAAATCTCTGATTTGATTTCATTTTGATTTGAATTTCGTTTTGAAATTTTCCTCCATGAATTTTATTATTTCTTCCCTTGAAATTACTTGCCTTCCCGGGATTTTGCCTTTTCCGATTTTTTTTATTCCTGTTCTTCTTCCCGTTCTCTTGAAAACAACCGTGACGTCAAGCCCCTTTATTCCTATTTCTCTTTGATATTCGACGCCCGGAATTTCAATGTATTCCTTCAACCCGAATGAAAAATTATTCTCGCTGATTTGCTTTTCCTTAAGTGTGTTGTCCACAGCAACAAGCATTCTTTTCAAAAAATTCTCCGGATTTTTTCTGATTGTCACCATTGCCCCAACTTCAAGATTCGGCCTGACTCCGAGGGCGGGAATTCTTTTTCTCGACTTCATTTTCGCGGGCTTTCTTCCCGTGAGAAACTGCAGAAGTTTGAATCCTTTTTCAAGCTCCTCTCCTGTTCCTCCGACGCTTAAAACAATTTTTTCTATTCTTATTTTTCTCATCGGATTTTCCTTTTTTGTTTTGTTTTTCATTTTACTTGGTTTTTAAGGGAAACATGAAAATTTCCTGTTTTCATTTTCGCGCCTCGCGATGCGTATGCGTAATCGCTTTTCATTTTCTATTATTCCACGACGATGATTTGTTTAATTAACACGTTGACTTTTTTCCCTTCGACGTTTATCTCGGCCATTTTGTGCTCGTGACTTATTTTTTCGACCTTTCCGCTTTCTCCCATGTGCTTTCCCTCGAAAACAACCGCTTTTGCATTTTCCTTAAATGGAATGCATTTCTCGGGTTTTTTGCTTTTCATGTTCAGCAAAATTGAATCATTCGTGTTGCATTTCATCTCTGAAATAATGTTGTTTCCGTCGCTTAGATTTATTTGCACTTTTTTCCCTCTGAGGATTTTTTTCCCGATGACTTTTGCTATTTTTCCCATTGACTCCGACTCCTTTATCCTTCTAAGGTCGAATTTTTTTCCTTTTGACAATTCAATCCTGTAATGTTCGTTGGAAGGAATTATTGATATTGTGTCGAACAACGAAACAGAGTTTTTCTCGTCTCTCACGATTTTTCCGTTGACAAGAATCTGCTTCAGATGAATCGCTCTTTTGACTTCTTTCCTGTTTTTGGCGAGGTTCAGCATGTTTCTCAAAACCACGAGAACGGGAACCCCGTTTTTCAAATTGAATCTCGGTCTGACTACGTATGTCGTCCCCTTTCTTTCTATCGGCCATCTCTTCGGCACTTCCTGTCTTTTAAGATGCATTTTTCATTTCTCCTGTTTTCTTTTCTTTGTTTTTATCTTTTGCAATTCCGAAACGCCTTTTGTCGTCGAGGTTCAACTCAATTATTTGAAGGTTTGAAGCCCTCATCGGAATGTTGACTTTGGAACCGTCCATTTTTTTCCTTTGGATTCCTTCGACAATTATTTTCCCTGTTTTAAGCCTTGCTTCCGTTATCTTTCCCTGCTTTTTCTTGAATTTTCCGCGCATTATTTTTACAGTGTCGTTTTTTCTTGCGGGAACATTTCTTTTGTTGTATTTTTTTCTGAGTTCCTTTGACAAATTAATGCTAAGAAGTTTTTTTCTCAAATGAAGGGGCAGATTTGTGGCATACTTTCTTTGTTTTCTCGGCAATTTGCTTCCCTTCCAGTGCTTTGAAAATTTTTTCTTCATTTTATTTTTTAATACACCACCGACGCCAGTTTCGCGACGCTCGGCCAGCGCTCCAAAACCTCCCTTGCAACAGGGCCTTTAATTTGCGTTCCTTTTGGATTTCCCTTGTCGTCCTTCAAAATGGCGACGGCATTGTCCTCGAATGCAACCCTTTCTCCGTTTGGCCTTCTGTACGGTTTTTTTATTCTTATCACTATCGCGTCGAAGACTTTTCCCTTCATGTCGGGAATTCCCTTTTTCACGCTGACTTTCACGAAGTCCGAGATTTTTGCAAAACCCTGCCTTCCCTTTGCAGCCTTCAATCTTTTTACGGAAACTATTCTCACGATTTTTGCCCCGCTGTTGTCGGCGGTAATCACGTTTGCCCCGAGATTCAAACCTCTTGTCGCCCTTGCTGTTATCGCTTTCATTTTATTTGTGCCCCCGATTTATCTCTAATGAACGAAAATTTCTGATTTGATTTCATTTTTCCCTTCCTCCTTTTATTTTTTCAATGACTTCAAAATGGATTATCTTGCTCAACGGCCTGCACTCTCGGACTTTTATCAAATCTCCCACATGGATTTGGTTTTCCATGCATGAAGGCAGATGCGCGTGAATTTTTGTTTTTCCTTTCATGTATCTTTCGTATTTTCTCACGAAAATCATTCTTTCAAATTCTATGACGACCCTCTTCGGGAATTTTTTTATTACTGTTCCCTCGAATGTTTTTCCCCTGACTTTCAAATTTCCATGTACGTGGCAGTTTTTGTCCTCGCATTCTTCTTGGTTTTTCATAGTTTCAACTGGCATTTCTCTCTCTGTTCTTTCCGTTTTCTTTTCCTTCTTCATTTTGTTTTTTTGTGTATGCTTAACTTATCGCCTCTTCGTCAAACCCGAGTTTCACAAGGATTGCCCTCACTTTTTTAGTGTGGTCTCCCTGCAACTCCACGGCATTGTCTTTGTATGTTCCGCCGCACGCAAGTTCGTTTTTCAACGCCTTCGCGATTTTCTTTATGTCCATTCCCGGTTCGAAGCCGGAAATGATTGTCGCGGTTTTTCCGAACTTTTTTCTCTCCGTCGTCACTTGTATTTTCTGCGAGCTTTTCACAATCTGCTCACATACACACGCCTGCATCGGCAGGCCGCATTTCGGACAAATTTCCATTGTTATTTATTTTTGTTTGAACTTAATATGCGTGCGATGATTTTTTTAATTTCCTTTGTCTTTATAGACTTTGAAGCGTTGCTTTGCGATTTCACCAATTCCATCTTGAGTTCTTTCAGTTTTTTTTCCTTCTCTTCTTTGTTCATTTTTTCTATCTCCTTGAATTTCAATGTTGCCATTATGCAAAACTCCTGCTTTGGCGATGCTTTGTTTTCGCCGCGTCTCGCGACTCGTTGCGATGCCTATGCAATGGCACGTAATCGCTATGCCAATCGCTTTGTATGCTGAAAAATTTATTTTTCATTTTTATTTTTCGGTTTTTTTTCGCGTTTTTTTAATTGGCTTCGCCTTGATTTCCGCGTTTTTCAACTCGAGTTCCTTCAGTTTTTTCATGAATTCGTCGTCGATGATGATTCTGTCTTCTATTTTTGCGTGTGGCGACAGTATCGAAACTTTTATTCCGACTGTTCCCGGCTTTGTTTGGGCAACAGCCTGCGCCCTGTCGACGATTTTCGCGGAATCCCCTGTTTTTTTCAAGAGTCCGTATGAAAATCTCCATTGTTTTGCCCTAGCGCTCGGCAGTTTTCCCCCGAGCCTTATTTCCACTCCGAGTGCACCGGCATTGATTATCTTTTGCAGCATCCTGTATGCAATGACTTTGAATTTCATGGGACCAAGGTTTTCCAATGTCATGGCGATTTCATCTGCAACTATTTGCGCGTCAAATTCGGGATTTCTTATCTCTTCTATCTCGACATGCGGATTTTCCAATTTGAATCTTCTTTTCAAAATTCCGGTAAGCTCGTCGATTTTTTCCCCGCCCCTTCCGATTACAAGTCCGGGCTTGCTTGTCGCGATTATTATTTTTTCCCCTATCGGAGTGTATTCAATTCTTACCTTGCTGACTTTTCCCTTTCCAAGCGAGTTTTTTATGTACTCCTTCACCGCAAACTCTTCCTTCTTGAATTTGACGACGTTTTTTTCTTCCATTATTCTGCAACCATTTTATTTTTCAATTTATTTTCTCCATGCCTTCGCGCGATTAATCTGACATGGGTTCTTTTTCTTCTCACACTTCCGAATTTCCCATAAGGCCTCGGCGCGATGTTTGATATCGCCTCTGAAATTCTCGGATTTTCTACTCCCAAAAAATTTGCATTCGCTGAAAGACTCTTGAGCAATTTTATGAAATTCTTCGCGGCTTTCTGTGGAAACCTGCCTGACATGATTTTTCCCTTTCTGTGGGGATATTCACCTTTCATGGGAATAGGTTTTTTTATTCTCGCGACTTCTTCCAACTCATTGATTGCTTTCTGGATTTCCTTTCCCTTGATGAATTTGGAAATCGCAGCCGCCGTCTTGGTTGACATGTGCAATGAAAGGGCGTTTACCATGGCGATTTCCTTTTTCGGCTTTTTAATTTCTTTCTGTTTTTTTTCGGCATGCTTTTTTGTTTCTGTTTTTTCTTCTTCGATTTTTTCTTTTGATTTTATATTTTTATTAATAAAATCTTTAATTTCCTCTAAATTATTTTTGTAAAGAACGGTGTTTATCCCAACAGACTTGGCAGATTTAATACTATCTTCATCATGTTCAAAATAAACCGCATTTTTTGAATTTAATTTAAATTTCTCTAGGAATTTTTTGTAATATTCTGGGTCTTTCTTGCTTGGATTATTCTCAAGGGTAAAAATCTCATAGTCTTTAATATGTTTAAAAAATATTTTGTGTTTCTCTTTTGGAGCATTTGTTAAGATTATTTTTTTATTTTCCAATGAGTCCAAATAATTTTTCATTTTTTCATTTACATTCCCTTCTTCATCAACAAGACAATGAACAGCATCGACTAAGATTATCTTTTTTTCCTCAGCTTCTTCATGTTCGTGTTTTTTTTCTTCTACCATTTTTGTTATTTATTTCTTCGCCTTGGATTTTGAACCCTTGGTTGCCCCGACTCCTGCTTTTCCATGCTTTGTCTTTCCTCTTGTCGGAGCGAATTCCCCGAACCTGTGTCCGAGCATTTCCCACGTGACTTCTATCGGAAGGAATGCTCTTCCGTTGTAAATGTGAATTTTCATCCCTATCATTCCCGGAACGACAATCAAATCCCTCTTGTGTGTTCTAATAGGCTTGTTTTTCGAAACTTTTTTCTTTGCCCTGCTTGTGAAATCCTCGAGTTCATTGAAATGCCTTAAGACGAATTTTTTCTGCCTTGATTTCAAAAATTTTGCAAACTCCCTTACATCAAGGTTTTTCAGTTCTTCCACAGGCATTCCCCTGAATATTTGCTTTTTTCTTGTTTCTTCTTCTGCCATTATAAAAACCTCCAGCGGGTTTTTATGAATCCAGCAACCATTTTATTTTTCATTTTAATTATCTCTTTCTCCTTCCAGTTCTTCTCGGCCTTAGATGCCCGACTCTTCTTCCCGCGGGCGCGTTTCTTTTTGCAATCTTGCTTTTTGGATTTTTTCCCCTTCCGGAACCGAACGGATGGTCTATCGCGTTCATCTTCACCGCTGAAGTTCTCGGCCAGAGTTTTCCCTTTGCTTTTTTGAGATGATGTTTTCTTCCCGCTTTCATGAAAGGCTTTTCCAATCTTCCGCTTCCCGCAATGATTCCAATAACAGCTCTGCAATTCGGATTGAATTTCTTTTCTTTTTTCGACGGCATCATCACGAAAACATTTTTTCCTATGACTCTGCTGACAACGGCGGAACTTCCCGCCGTCTTTATGAAAACACCGCCGTCTCCCGGGCGTGATTCAATGTCGTAAATCCTTGTCTTTACGGGAATGTTTTCCAATTTCAAGATGTTTCCTTCCTTGATTTCGTTTCCTTCGAATTTTATTTTCTGTCCCTCAATCATTCCCTCGAATGCAGGCATGTAAAAAAATCCTTGATTGCAAAGTATTTTTGCAAGCGGCGCGGTGTGCGCGGCGGAATCCTGAAGTTTTATAACTGTTCCTTCTCCATCAAGCCTTGAAGGATATTTCAATTCAAACCTGAAAGCCTTTCTTCTGACTCTGTATGTCCCGCTTCCCTTTCCCCTTGCCTGTGAAATTATGCGTTTTGCCATTTTATTTTGATAATTTTTCCAATTTACTTTTGAGTATGAAATTTCCAATAATATCTCTATATTCAGTGCAATCAATTCCAAAAGATTCTGTTAATTCCATTGCTTTAACATAATCTGTTACAGCGAAGACTAAACTAACTTGCCCTTTGCTGTATAATATTCTATTTACTCTGTACATCATTAACTCTTTAAGCCCTTCACTAATTTTCATTAAATCAACATCATATTTTTTCCTCATTTTACATCAATCCCAATTTCGTCGCAACATCAATTGCGGGAAATTCCTTTTTTAATTTGACGTAAACCCTTTTCTTGTTTCCTCTTACAAGAGTTCTCACGTTTTCAACCTTTACTTCAAAAAGATTTTCGATTTCCTTTTTTATCTCGTCCCTTGGATTTTCCTTCTCCGTTTCAAACATCATCGTGTTTTCTTTCTCGATTATCATTACCGCTTTCTCTGTTGTTATCGGTTTTAATTTCATTTTTTATTAACCTCCAAATAATGCGGGATTTTGTATTTTGAATATTCCGGAAAAAGATTTTTTCCGTAAAGCAATCTGTAAAAACATTCTCCCGTGAGTTTAGCGTCTTCCAATGCATTGTGCGGATTTCCTTCCTGAACAACCTTTCCGTCCATCATTTGCATTCTCAAATCGGGAACCCCGCAAAATTCAAGTATGCTTTTCAAATTCATCGAGCTGTTGTGTTCGTGCGTTGAAAATTTTCCTTTTATCATGTGATAAATGGTTTGCGCGATTGAATGCAAGTCAAAACTCCTATAATGAAATGTTTTCTTTATTCCATATTTTCTCGCCTTCTCTGCCAAAAAACCGGCGTCAAACTGCGGATTCTGGCAAAGAAGATTTCTCAAAGGACGAAGTTCAATCCATTGCATGAATTTTTCAACCATTTCCCTTTGCGATTGTTTTCTTGAATTCCTTAATTGCTCCTCTGTTTTTCCGATTATCTTCAAAGATTCCTCGTCAACTTTTTCGTCGTCGTCGATGCTTGATTCCTCGAAAAATATTTTCTCGGGGTTGTTCAAGTCAACGGCTCCGATTTGCCATATGCCGTTTTCATTTGGATTCAAACCGGACATTTCCAAATCGACGACAATCGGAAGTTTTTCTTTCGGCATCATTTGTATTTTTCTCCCAATTCATTAATTGCATCTTCGGTATAGACAACAAGCCTTCCCAATCCGCCTTTTGCCAAATCCAAAACACCCAAATTATTTGCATTTGCGGAATCAAAAACGCTGGTTTTCAATTTTTCTTTTTTGCCGACAACAACAAGCAGTCCTGCACTCTGCTTGTATTTTCTTCCCCTTAATTTTCCAATCCCTGCTCTTACTGATTTTTTCCTTGTCGCGATTTGGAACAATTTTTCTCCAAGCATGTTTTTTATTGTGTTAAGAAGTTCTTTTGTTTTCAATCCCAAGATTTTTCCTTCAATTACAAACGGAAGTTCCCTTATGTCTTTCTCCTCGATTCTTGCGTATTTTCTTGAAACTCTGGATTTATTCGCCGTCGCGCTCAACGCTGAAATCAATGCAAGATTCATTTCTTTTTTGTTCACTTTTATCCTGTTCAGCATGTGAAGAATTTTCGGAGGATGCGCCCTGTGCCCTCCTCTTGCGTGGGGAGCGGTTGCACCTTCCCAATTGAATTGGCTCCCCCTTCGGGACATGATTTTTCTCGGCAATCTTGAAAGTCCCTTTCCCCTGTCTGATTTCCAAACATGTCTTCTGTGACTTAAGATTCCGGCGGCGGAATGCTGGTGTCCTGCAAGTGGTGTTGGAGCATAAGGCTGTTTTATTTTCTTTCCTTCCAAAATCTTTGAAACAATGTCCTCGCGAATTCTCCCAGAAAATGCCTTCGGCAATTCCATCTGCCTTGCCTTTTTGCCTTCTGAATCAAATACATTTGCTTTTGTCATTTTATTTCAACTCCGTATCTTTGTTTTAATTCTTTAGTTTTTGAAAGCAAAATATCGTCGTAAAGCAAGGTATTAACTCCAACATCTCTCGCAATCTCGCTTGCCTTAAAATAATCATTAACTATTGTTTGAAGGTCCAAATTTCTATCTCCTTCAAATGCACTTTCAAATCTGTTTACTGCTATTTTTAACACTTCTTCCATTCCTTTTCTCGCCAAATCTCCATCAATTTTATATGTCATTGTTCTATCACCTCATAGATTTTCTTTTTCTGCTTTTTTGTTTCCCTTAATGGAGAAGTTATGAGCAACTGCCTTTTTGCAGGACCCTGAACAGAACCTTGAACCATTATGAAATCGTTTGTGATGTTTCCGTAATTCTTTATGTTCTTCAGTCTTTTGTCGTTTTCATTCGGTTTTCCGACAAAGACTATTTTGTTGTTATAAATCACACGAGTAAACATTCCAAGTTGTCCTGCTAACGGGGTTCTGAAAGTGACTCTTGGAGGATGCCAAGGTCCCAAAGAACCAGGTCTTCTCTGTCCTTTCTCGGATTTGTGCTGCTTCAACGTTATACCAAATCTTTTTACAGGCCCCACAAGTCCTTTTCCTTTTGTCAAACCTCTCAAATCAACCAATTGCCCTTTCTGAAAAAAATCAACAACGGAAATCTCCTTGTTCATGTGCTCTTTGGCAAAGTTGATTTTTTCTTCGATGCTTCCAGTCAATCCTATTTCAGAAATGTCTGGAGTTTTTTTCAATCCTGTTTTTTTGGCTTGGGAATAAACCAAAATCCGAGCATCCTCATAATCTTCGGATTTTACCTCTCCAATGGAATGCTTTTTCGCCTTCGGCAATTTGATTTTCCTTTTCAATTCCTTGTCAAGACTTTCGGCAAGAATTTCTTTTGCAACCTTGCCGTCTTTGTACAATCTCAAGGAAAGAATCTTCATCGTCGGGCATTCGAGAATCGTCGCCGGAATCACAATTTTTTTTCCCTTTGTCATTGAATTCGGCGTGTTGTCCAAAACAACAAGAGAAGTCATTCCCGCCTTGTAGCAAAGAAAACCTTTAAGATGTTTCGAAGAACTCTTTATCGCATTCCAGTTTACACTAGGCAAAAACTTCTCAGCCCTTTTTCTGGGCCAGTACTGCAGGCTTCCTTTCCTCGGTGATTTCTTTGCGGCCATTATCTTTCCCTGGAATGAAAAGAATAGAAAATCCCCATTTAAAAAGGTTTTTGAAGATTTTTACGGGGTTGGGAAATAGGAAGAATAGAGAAGGGAGAAATTCTATGTAATCTCATACAATTTTTTTTGATAACCTAATTTATTCAATATTTCTATTATCTCTTTAGAAGAATTTATCCCGAAACCTCCTTCTGACATTATTTTTTCAGGAAGAAGTGTCCCTTCATGTTCTTTAATGGGTTTTAATGTAAACATTATTTTTTTTTGATTTTTTGCATGATTATACTGAGATAAAGAACCGCTTGGAATTGAACCCTCTGCTATTAATACCGCTCTTGATAAGCCACTAATTAATCTATTTCTTTCTGTAAAGAGTACTGGATTATATGTTTTTTTTAGAAGAAAATTCTCAGATATAATCGCCCCCCCATTAATCAATATATCTTTTGCTAGATTAGAATGTTCTGGAGGATAGATTTTATCAGATAAAAATGGTAAGACTGCAATTGTTTTACCTCCGCTTGCAATTGCAGAACTTTGTGCCTGACCGTCAATACCTCTCGCTAAACCACTAATTATACAAAATCCTTCTTTAGATAAATCTTTAGAAATTTCTGAAACTTTCTCTCTTGCATAAGAACTAGTATTTCGAGATCCAACTATAGCTATGCTCTTTAAAAAATTAAAATCAATTTTTCCTTTTACATACAGATTTAATGGAACATCTTTAATTGATCTTAATTGTTTTGGATAATTACTATCTGAAATAGAAATTATATAAATATTATATTTATTTTTAAGACAATCTATCTCTTCCTTACATTTATCAATATATCTTGATTTATCCTTTAGAAATTCTTGCCTTCTTTCCAAAAACTCTAATATATCTTCATCTCTAATCTTTTCTAATGAAAGGTGTAATGTAATATCATCATTTGATACATATAATATTTTTTTTGAAGTCTTAAACTTCTTTAATAGAATATCCATCAAAGCTCCACTATTTCCTGCTATTTTACTCAAAATAAAATCATAAATCTTCATTTTTCTTTAATTCCCTCCCTAAATAATAAAACATGTCTGGCTACAGAAAAAACGAATATATTTTTAGCCCTACTTTCTTTTAAGACTTTAGAACATTCATTTACAGTAGCAAGAGAATTTATGACATCATCTACTAAT
>JACOYL010000011.1 GCA_016181895.1 Candidatus Pacearchaeota archaeon
CGGAGAAAATCGCGAGGATTTTTAAGACTAATAAAATTAAGAAGGCAGAGCCTTTGTTTAGGAAAATTGAAAAATGATAACCAAGGAAGAAGCGAGGAATGGCATATCAGACATTATTAAAATATTTAAGGAGAATATAGAACAATATAAACTTCCGACTTATAAAGAGGCACAAGCGAGAAAAGAGTTTATTGATAAATTCTTTCATTATTTAGGGTGGGATATCGGGAATGAGCAGGGTTTTTCAGAACAATTTAAAGAAGTTATAAATGAAGATGCTATAAAAATTGAAGGTAATACCAAAGCACCAGATTATTCTTTTAGGATTGGTGGACAGAGAATTTTCTTTGTTGAAGCCAAAAAACCATTCATTAATCTCAAAGAAAGTCGGGAATCAGCTTATCAATTAAGACGTTATGCATGGAACTTGGGCATTCCTTTGTCTATCTTAACTGATTTTGAGGAATTTATTGTATATGATTGTAGAGTTAAACCAAATGAAAAAGATAATCCAAGTGTGGCACGAATAAAAATAATTTCCTGTCAAGATTACTTAACAAAATTTGATGAGATATGGGAGATATTTTCTAAAGATGTTGTGCTTAAAGGAAGCTTTGAAAGATATATTAAATCTAATAAAGATATTAAAGGCACTACAGAAGTAGATAATGAGTTTCTTAAAGAAATTGAAAAGTGGAGAGAAAATTTGGCTAAGAATATAGCAATAAGAAATCAGAATCTAACAATATCAGAATTAAATTATTCCATTCAAAAGATAATAGACAGAATTTTATTTTTGATAATTGCTGAATATAAAAACATTGAGAGGTATGGAAAGTTGGATGAGATTGCTAAAAAAGAATTTGTTTACAAGAACTTAATACCCTTTTTTAAGGATTCTGATGATAAATATAATAGTGGTATTTTTGATTTTAAAAAAGATATATTATCCTCTAATCTTGTAATTGATGATAAAATACTAAGGGAGATAATTGAAAATTTGTATTATCCTAAATCTCCTTATGATTTTTCAGTTTTACCTATTGAGATTTTAGGCAAAGTATATGAAAAATTTTTAGGGAAGACAATAAGATTAACTGCTTCTCATCAAGCAAAGGTAGAAGAAAAACCAGAAGTGAGAAAAGCGGGAGGAGTTTATTACACCCCTGAATTTGTAGTTGATTATATAATTAAAAACACGATAGGAAAATTAATAGAGGGTAAAACACCCAAACAAATAGAAAATATAAAAGTCTTAGATTCTGCTTGTGGTTCTGGGACTTTTTTAGTAAGGGCTTATACTTACATTCTAAATTATCTTTTGGAATACTACAAGAAAAATCCAACAAAATACAAAAAAGAAATTTATCAAGCAAGAGAAGGGGTTTGGTTTCTAACAACAGAAATAAGAAAGAATGTCTTACTAAATAATATACACGGGGTTGATATTGATGCACAAGCAGTTGAGGTTACAAAATTAAGTCTTTTGTTGAAAGTTCTTGAAAACGAAACTAAAGAATCAGTTAATCAGCAATTAAAATTATTTAAAGAAAGGACTTTGCCTAATATAGATAATAATATTAGATGTGGTAATTCTGTTGTTGATTCTTCTTATTTCTCACAACAAAGACTAGATTCTTCCATTGAAGAGTTAAATAAAGTTAATCCTTTTGATTGGGAAAAAGCATTTCCTTTTAAGTTTGATGTTATTATAGGTAATCCCCCTTATGTTAAAGAATACACTAACAGAGAAATTTTTGAAGCGGTGAAAAAAACAGATATGAGTAAATATTATCAAGGAAAAATGGACTTTTGGTATTTCTTCACTTGTAAAGCATTAGATTTACTCAAAGACGGCGGTTTGCATAGCTATATAGCTCAAAATAATTGGATAACAAGTGCAGGAGCATCTATTTTAAGAAATAAAATATTATCTGATTCTAAAATAATTTCTTTCTTTGATTTTAATGAATTTAAGGTGTTTAAAGAAGCAAGCATTCAAACTATGGTATTCATATTAGAAAAAGAAAAAACAAATCATGCTTATTCTGTTGATTACTTTAAAGTTTTTGATAAAGACATATCAAAAGAAGAATTGGCTAATTATCTCATTACAAAGAAAGACGGCGATAAGATACAAAAATCTAAAGCAAAAATTAATCCTATTGAATTAAAAGACAAACTAATAATGTTTGTCAATTCAGACATTGGGAAGATTTTTGACAAAATGAAAAGTCAAGATGTTTTCTATCTTACAGAAAAAGAAATAACAAATGGGTTACAAGTTCAGCAAGAATATCTTAATAAAGGTCATCTTGAAGTTTTGGGTGAAGGATACAAAGTTGGCGAAGGTGTTTTTGTTTTATCTGATAATGAAAAGAAAAAGTTGAACTTATCTGAAAAAGAAAAAGAATTGATTAAACCATTATTTACACCTAATGAGATAGATAGATATAAAATTAATAATAAAAATAAATATTGGGTTATTTATACAAGTTCTAAATTCAAAAATCCAAATGAGATTAAACCATACCCGAATATCAAAGAACATTTGGATAAATTCAGAAAGATTATCACAACTGATTTTAAGCCATATGGCATCCATAGAACAAGAGAGGAAAGTTTTTTCAAAGGAGATAAAATTGTCTCAATAAGAAAGTGTAAAATACCAAGCTTTTCCTTTGTAACTTTTGATAGCTATGTAAATCAAGTTTATTATGTGATTAAAACCAGTAAAATAAATATGAAGTTCTTGACAGGATTATTAAACTCAAAACTTATTTATTTCTGGCTCTATCATAATGGGAAAAAACAAGGAGAGCAGTTACAAGTAGATAAAGAGCCATTAGTCAAGATACCAATAATAAAAAAGGAAAATAAAGAAATTATTTGGGCAGTAGATTTAATTATCGGATTGAGCAAAAAATTAGAAGACCTTAATTTAGATAAAGAAAAAGAGTTAATTAAAAAACAAATAGACTCTTTAGAAAAGAAAATCGACTCTTGTGTTTATTCCCTCTACGGCATCACGAAAGAAGAGCAAAAGATAATCGAGGAAAGTTTGAAATAATCTTTGGAAACTGAAAAACTTTATAAAGATATTTTGCTAGTTACAGACTATGAAAAGAGGGGTTGATTTTGTTTGCGTAACATTTAAAAAAGTTTATTCTCTACAAATTTCACCCTGTAAACGGAAAAAGAGTTCTTTGATAAAATGACAAGCCAAGAATTACAGGTACTAGAAAATTTTGAGAAAGATAGCGAATGGTTTCATAAAAATATAGTGAGACTGCAAAAAGAAGGTTTTGTAGGCAAATTCGTAGCTATAAAAGATTCCAAACCAATTGTTTCAGATAAAAATATAGATACTGTAATAAAAGAAATTGAAAAAAGAGGAGAGAATCCTTCCTATATATTTATAGAGTTTGTTCATCCTGAAGGATTTACTCTGATTCTTTAAATGAAAAGAGTTCCTTTGCAAGTGTATAATTATGCAGGAGGATTGAGAATAGTAGCTCAGTTTATTTTACGTTCTAAAGAATTGAATCTGTTCATGCCCATCCAGGCAATTGTGGATACCGGAAGTCCGGTAACAATGATAGGTAATCTTGATTTAGCAAGAGCAAGATTATCCAAAATCCAACTTAGAAAATTGATAGGTGAAAATAAGCCGGTTAACATTGGCGGAGGAAAAGTAATTACAAAAGTTCTTGAAAATGCCAACATAAAATTTAGCAATGGAAATTTGGAAGTAGAAATGCCTGTACAATTTCCTATTAGTGGAGAAGAAAGAAATAATCAACCGAGTTTGCTTGGTATTGATTTTATGTTAAAAACCAAATCTAAATTAATTTTTGACCCTTCTAGAAAAGAAGCTTATTTTGAAATAAATGAGGGATTAGAAAAATGACAGAAGGAATCATCTCTTTCAACGACTGGAGCAAGGTTGACCTCAGGGTTGCGAAGATTTTGAAAGTCGAAGACATTGAATGCGCGGACAAACTTTACAAATTGACTGTTGATTTGGGAAAGGAATTTGGAAAGAGAACCGTTTGCGCGGGGATAAAGAAATATTACAATTCGGAAGACTTGAAAAACAAAAAAATAATATTGGTCCAAAATCTTCAGCCGAGAACTCTAAGGGGAATTGAAAGTCAGGGAATGATTTTGGCTGCTGTAAATAAACAGGAAACCGAGGTTGTTTTGATTTCTCCTGAGAAAGATATGGAAGTTGGGAGCAAAGTGAGATAGGATTAATTCTCCCGCCGTTTCAACCCCCGACCACCCGCCCCCTTAAAATTTAAATTTTAATTAACAACAATTTTATCATATTAATTAACACTAAATTATTTATACATTAACATTTATATCAAAATGCGAGTTCGTAGAACGAGCCAATTAAGCGAGCGAAGCGAGCGTTATCCATATCCGTATCTGTTTTTCCATCTCAATTTGGCGAAGATTTTTTCCAAAATGGATTCCGCGTCTTTTCTTGAATCATACGGAACATTAAGAATCTTTGCCGCTATTTCCTTGTAAGCCCTGGCTGAATTGGATTTCGGATGGCTAAAAACCACGGCGTTTCTCAAATTCAAAGACATTGGAACATGCAAATCATATGGAACCATTCCCAAAATCGGAGATTCAAGCATTTCCTTGACTGTTTCCGGCTGGAGTTCAATGTCGTCTTTTCTGACTTTTGTTATTATGACTCCGAGAATTGATTTTCCCATTCCTTCCGCAAGTTTCACGGCTTTCAGGGCATCTGTGATTGCAGGCATCTCCGGATTTGTCACGACTATCAGTTCGTCAGCCATTGCAATCGGAGCCATTGCCTCGTTTCCCAAGCCAGCCGCGGAATCCATGATAACAATATCAGAAACTTTCGTGAAATCTTTCTTGAAATTCTTCAATCTCTCGGGCTTGATTCTTTTCAGTTCCTTTATCGAGAGAGAAGATGGAATTATCTTCAATCCGGATTCATGCTCGTAAACAGCTTCGAAAACTTCCGCCTTTCCAGAAAGAACATGATTCAGATTGACAGGAACCTCGGGAGAGCCGAAATGCACTCCGATATTTGGCGTTGTCAAATTCCCGTCGACAATCAAAACATCGCGCCCAAAATGGCTTATCGCGGCTCCCAGATTTATCGCCGTGGTGGTTTTTCCCACACCTCCTTTTCCAGACGTTATTACTATTACGCGTTTCATTTTTGCTTGCAAATTCAGAAGAACTAATGTTCTAATGTAGAAGAAATTGTTTAGTGGCGCTTATAAATTTTTCCAGCATGTCCGCGTAAATTTTCAGCTGGTCGAGGTTCACATTTATTTCCTCGCCCCTGTAGAAAATCTTCAATGTAACGTTTTTCCTGAACTCGCCGATTCTTTCCTTTCTCAAATCTTCGACTTTTCGGAACATTTCATACATGTCGATTACATCAAGGAAATTCTTGTCCTTCTTGAAAAGTTTTCTTATTTCCTCTATTTTCTTGGCGGGATTTCCGGGCATCGAGGAAATTTTTTTCTTTTTTTTCGCGTGTTTTAAAAGCACGTCTATCGCGGTTTCAATCATTTTTCTCCAGCGCAGAATCAGATTGAGAATCACGTCGCACGTTTTAGTGTATTTCAAACTCACATAAAGCAAATGGTCGGCGCTGATTTTTTCCTGAATTATGTCTTCCATACGGATTTTTTTGGTGTTTTAGACGCATAATCATACAAGATGTTGAGGTTTTTATATCTTGTCTTAACGATTGTTTAGAAACAAAAAAGTTTACGGGAATAAATCACGAAAATGTTTAAATAACTGGGAAATCTTTGATAGAAATGGAAAATTTAAAAGAGGATAGTTGGGAACGTGGGTTTTATGATTTGCAGAATAAATTAAAAGGACAAATTGGACAGAGAATTTTTATTGCTACTCAAAAAATAACTCCTTATATCCCCGGAAGACTTCATGGAAAACTTTTCAAGAATCCAAACCATGAAGAAAGATTCAGTCTTGGAATTCTGGAATCTGATGAAATCAGGCCAGATGTTCCCATGATTATCCCAACTGAAAGGTATATCTCTAGAACAAGAAATGATGATTATGATTCTGGTTGGATATTTGGAAGAGGCTCAATAACAGGTCTTTTCGATTTGTCTTCCCTTGGAAAATTTGAAAGACATATTTTTACTCTGCCGCAATATTGTGAAAAAGACGGATTTTTGATTTATGTTGGAGATGAAATTAACCAGAATATTGAATTTCTTAATTTATTAGGTTATCAGGAAGCCAATGAATTACTAAGATTTGAGCAAGAACGGCTTCCGGAATTTGCGGATTAACTCAACTCCATAATTGTTTCTGCGAGGTCGCCGTTATTTTTTTCAAGAGTTTCGCGGGCGATTTCCTCACTGCAATGAGTTTTTTCAATGACAGTTTGAATGTCTTCTTCAGAAATCAAAGCCTCCTCTGAAATTTCTCCACTAATTTGAAAAGTTTCCTGCCCTTGCATTTTTATCTTCGTGACACTCGGATTTTCAATTATTATTTTTCCGTCTGGTTTTTCTATAATGACTTTGGAAGCGTCAATGTTTTCCTGCGCAATTCCAAGTTGCTTCATCATTGCCTGCATTTTTTTCGCGTCAAAACCTGGGAACATTTTTTGAGAAGAAAATATGTTTATTTATAGTTTTCCATTCCCCACCTTCCAACCCTCGACCACCTCCTAAAAACCAGTATTAATGTAAAAATCGAGTTTTATCAATTATTAATCATCTGTAAAGAATTTTGCATATTAGCTTTTTTCAAATAATCCTCGCAAATTTGCTCTCCTCGCAACCCTACTTTATTATTGGTAATTTTAAGATTGTCAAAGTCGAGTTGTTCGTCCTCCCGTAAAACCAAGTTAATAATAAAATAAATTTCATCAATTTTTAAAATAGGGATTGCACATTAACATTTTTATATCAATATGCGAGCGAAGCGAGCGTATTTTAATACACAAATTCCAATCCCACTCGGAAAGCAACAACAAGAAGAACAAAAGCGAGAACGTGAATCGGCTTCAGATTAAAATAACTCGCGTATTCCTCTTGAAAGCGCATCAATCCCCCGAATCCTCCGGGAAGATTTATCCTGTTGTCCTGAGCCATGTAAAAACTTGTTATGGAGAATATTTAAATTTATTGATGATTAAAATTGAACCTGCTGTTAAACCCCACCCGACTAGAAATGCTTGCCGATATTCTTGGTTTGTTTCAAAAAGTTGATGGGTATAGTATCTATTTCTTGTATCACCTTTAATTTTCTCTTTTGGTACGAATGCCATTTTTATTCCATCAACAATCCCGTCAAGTTTTCTTCCCATTTTAATTTAAAATTTGTCAATTAAATTTATTATGTAATATAATCCCATTGTTCCGCCAATTATAGATGTCGAACCAACTACTATAGAATTTATTACTCCCGTTAAATACGGAACAGTTTTACGATGACTGTTAAATTCATATTCCGCATGATTTCTGAAATCTCTGCTTGGAACAAAAGCAGACAATGCCAATCTTGCAAAATTTAAATTCCCATCCATGAAATCTATTGCAACATCTGTAAGTTCCATTAAAATTCCCATTATTATAACTTTATAAATATTTCTTCTATATTTAGATTATGCCTGAAAACAATTTCAAAGAAAATCAGAGATTTTCATTAAAACGCGAAACGCATTTCAAAGAAACAGAAGAAAAAATCCGCAAGTTCTGGGAAAAGGAAAAGATTTACAAGTTTGATTCAAAATCCAAGAAAAAGATTTATTCCATTGACACTCCTCCTCCTACAGTATCCGGAAAAATGCACATGGGGCATGCCTTTTCATACAGCCAGCAGGATTTCATTGCGAGATACAAGAGAATGCGTAGTTTTAGGATTTTTTATCCGTTTGGAACCGATGATAACGGTTTGGCGACCGAGAAATTGATACAAAAAAATCTGGGCATTGACTTGAGGAAAAAGACGAGAGAGGAAGCTGTTGAAATCTGCATGAATTTTTTGAAGAAAGAACTTCCGGATTTCATTCAGGACTGGAAAAATATCGGAATGTCTTGCGATTTTTCAATCCTTTATTCAACGATTGATGACAATTCAAGAAAGGTTTCGCAGAAAAGTTTTTTGGAGCTTGCAAAAAAGAAATTGGTTTACAGAAGAGAGGCGCCGATTTTATGGGATGTGGTTTTTCAGACAGCGATTGCTCAGGCGGAACTTCAGGATAGAGAAATGGATTCTTATTTCAGTGATTTGGTTTTCAAATTGGAAAATGGGGAAGAATTTTTAATTGGAACAACGCGCCCAGAATTGTTGGGAGCATGCGTCGCGATTTTTGTAAATTCAAAAGACAAACGCCATAAAAAACTAATAGGAAAATATGCACACACTCCTTTGTACAATGTAAGGGTTCCAATTCTTTCCGATGAGAAAGTCGACATGGAAAAAGGAACAGGGATTGTCATGTGCTGCACATTCGGAGATTTGACAGATGTTGAATGGTACAAAAAATATGAATTGCCTTTAAAGATGCTTATAAATCCAGACGGAACAATGAACGAGAAATCGGGAAAGTACAGGGGAATGAAAATCTTGGAAGCAAGGAAGGCGATAATTTCTGACTTGAAAATTCACGGGCTTTTGAAAAACCAGAAGAAAATTACGCATGTCGTTCAAGTAGGCGAGAGAAGCGGAGAGCCGATTGAAATAATAAATTCAATGCAGTGGTATGTGAAATATTTGGACAGAAAAAAAGAATTTCTCAAGGCTTCCGGAAAATTGAACTGGTTTCCAAAGCACATGAAACACAAGTTGGACAATTGGATTCGCGGGTTGCAATGGGATTGGAGCATTTCGAGGCAGAGGCATTTCGGAGTTCCGATTCCCGTTTGGTATTGCAAGAAATGTAATGAAACAATTTTTGCCGACGAGAAACAATTGCCTGTAAATCCTTTCAATCACAAGCCTTTGAAACCTTGCGGAAAATGTGGTTCAAAAGACGTGATTCCGGAAAGGGATGTTTTTGATACATGGTTTACAAGTTCTTCATCGCCGCAGTTAGCAATAAGTTTGATGCCCTTTGGATTGCAAGGAAAATTGTTTCCAATGTCTTTAAGACCGCAAGCCCAGGAAATAATAAATTTCTGGCTTTTTTACACGATGGCGAAAAGTCAATTTATTTACGGGAAAAATCCTTGGGATGATGTGACGATTTCCGGAGTTGTAACACTTGAAGGGGAAAAGATGGCGAAGTCAAAAGGGAATATTGTGAATCCTCGGGAGATAATGAACGAATACGGAGCAGACGCATTGAGATATTGGGCGGCGTCATCAAAATTAGGAGAAGACATGGAATATCAGGAAAAGGAATTGGTTGCCGGAAAAAAATTCATAAACAAACTTAGAAATTCAACACGATTTGTGTTTATGAATTTAAAAAACAAACCGAAGAAACCGAAGAAGTTGGAAAAAGATGATGTAGAGTTTCTTGGAAAATTAAACAAGGTTATTGATATTTCTACAAAATATTTTGAGGATTATGAATATCATAAGGCAAAAATACAAATTGAAGATTTCTTTTGGAAATATTTCTGTGACTATTATCTTGAAACCGTTAAAAAAGTTGTTTATCAAGGAAATGGAGATAAAAGATTGTCTGCGCAACATACCTTATATCATTCCCTGCTTACAATATTAAAATTATTCGCACCGATAATGCCTTTTATCACAGAAGAAATTTATCAGGAATATTTTAAAAAATATGAAGAAAGAAATAGCATCCATGTCTCTGAATGGCCGACTTCCGGAAAAGAAAAGTATTTAGGACATCTTGATATCCTGAAAAAGATATTATCCAGGATAAATCAATATAAATCAAATAAACACCTCCCCTTGAACACACCTCTAGAGAAAATATCTTTGCCTAAAAAAGATTATAACATAGTCAGCGATTACGCAGAGCGATTTCAAGCATCATCCGGGGCAATAGTTCTAAATGTTGGAAAAGAATTTAAAATAGAAGAAGGGAAATCTTCTAATAGGAAAAAATCTAACTGATAAAAATGCCAATCACGACGAAACCGGAGCTTGAAGAAGTCCTTGAAGAGTTGGAAAAATACAAGGGAAGGCAGACAGAATTCATCACGGTTTACGTTCCCGCGGGGCAGAATATCTATACTGTGGTCGATCAACTTGAAGCAGAGAAGTCGACGGCGAAGAACATAAAATCGACGGCGACGAGAAAAAATGTCGGGGATGCTTTGGACAAAGTCGCAAGGCAATTGAAGAATTACAAAAAAACTCCCGAGAACGGCGTTGCGATTTTTTGCGGAAATGTTTCAAAGACGGAAGGGCAGAGCGATTTGCGCTTGTGGGAAGTTGTTCCTCCGATGCCGTTGAAGACGAGGATTTACCGATGCGACAAGGAATTTGTCATCCAGCCTTTGAAAGACATGCTTGAAGTCGACGAGGTTTTCGCGCTTCTTGTGATGGACAGAAAAGAAGCTGCGATTGGTTTGCTTGAGGGAAAAAGGATAGAACTTTTGCACAAAATGACTTCCGGAATCCCAAGCAAAGTAAGGGCGGGAGGGCAATCATCGCAAAGATTTCACAGAATAACAGAAGGATTGACAAAGGAATTTTACAAGAGAATTGCAGAGGAGATGAAGAAGACTTTTTTCGAGATGCCGAAACTCAAAGGAATTATTATAGGAGGGCCCATTCCTACAAAAGATGAATTCATCGAGGGAGATTATCTTCCTACTAGGTTAAGGGAAAAAGTCATAGGTGTTTTGGACATAGGAGACGCGGACGAATCCGGATTGAAAGACCTTGTCATCAAGGCAAAGGACATTCTCGCAAGCCAGGAAATAACAAAAGAAAGAAAACTTCTCGAGAAATTTTTCGAGACCCTGGGGGAAAGGCCGAATCTTGCAGTCTACGGAGAGAAAGATGTAAAAAAAGCGCTTGAATACGGCGCTGTTGACACTTTGATTTTGTCGAAGAACATTGACAAAAAAACAACAAAGGAATTAAAGGAAAAAGCAGAAAACATTTCCTCGAAAATCGATATTGTCTCAATAGAAACGACAGAAGGAGAACAATTTTACAATCTGTCGGGAATCGGAGCCTTGCTGAGGTTTGCGATAAAGTAAGGTTTAAAAAGTGTATATTTCTTGAAAAATCATGCCCCCAACAATTGAAATAAGCGAAGAAGTTTTGCAGGATTTAAATGCAAAAGGGATTCCATATGTTTTAAAAGAATCAGAAAAATTCTTGGATAGTTTCATTTACATTCCTGAATTGAAACTACGTTTTGCAAAACAGAGAACTCTGAAATGGAAAGACTGGTTTGAAACTCATAATTCATTGAAATTACAATCAAATAGAATGTCCCGGCTTCCTGAATTTGTTGAATTTCTAAAATATGTCAAAATTAACAATAGGGATATTTACAATGAAATAACCCAGGTCATGGGTTCGTGGAGAGGAGAATGGATTGATGCTTATTTTGAAAAAAGAAAAGACGGAATGTATCTCTTAACTGAAAACAGAACAAAAGCGGAAAAATTAGACGAGGATACTTTAATGAAAGACAAAAGAATATCTCTTGATTCTTGGCTTGACAATCCAACAAAACAAGGGCTTCCGAGAAAAGATACGAAAGAAGGAGATTTATATTTTGTGGCTCCAGGAAACGATTCGGTTGCCGGTTTCGGTGCTATCGTTGAAGGTGCTGACTTAAATTGCCTCAGGAATCCTGACTACCGTGATTCGTATCTTGGGGTACGTGCCGTGAGCGAGTAAGGTTTTGCTCTCGGAAGAACTTTTGTAATTTATAAGATGAAAACAGGATTAATTTATCTGGTTTTTGGAATGGCATTGATTTCATACGGATGCAGGCAAAACGAGCATCAAAGATTTCAAAATCTCAGCAGAGAGGAGCAATTTGACGAATGCATGAAATCAACAAACGAGTTAAATGAGAAAGCCAATAAAGAAGGCTGGAAACTGAAAACCTCTTTTCCCGATATGAATTTCAGTTGCGAGAGATACAGCAAAAAGAAAGACGATGATTGAGAACAATAATTCTTAAAAAGAGTTTTTTAATAGATTAAAAATGCGAAAATTGGTTTCAGGATTTGTTCTTGGAAGTTTGCTGCTCGGCTCTTCTATTTTTGCGGATGAACTGAAAATTGGAGACAGGATGCCGGGGCCGAGAGGGGAGAAATATAATTGGAGTTCCATAATAAAAGAGCATGACCCTTATCTAAAAACTGTATTCAGTGTTAATTATGATTCCGGAGATGTTGCATTATATCTTGGATGCAATGAGGAGAGCGTGTACGATGCAGTTGTAAAACGAGAACCCTTTGGAGTTTATAGGTTAAATGGGAACGGAACAAAGGTATATTACTTGGATAATTCACTTAATTTCTCTGATAAACACATCGACGGAGTTTTTAGTATAGATGCGGATGAGTTTAGAATCGAATTTGATGACGCTCCTTCTTGTGAAGGAAAAATCTAGTCAAAATAAAAATGAAAAAAAACTTAATCGCTTCCTTGTTTATCGCAGGCGCCTTGACTTTTTCAGCAAATGCTTTGGCGCAGGAAACCGAAGAAAAATGGAAGATGCCTGTACCGAGGGGAAATTTGATTGCAACAGGAAATTGCGATGAAAGAAAAGATTCTCCAAGATATTTTGTCTACGACGCTTACAGTTCTGAAAGTAGGGATGTCTGGATATCTCTTGACAGAGTAAGCTTTTTTGCAAGATACTCTTTTAAAAGCTTTGACAGAATTCATGTTGATACAAACGGCGATGGAAAAGCAGAATATTCCATGTCCTCCGAAGGTTTGGAACTTTTCTGCAAAAATTTAAAACTCAATTAGTTCAACTTAATCAAATTTTTAAACATCTGCTCTTTCTTTAAATCATGCCGATTTCAAGCAAAACCATTGACGAGATTGATTCCGAAAAGGAAAAGGAAAACATGAGAAAAATCGAGGCGGTGCTGTTCATTTCCGGCAGGTTTTTATCTGTTCAGGAAATTGTTTCGTATTCCGACTTGAATCCGATAATAATCCGCGAGGTTTTGGAAAAGCTCCAGGAAAGGTACAACGATGATTCCGCGATTGAAATCATCGAGAAAAACGGATTGTGGAAAATGGACGTGCGAAAAGGATATGAAAACATGATAAACAAGCTGGCAACAGGCTCTTCTGAATTTAGCAAGTCGGAGCAGGAAACCCTTGCAATCATCGCGTACAAGCAGCCGATAAAACAATCTGTGCTGATTAAAATAAGAAGCAACAAAGCCTACGACCACATTAAGAAATTTTCAGAACTTGGATTGATTAAAAAAAAGAGGACGGGACATACTTACGAGATTTCATTAAGCGATGATTTTTACGATTATTTCAATGTTTCCCAAGGACAAGGCTTTATAAAAAAAATAAATTCTGAAACCGCAAATGCCTGAAACTTTAACGATTATTTATCTGGTTTACACTTTTGTCGCGCTTTATTTTCTCTCGTTGTTTGCCTTAACGTTTTTACAAAACAGGAGAGAGGTTTTTTCAATTCCTCAAACCAGGGAAAATTACCCTGTTTCGATTCTCATTCCAGCATACAACGAAGAAGACAGCATAAGGGAAACAGTGGAAACCGTGCTGAAATCGGATTATAAAAATCTTCTTGAGGTTATCGTGATAAATGACGGCTCAACAGATAAGACTTTGAAAATTGCGCTTGAACTCCGCGAAAAATATCCAAATGTAAAGGTTTTGAACAAGAAAAATTCCGGAAAAGCCGATTCCTTGAATCACGGAATAAAGTTTGCAAAAGGCGAGATTATAGGAGTTGTCGACGCCGATTCATATCCCGACGGGCAAGCGATAAGTTCAATGATTGGTTTTTTTGATGATGAAAAAGTCGGAGCCGTAACTACAAGAATTTTAGTGAAGCACAGGAACAATTTTTTGAGAAAAATGCAGGCGATTGAATACAAAGTTATTGCATTCACGAGGAAATTGCTGGATTTTCTTGATTCAATCTATGTAACTCCGGGACCGATGGCGCTTTACAGAAAAAGCGCGCTTGCGGAAATAGGGGGATTTGACAAGACAAATATGACGGAAGACATTGAAGTCACATGGCATCTCGTTCACGACGGCTATAAAATAAGAATGTCTTTCATTGCAAAATCAACTACTGTCGCGCCCGAAAACCTGAGAAAATGGTTCAAACAGAGAATAAGATGGAACATCGGGGGATATCAAACAATATTGAAATACAAAAACTGTTTTTTCAGGAAAGGGATGCTCGGCTGGTTCATTCTGCCGTTTTTTTCAATATCCCTTATTCTCGGGGTTTTCGGACTTGGAATTTTGTTCTACAGGGTTTCAAGAAGATTTTTGCTGGAATATCTCTCGACAAAGCAGTCCCTTGCTTCGCAGACCGCGATTCTTGCATTGCAGGACATAAATCTGAATCCGAGCGTTTTGAATTTTCTCGGCGCGGTTTTGTTTGTTCTTGGATTGTGGTTCGTGTTCTTTGCCCTGAAGACAATCAACAAAAACATCGGAGAAAAGGAAAACTTTTTCAGCGTCATCTTCTATTCAATAGTGTACATTTTATTAAGGCCTCTTGTCATAATAATTTCATTGTATAAATTTTTGACGGGAAGGTATTCGTGGAGATGAAATGAAAATGAATGATTTTGATAAAATCAAAGAAAAAATTAAACAATTTAATCTTGAAAGGGACTGGGATAAATTCCATAACCCTAAAGATTTATTGATTGCTTTAGTGAGTGAAGTTGGGGAGTTAGCAGAATGTTACAGATGGCTAAACCCAAATGAATTAGAATCCGTGCATACCAGCCCAGAGAAAAAGAAAAAAATTGAAGAAGAAATAGCAGATATAATGATGTATCTTATTACTTTGTCTTATAAAACAAATATAGATATCTTTAAAGTTATTGAAGATAAACTTGAAAAAAATAAACTCAGATATCCTATCGATAAAGTTAAAGGAATTCATTCAAATCCGATTGAAGGATTTAAGGGATAACAAGATGTTTGAAAACAAAAAGCACGTTTTTTGGCAGGCATTTTTCGTTACAATGCTGTTTTTTTTGCTTGGATTGGTTTTCGGAGTTTATCTGGAACAATTGAGAAGCGACGATTTGAGCATGGCTTTTTATGATTCAGAGGTTTCCCTTTACGATTCATTTGCATTGGGAGAATTAATAGACGGCAATATTACTTCATGCGAGAATTTGAAAAAAGCGAGCATAGGTTTTGCAGACAAAATTTACAACGAGGCGAGGGAACTCGAGAGATTTGACGAGAAATCCAAACTCACCGAATCCATGAAAAGCATTCACAGGAAATACGACTTGCTGAGAACGTTGCTATGGATTAATGTCATTGACTTGAAAATGAAGTGTCCAATGAACAGCATTGTTTATCTTTACATTTACGATACAGAAGATATAGAGATAAAATCAAAACAAGTTGTCTGGGAGAGGATTCTTAGAGATGTAAAGGAAGAAAAAGGAAACGAAGTAATTCTTATCCCCATTGCAGAAGACCAAGGAATCGAGTCTCTTGATTATCTCCTTGGATTTTACAATGTCGATGAATTTCCCGCGATTTTGATAAACGAAAAAGACGTTTTGTACGAGCACAAAACCTCTGAAGAAATTGGAGATTATTTGAAATAGCAGAACATTTTTAAATGTGTAATCTAAGATATTTTATGAGAATTTCTGATTATGTATTCAATAGAACTTGTGAATATTCTGGAACTGAATTTGAAAATAATCTTTATCAAAAACTTTATGCCTTTGAATGCAGTTTTTTCGGAGAAGTTGCTTTTCAATCTGCAACAATTTATGATAGGGTGCCAGACAGTTTACTTAATGTAGCATTGCTAACATCAACCATTTTTCTTGCGGGAGATGTTGTTGTCCGCGGTATTGTTGGAAATCACAGGGAAAGGGCGACTTCAGGAATCGTCGGCTTGACAAGGGATTTATTTCAGAAATTAAGAAAATAGATTTCTCATCACATAAAATATTAAAAAGAGGTTTACTGTATCGCTTTATGGCTGAATGCTTTAAATGCGGAATCCAAGACGACAGGGCTTTGCTTTTTGACGCAATTTCACACGAGGGAATCGTGAAAATCTGTCGCCGTTGTTCTGTAGTCGAGGACATTCCTTTGATAAGGGTGAAGACAGAGGGGGAAATTGAAGAGCAAAAAAAGAACCAGGAACTCGCAAGGAAAAAGGGGATTTCCGCGCATTATTTGCGACAGCCAGGGAAAGACGACATGGCTTTGAGAAGGCTCGTGGAGGATAATTTCAGGAAAAATCTCAACGAGGATTCCAGTTTAAAGGAAACTCTTATCGACAATTTTCATTGGACAATCATGAGGGCGAGAAGGGCGAAACATCTTACGCAAGAGCAGCTTGCGAACGCAATCAAAGAACCCGTCATAGCGATAAGGACGCTTGAGGTGGGATATGTTCCCGAGAAAAGCAGGGAACTGATAAACAAGATTGAAACCCATCTTTTCGTAAATCTGAGAAAAAGCGACTCAAAGGAAGTGAAAACAAATTTGGCAAATTTAGGTTCTGCGAATCTCAAGATTTCCGACTTGAAAGAAATCGGAAGTTCTTCAATTGAACATGTTGAAATCAACGACGACTTGAGATTCGAGGACAAGGATTGAAATTTTTTGAGAATACAAATCTTTAAAAATGGATTTATAATGAAGGAATTATGATAAAAAGCAAGATATTTTTCATTTAGGATTGGTATCAATAGTTAGTGTAGGGGTAGTCTATTCATTTGGATATAATACTTTTTTGTCAGAAAGAATCATAAATACAAATGTTTCTAAAGGGTAAAATGGATTTGGAAAAAAATTTGTTAGAGATTGCAACATATGGCATACCTATTACTTATGTTACTATTCTTGGGCTCAGAATATTGCCCCAAGCATACAAAGGATTAAGAACTTTAATTCATAATACTTATTCTTCTGATAATTACTCAGACACAACAAACATTGTTGGAAATCAAGCAAAGAAATAGGGAAAAACATCAACCAAATTGGAAATTCTTACGGAAGACAATTGAAAGATTTATAACTTGATTTTATTTAATTCTTAGATGGAACTTGTCACAATTGTCGGTTTTCTTGCGGCAGTTTGCACGACAATTTCATACATTCCGCAGTTGATAAAAGTCATGCATTCAAAAAGTACGAGGGATTTGTCCCTGACGACATTTTCGCTTCTTTTTCTCGGATTATCGTTGTGGCTTGCCTACGGAATTTTGCTGAAAAACGCGCCCCTTATTGCCGCCAACATTATAACCTTGTTTTTCATATCAATGATTTTGATTCATAAAATCAAATATAAATAACGGGGCTTTGTTTAAAATCCTAATTTTTATTGATTTGCTAAACAAAATGGCTTCTCCTCGAGCGCCGATGGCACGGTTCGCATATTGATAATAATGTTAACACAAAATCAGTTAGTTTTCCGTGTCTCGCGATGCGTATGCATAATCGCTTTTAAACAGTGATTATTTATTAAACAAATTCAGTAAATAGAAAAGCTTTATAAAATAACTTCTCGGATTTCTTAATATGGAACTAAGAGTTTTGAACAGTTCAAAGGATGAAATGGAATTGGAAATCGACAATCTGACTCTTGTCGAAATTTTGAGGGTTTATTTGAACAAGGATTCTTCCGTGAGTTTCGCCGCGTGGAGAAGAGAGCATCCGACGAAAAATCCTGTACTTCTCGTGAGAACGAAAGGAAAGACGGCGAAGAAAGCAATCAACGATGCAATCAACGGAATAGTCAATGACTTGGATAAAATCGAAAAAGATTTTAAGGGGATGAAATAAAATGGATTTGGAAAAAAATTTGTTAGAGATTGCAACATATGGCATACCTATTACTTATGTTATTATTCTTGGGCTCAGAATATTACCCCAAACATACAAAGGATTAAGAACTTTAATTCATAATAATTATTCTTCTGATATAAGTACTCAAACACAACAAAAATGGCAGGAAATCGAGCAGAGAAACAAGAAAAAATATTCTGGCATTTTTGAGCCTAGAGCATAAGCAATATTAATATGGTATCTGAAATTTCTTTTTTTGTGTTGATGAAGGATTGTTGAAAAAAGTGGAAACCATAACTAAGGAGTTATCTTTAAGGATTAAGGAGAAGCAATATACTAATGGAGAATACCATTTTACCGTTTATGGCAACATTAGAAATATTAACAGACTTAGTGAATATCTACGGCAAATTGAACCATAACAATCCTTATTAATTTCTTATTGCTTCATTTTATATGAAGTCGAAATTAAAAATTTCTCATATGTCATTTTGCAAATAAAATGCCAAAGGACGAGAAAATTTCAACCGGAAGTTTTGATTTGAACAAATGGCTTTTTGGAGGCTACGAGAAAGACGTGATTACAATGATTGCAGGGCCTCCGGGAAGCGGGAAGACAAATTTCACAATTCTGGCTTCCTGCTCTCAAGCCAAGAAAGGAAACAAGGTTATTTTCATTGATACAGAAGGCGGATTTTCCATTGAAAGGATAAAGCAAATTGCAGGGGAAAATTCAAGCGAGATTTTGAAAAATATTCTTGTTCTTTCTCCGACGAATTTTGACGAACAGAAAAAATCTTTTTTGCAATTGCTTGAAAAATTGAAAAAGGAGCACGTGTCATTGATTGTCGTCGACGGAATGGCGACGCTTTATCGCCTTGGTTTCGGGGAAATCGGGGAAAGGGAAGAAAAAATAAAAGAATTGAACTGGAAAATGGCGGAGCAAATGAGAACTTTGGCTGAGATTTCAAGGAAACAAAACATTCCAGTCATAATAACAAACCAGGTTTACTCTGGATTTCTCTCGGAAGAGGAATTGAAAAAGGGGATAAAAAAGCAGGTGAATCTCGTCGGAGGCGATTTGCTGAAATATTGGAGCAAGTGCATAATTGAATTGAGAAATGATGGAAAAAGAAAAAAGGCGGTTTTATTGAAGCACAGGAGCCTTCCGCAAAAAGAAATGAATTTTGAAATAAAAAACGAAGGGATTTTCAAGAGGGGCTGGATATGAATAGATTACAATAAATTTTATATACATCCTTAAAAATGAAAATTCATGGAAGACAGAGTTAAAAGTGTTCAAAGAATCGTTTCTTTTGATGATATAATCTCAAGATACAATTTTGTTTTATTGGATACAAGTGCTTTAGTATCATCTTTAAGGTTTAAAAGAGAGAATGAAATTGTTAAGAATGAAGAATATTATACGGATTGTTATCAATCTGCCATTTTTTTATTTAAATATGCAGAAAAGAATAAATTTTATGTTACTCCTCTTGTTCTCCAAGAATATTTAACAGGCTGTAGGGAACTTAAAAGAATTATTAATATAAATCAATCAAAGTCTGAAAAAAATCGTTACAGTGGTCTGATTCAATTAATTGAAAGTCAATGTAGGGAGAATGATAACTTAGCAAGAATTTTAGATATGAAAAATAAAGTTAATTTAGAAGATGATGAAAAACTTTTATATGAGAATATTAAGAGACGATTAAGCTGGATAAAGGAGAATTACAAATTAGGTGAAGCCGATATTGATTTCTTGACTCATGGAATCGTTATCTCAAGAACAAGAGGATCAATATCTTTGGTTTCTAATGATTTCGGAATACTTAAAGCATGGAATGACTTTTTAAGATTTACAAAAACAGACAAAAAACAGTTGGGGTTTTTTATTAGGAAAAGAGTTGACACTTTTTTAGCAGCCTAGTTATATCTATAAAACATAACCCTTTAAGTAGCAACAAACTATTTTAAACTCTATATTCTTTTTTTGTGTATGGATTTAGGAAACATAAAATTCGAAGTCATAAAGAAACTTGTTGATACGAATTTTCGAGTCAAAAACATTTCAAATCTTTCAAAGTTCGAGAGCAACTCTCCTCCGAGCGTTTTCATCGGAAGCAAATTGAAATATCCTCTTGTCAACGTTGGAATTTTAAGTCCTTTGGAAAGGGATGAAAATGCCTGGTTGTACGACGCGGAGAAATACTGGGCTGAAAACAACTTCAGCATAAACGATGTCATTCAAATAAGGGAAAGTTTATTGAATTCACGATTTCAAACAAAAGTTCAGGAAACAAAATCAAACGGCAACAAGTTCATACAAATTGCAAAGGAAATCGCAATTGCCTCAAAACCCGTTGATGTTGAAATTGAATTGAAGAGAAATCTGAGTTTTCAAAATCAGAAAGACAGAATCACGACGCCGCATGGAATGCACGCGGGTTTGAAAAAGGCTCGGATTACAAGCAATGTGAGAATCCATCGGCAGGTTGACAAGGTAATTAATGACGACATAAAAGCAAGCGAAGGAATGCAATATCTTTACAAAAAGGGATTTGACAATTACACCTTGAGCAAAATTTTAAGCGTAGGAGTTTTGGGGTTGAAAACGCAAAAAAGACTTGTTCCGACAAGATGGAGCATTACGGCGACAGACGATACCCTTGGAAAACAATTGCTCGGAAAAATAAAGGACCACAAATGGATTGAAAACTACGAATTGTTCTTCGGAGAGTTTCTTGGAAACCAGTATCTTGTTCTTTTGTTTCCGAATGTTTGGAATTACGAATTGTTTGAATTGTACATGCCGAAGAGTTCTTGGAATCCAAGCGAGCAGATGAAAGCGTCGACTGATTTTGAAAGTTTTTTCGGAAGAAAAGAATACGCTTCCAGCACAGCGGGAGGATATTATGCAACGCGGCTTCCGATATTGGAATATTTGGAATCAATAAAAAGACAGGCTTCGGTTTTGGCGATAAGATTGGAAACTCCGAGCTATTGGGCAGGACTCGGAGTCTGGGTTGTTCGAGAAAGCGTGAAAAGAACAATGAAAAAGAAAATGGTTTTCAATTCGAAATCAGATTTGATTGCGGGAGCAAAAAAGATTTCAGAGATAAAATACGGTTTCAATCCAGAAACAATTTTGAAAAGAAGCAAAATGATGAATGAAGTTTTGGCGCAGAGGAAAATAAATGAGTGGGTTTAGAGAATTTCTCCCGGTTCATAAGACGCTTCCTTGGAATATTTTCTTATCCAATAATTTGCCTTGTTTGAAACGTCTTCTATTTGTTCACGGGCGTTTCCCAATAAATTATTTAAATTGGAAACTGTTTGTTTTAATAAATCGTAAGTAATCCCCGCGTTAGAAAACACAGAATCCTGGGAAACTCTTTCAAGTACTTTCATTTCTTCTCCCGATTTTCTTTTTCTTAAAACTTCCTCAACTGCATATCTTTTGATTATTCTATGAGCTTCTTCCCTTCCAATTCCATTTTCGACGGCTTTCATTAATATTTGAGTTGTCGCCAAAAGAGGAAGATATTCTTCCAACTCTCTTTTTACCATTCCTTCGTAAACTCCCATTTCGTTTAAAACAGTAAGAACAGTTTCAAGTTGTCCGTCTGCCGTATAAAACATGTCTGGGATAACGATTCTTCTTACAACGGAATCGGAAACATCCCCCTCTTCCCATTGGTTTCCAGAATTTCTTGAAGCTCCATCTTGGTACATTTTTAACAGTTCCCCAAGTCCGTTTATTCTTTCAGAACTTCTTGTGTTCATCTTGTGAGGCATTGCGCTGCTTCCAACCTGTCCTTCCTTGAAACCTTCTGTGACTAATTCATATCCTGCCATAAGTCTCATTGTTTTTGCGAAGTTTTCATATGCCGAAGAGAGATTAATCAAATGAGATGAAAGAGCGGAATCCAAAGAGCGAGGATAAACTTGTCCTGTTGAAGAAAGGATTTTCTTGAATCCAAGATGCTTTGAGATTATTTGCTCCAACTTTTCAACTTTCTCCCTGCTTCCAAGAAGTTCCAACATATCTGATTGCGTTCCTACCGGACCTTTAATCCCCCTTAACGGATAGTTTATTATGAAATTTTCAAATGATTCAAGATGCGTCATCAATTCTTCGCCCCACATTGAAAATCTTTTTCCAAGAAGCGTTGGCTGCGCCGCTTGATGATGCGTCCTCGCTGTTATGATAATATTCTTGTATTCTTCCGCTTTTTCTGCAAAGTGCCTCAAGGCTGAAATATGCTTTCCAAAAATAATTTCTGAAGCTCTTTTTATTTGCATTTGCTCCGTGTTATCGGTCAAATCACGCGAAGTCATTCCTTTATGCAAATGTTCTTCCGCCCCGGAAACGTTAATGAAATCCTGAATCCTTGCTTTTACATCGTGCCTTGTTTTTCTTTCTATTTCTTTTATTCTTTCCAAATCAATATTTTTCTTTGAACTTTCAAATTTTTCTATATCTTCGGAAGAAATTTCTAAACCCAATTCTTTTTGGGCTTTCATCAATGCAATCCAGAGTTCTCTTTCAGCAAGAACTGTTCCTTCTTGAGAAAAAATATAATTTATTTCTTTGGTTGCGTATCTTTCTGATAGAACATTTACATTGCCCATATATTTTTATAGAAATAAAATTTTTAAGCATTATTGTTCTTGGTTTTCAACCCCCACATTTATAAACATGGTATTCCAATATATATTTGTCAGTAGATAGATTTAAGTAGACAAAAAAGGAGGTAAAAAATGTACATGCATTGCGGTTGGATTCAGACTATTTTGTCAGCATTGATACTTGTGTTTGTAATCTGGCCAACATCGGTTTTCTCATCCGCGGTTTCACAATGGATAGTCGTTATCTCGGCTGCTCTTTTGTTGATTCACGCGCTTGTCTGCCATAAATGCGGAGGAGTCTGCGCAAAGTGGATGATGAAATCTTCAGGCAGAAGAAGGAGAAGATAATTTAATTTTGATTTTTGTTTTATTTTGTTTTAATAGAAAAATGTTCCTATCTTAAAGAGAGCCAAGTTAATCGTAAAAAATAATTTTAATTCTCAAATAACTTTAATATCGCGTCCAACTGATAATTTAACTATGAAATCTTTTCTACATTAATCTTTTTCTTATGGTGATTTTGATTTAATCTGATTATTATTTGAATTTTTCTGCAGGTTTTCCATTTCCTTCTTCTTCCTGTATTCCTCTATTCTTTCCCTGTTTTTTTCGCATTCGGGATTGAAGCATAAAATCCACGGACGTTTTCCCTTTCTTATCGACATTACCATTTGAAAGCCGCACTTCTCGCATTGTTTTCCTGAATTTTTTATAAGGCTGTTTGGCGGCACTGAATAAGTGTTTTTGCAGTCAGGGTACGCGTTGCAAGCGATGAAAAATCTTCGATTTTTCTTTGAATAATTTATTATCAGATTTCCTTTTTTGCATGCAGGACAAAGGGAAAGAATGTTTTCCTCCCTTTTCATTTGGGTTAGATTGTCGTTGGCAGAAACAAGCTCTTTTCCGATTTCCTTTTCATTTTTTTCAAACTGGCTTGCTATTTTTTTTATCGTTTCCTTTGCTTTGTCCATCACTATTTTTTCTTTCTCTTCAAAACCGGATTTTGCCTCTGAAATCCTCGACATTTCTTTTTCAAATTCCCTTGTGAGATTTTCATCTGTTATTATCGGGGAATATCTTTCAAGAGCTTCAATCAAGGAAATTCCGAGCGGCGTGGCTTCGATGCTTTTCTCTTTTACATAACCCCTGTCGTAAAGAGTTTCAAGTATGGAAGACCTTGTCGCTTTGGTTCCGAGATTTCTCCTTTCCAATTCTGAAATTATTGAAGCCTGTGTGTATCTTCTCGGAGCCTGGGTTTCCTTTTCCTCGTTCCGCAATCCAATGATTTCAACCTCTCCATTTATGTCGGGAATTTCCTTCTCGGTCATTTTTATCAGATATATTTCAAGCCATGCTTTTTTTCTTACAGCCGAACCGTTCAGGGAGAATTTCAATCCGTCAATTTCAATCTTTACTGTTTTCCTGTCTATGATTGCATCGTCGCAGAACAAAGCCAAAAATCTCCTGGAAATCAAATCGTAAACCTTCTCGTCTTCTCCCGAAAGGATTTGAAAATTTCCCGTCGGATAAATGGACGGATGCGCAGGGTCTGTTTTTTTCCCCTCTACCGGCTTTGTTCTTGTCAATAATTTTTTGACATTGTATTTTTCTGAAATCTTGGAAAGAATTTCCCTGTATCCTATTGAATCCGGAAGTTTCTGGCTCGATGTTCTCGGATATGAAATCAATCCGTTCAAATAAAGCGATTGGGCTATTTGCAATGTCCTGCTTGGGCTCAGTCCGTAAACCCTGTAGGCTTCTGTCTGCAAAGTCGTCAAGTCAAAAGGAGGCTGTGGAGAAAGAGTTTGGGATTTTTTTTCAGTCGAAGCCAAAGTCTTTTTTCCTATGAGAGAATCGAATTTTTCCAGCTCTGATTTTTTGAAAATATCCTTGTTGTGCTTCAATTCCAATTTGTGCCTGTTTTTTATCGTCGCGAAAACCTGCCAGTATTTCTGCGGCTTAAATGCCTGGATTTCTTTTTCCTTGTCGACAATCAATTTCAATGCCGGTCCTTGCACGCGCCCGATGGACATTATCTTAAACCTGCCGGAATTTTTTATCGCGTTCATCAAAGCTCTTGAGAGATTTATTCCGTAAAACCAGTCAAGATAATGCCTTGTTTCTCCCGCGATTGCCTGCCCCCAATTCAATCTCGGAGATTTTTCCTCGTATGCCATGTTCAATTCCTTGTCTGTAAGAGTTGAAAATTTCATCCTGCCGGCATCCTTTTGTCCGCAAATAAATCTTACAACATTCAATCCTATGACCTCGCCTTCGATATCATAATCTGTCGCAACCGTAAGAGAGCCGGCTTCCTTCGCAAGTTTCAGGATTGCATTGTGGTATTTTTCCGTAAAGTCCTTTTTTTTTGCGAGAAAGTTTGGAACCCATTTTATGTCAAACACTGGAAACGTGTCCTTGGCGTTCGACGAGATTTGCTTCAATGTGAACAAATGCCCGACCGCGCAGGCAACGATTATCTTTTTTCCGTTTCTTGAAACTTCGTAATACGGAATTCCATGAAAATCCCTTTTCACGGATTTTCCCAAAGCAGAGGAAATTTTCATGGCTGCCTGCGGCTTTTCCGTTATTATCATCTCGTAGCCGTTTTTTTTCAGCGAGATTTTTGGAGGAGAGAAATCAGTTGTTTTTTCAAATTTTTTTCCTTTCTTTGTTTTCGCTACGGCTTTTTTAACAGAAGATTTTCTTTTTTTCTTTTCCGGTTTCAAGGAAAGAACCTCTACGTTTTCTGTTTTTTCTTCTACGGGAATTACCTTTTCAACAGCCCTTTTCAAATTTGTTTCATCGACGGGAAAATAATTCTCCGCCGTTGATTCCGCTTTTGACTTTTGCAAATGCTTTGGTTTTCTTGGAGGCATTATTAAATTATCAAAATTTAATTTGAGGAATTTTTAATTCCGATTGTTCTTTTCAAGGAAAAGGGTTTTTAAGTTTTTAGAAGTTATGAAATTTTGACTTTAAATTTCAAGAAAGAAAACCCTGTCTTTTTCCGAACACATCCAAAAAAGAACCAGAATTAATAATTTCATAAGGGCTGAAGATTAAACCGCCCTCACTTTTAACTTTAAATTCTCTTCTATCTCTTTGTTCCTGTCCCGCTTTGTACATGTCTCTGACAAATTCAATAAATTTTTCTTCAGTGATAAAACGACGATAGCCATGCTCGTATGCCGCTTGTCCCGTCCTAAGAAGATTCATAAATTCCGGCGTGGCTTTTTCTCCGAATTCTTCCTTTATTCTTTTCTCCAAATCATAATTGAAAACAACAACTTCATCAGCCATTGATTAATCAAATTTTATCATTATAAAAGGTTTATTGTGACGGATAATAGTTTTCAAAACATTTAAAATTCTTTTATTCCATTTAATTCAATGGTAATGCTTGATTTTCCGAGGTTGAGGCAAAGTCATGGTTATGATTGCGGGGCGATTGTTACGCAAGCTATTTTGGAATATTATGGGAAAGACATAAGGGAAGACAAGATAATAAAGCTTGCAAGGACAAACAGAAAAGGAACTTCGCCGAGAGGAATAATAAAAACACTCAAGAAATACGGATTAAGAACCAAAACGGGGAAACTTACAATATCCCAAATAAAAAAATATTTGAACAAGAGGCATCCAGTCATTCTGGCTTTGCAAGCTTGGGATGAAAGAAACAAAGACTGGGAAGATTTGAAAAAAGAGACTGAATTTTACAAGAAAAAAAACATTGCAAAAAAAGATTGGGAACATGATTGGAGCGACGGGCATTATGTTGTTGCAATCGGCTACGACAAAAAGAAAATGTATTTTGAAGACCCGGGCTTTGTTTTGAAAGAATATCTCAAATTTGACGAGCTAATGAAAAGATGGCATGATATCAAAGGAAAGAAAAGCAAGGGGAAAAAATACATTCATTTCGGAATTGCAGTTTATGGAAAGAAAAAAGTTTACGACGGAAGAAAGGCTTTTCATATGCCGTGAAAATGGGTTAGGAAAATCCTCTTTTGGAGGGGATAATTATCTTTGGGTTTCTCAGGATTTTAAAATAAGCCACGTCAGAATTTTCTCTCATATATTGTTCGCGATGTCTTATTATAATTTGTTCAACATTTTCATCAGGGGAATAAGCCACTATGTTTTTCATTCCGTTCTTGTATTCTTCTCCTATATATAATATTGTTTCTAATATCGGTCTTCTAAAAAGGAATGTTTCTCCCACTTTTCTTACCACATGAAATTTGACACCTTGTTTTTTATTTTTAATTTCTAAGGTTGCCAAATCCTCCGAGTATAGGGAATAAATATCAATAGCAATTTGTTCTGCTAAAATTTCCAACGGATGCTTTTCTTCTATAGTAACTTCAAATTCAGGTTCATTCATTTCACACCTCAAACACCTTTCCCTTTCTGCTCACGTTGATAACTCTCGTGTTTCCGATTTTGTCCTCGACTCCTGATGCTTCATGAATGTGCGCGCAGATTGCGACATTCGGCTTGAAAGTTTCAATCGCTTTTCTCACTGCCTTGCTTCCCTTGAATCCTGAAAATTCGGATTTTGTTCCGAAAGGATGAATATGAGTTACAAGGATTTTCTTTTCCAAATTCTTCACGGATTCATTTCCCCTTTTCAGCAAGCCGTAGAGTTCGGCATCTTTTATAGTATGAATTCCAATATCCGCGCCGCCCGCTCCGAAAATTCCGAGATTGTCTTTTATGAAAGAATATCCGTGAATGCTTCTCGTGGGAGAGTAGATTTCAGCAAGGATTTCCGTCGTTGCCACAGATTCGTGATTCCCGGGAATCAGAAGAACCTGTTTTTTCAAATCAGTAAAAGGTTTTATCACTTCCTTAAATTCCTGTTCTGCAAAAGTTAAATCGCCTGCAAGAATAACAATGTCGACATTTTCTTCCTTTGCCTGCTGCGCAAGTTTTTTCATCAACCGTGAATCTCCGTGTATGTCTCCTATTGCCAGGATTTTTGTTTTCTTGTTTTTGTTTGTCATGAAAATTAAATGATGAAGCAGTTAATAAAATTTATTGATTATTAGATAACTCGTATTCTCCTTTTCTATTTTTTTCTAATGTTAATACCCCTGTCTTATTATCTCTCATGATTTTCCTATAATCTTCTTTATATTGCACCAATTTCCATTTTAACTCTTCATTTGAGTGTGTAAAGGAATATGCTCTTAGAGAACTTGTAAGATTACGCAAAATTTCATTTTGCGGCAAAATTCCCAAATCTTCATGCTCAACCAATATCTTAGATAAACCGCGCAAATTTTCCTCATATTCTTTTTCTTCTTCTCGCTTTATTTTTTCTCCAATTTTTTTTGAAACGCCCCTATAAATTTCAATTATGGCAATTGCTATGGTAAAACTTCTAATCAATTGCCCAGAAATCTCATATATTGAAGAGATTATCTCATCCATTTTCCTTTTCAAGAACTCTTCTTTTTAAATTTTCCCTTTGTCACCACTTTTACATCACAGAATTTTCCCATTCAAAACATTTAAAAGCCTCCCGTCTACTGAATATATACATCTAAAAATGGATATCATAACATTATCTAAAAAAGAATTGCCTGAAGAAAAAATGAAGGACAATTTCGACATCTTTTTCAGGCGAAAACCGGCTTTGATTCTCGTGTCTTTGAAGAAGAATTCAAGGATGAGATACGGAAGCATTCTTGCAAAGGAAGTCGACTGCACTTACAGCCACGCCGTGAAGATTTTGCAGACGCTCGAGGATCTTGGATTGGTTGTTTTTGAAAAGAGGGGAAGGATAAAAGTCATACAGCTCACGAAAAAAGGAAGGGAAGCCGCCGACGCGATTGACAACATTCAGAAACTGATTAAGTGATTGCATTCCATCTTCTCCCATTAATTTTTTTCGGTTTAATCTTTTCTCTCTCAAATGTATAATCCGCATCTTTTATCAAGCCATATTCCATGCTAACTTGTGCAACCACCTCCTCGAGGGTTCCGCGATATGTTGCAATCCTCATGGAAATTTCGCTTTCAGAATATTTCATCAAAGCCAGATACTGTTTTCCATATTTTGTAAATCTGAATCTTCTTGGACGCATGTCCACTTTTTGTCCATTATCATAATCCTTTTTTGATTCTTTCCTTTTTATAGGAATGCGTAGCCTTTTTCCCATTTCAACGGTAAATTTTTAAATCTTAAATTCCTTGTGAAACAAGTTTTCAGGAATAAACAAAATCAACATCTTTTATCAGCCCGTATCTTTCAAAAATTTCACTAAGTTCGTCAAAAGGGCATCTGGCAATTTCTCTATATGGGATATTTTCTGTTTTGATCCTTCCTGATTCCGTGATATGTATTTCCTTCTGGTGGGTTCTTCTCTCCTCATAAATATTCCAAAATCCCCCAATAGTTTTATCCGAGTATTGAATTTCCATATCTTTTGGAAATCAGTAATTTTTTAAAGTTTGTGTTTATATTGAATACATGGTTTTGCAGTACAAACTGAAAACGGAAAGCAAATGGAAAAAATATCCGGGAAAGAACAAGTTAAAATTTTCAGTTTCAAAATGCGATTTTCGTTTGCTGAACGAGGCGCAGACGAAAGTCCTTGTTCCTAATGGAAGTTATGCAAGAGTCATGAAGAGATTCCGGCAGATTGAGTTTTTCAAGCACAGGGGATAAATATGCTCGCTACACTACTCGTGCCCCGACTTTTTATTAATATTATATTAATAAAAATAAATTTGCCAAAGTCAAAGCACTCGGCTCGTTTAATTAATATCGCTACAAAATAGATTTCATAATATTTCTTCGCTCAGAAAAAATTTTAATTGTCAAACAGTCTTAATCAACTTTTACAGATAAGATTACGTATTAACATAATTCAAAAAATCATTAATAAATTCTCGCGGAACGAAGTGGAGCGATGTAAATTTTATTTTTTCCTCTTCTTCCTCTTCTCGTATCTTCTCCAAGCAGCGACAACCGACTTTGCTCGTGTGGAAAGCCTTCTTAAAATCGCGCTTCTTATTTTCGTTGATTTTGCCCGCTTGTTTTTGTAAAGTTTTATTATCGGAAGAGCAACTTCCTTCAGCAATTCTTTTCTTCTCGCGGAGGACAAGCCGGCTTCCTTCGCGGTTTTTTCAATCGCTTTTTTTATTTTTCCCGGACTGAACTTCTGCCTCTTTCCATCTCTTTTTATCACAGTACCCATTCTAGAATATATATTTTGGAGTATATAAATTTATTGTCATATAAAAATAAAAAGTCTCTTTTTAGAATTGTTTCA
Organism: Candidatus Pacearchaeota archaeon; assembly: GCA_016181895.1. Lineage (GTDB taxonomy): Archaea > Nanobdellota > Nanobdellia > Pacearchaeales > GW2011-AR1 > JACQLK01. The sequence goes on from JACOYL010000011.1 coordinate 29,877, forward strand.
TGGCTGAAAGCAAAATCATAATCAATGTAGGTTCCAGAAATCCTACAAAAATTGAAGCTGTTCGCGAGGTTCTTCAACAATATCCTTTTCTGAATCCGTTTGATTTGAATTCATTCGAAGTTTCATCGGGAGTTTCAGAGCAACCGATGTCTCGTGAAGAAATGGAAATTGGGGCAGCGAATCGTGCAATAAAATCTTTTAACAAATGCAGTTATAGCATTGGATTTGAGAGCGGTCTAGCCGAATCATTTTATACTAAAAGGTTAATTGATTCATGTGCCTGTATGATTTACGATGGAAAAGATTTTTACGAAGGATACTCCGAAGGATTTGTTATTCCTCCAAGCCTTGCAAAACTTATTAATGAAGAAAATTTGGACTTAAGCCAGGTGGCAAAAAAAGCAGGATTAACAAACAGCGAGAAAATAGGAAATGAGAAAGGAATAATAAACATATTAACCAATGGAAGATATGTCAGAGGGGATCAAATAAAAAGCGCCTTGAAGATGGCTTTGATTCAATTGGAACATTCCGAATTTTACAGATAAAAATGGCCCCGATTGCTCGCGACCCCGCTCGGATTTTTACTTTTCGTTTCACGATTTATTTCTCGCGAAATCGCTCGGGATTTGAATTCAAACCGCAATTTATATAATGCAATTTCGCTCCGCTCAATTTGCAAATGGCCCCGATGGGATTTGAACCCACGACACCTGGATATCTCCTTCTGCGGTTGCAGGTAAGAGTCCAGTGCTCTGACCAAGCTGAGCTACGGAGCCATTTCAAACATAGTATTTTCTTCTTTTAAAAATCTTTTATGGAACATCTTTTTAAATCTCTTTTCCCAATTTATATAATGGGAATTCTTCTTAGAAAACATCACGGGACAATCGCTTTTACGGGAATCGCGAAATTCGCATTCGTGATTTTTCTCGTTTCATTATCCGCGGCTTTTATAGACACGATTTGGGCTGTTTATTTGAACGGTTTTTTGCAGAACGAATCTTTTGTAGGGCTTTATTCCGGTTTTTTGTCTGTTTTGGTATTTTTGTCTTTTTTCCTTCTTGTTCCTCTCGTTGAAAAATCAAACAAGTCAAAATTGTACGCGGCTTCTCTTTTGATTTTGATTGTTTTGTTTGTCCTTTTTGCCCTGAACAAAAATTTGATTTTTTTTATAATACTCTCCATTATAGGAACAATAATCACAGCAGTGAGGATAACTTCAATGGGAACCATTGTCAGGGATATTTCCAGGAAAAGCACAATCTCAAAAAACGAGGGGTTTGTTTATTCGTTTAACAATATTGCATGGGTTTTCGGGCCGCTCATCGTTGGTTTGATTTTGCTGGATTTTGGAATTTCTTATGTTTTTTTGTCCTCTGCATTTTTGGTTTTTTTTGCATTCATTCTTTTCAAGATGTCTGGAATCCGCGATGCAAATGTGATGAGAAAAATTCACGCGAATGTTTTCAAAAATTTCATGGAATTTTTCAGAAACAAGGAAAGAACGATTTCCTATTTCATCGGCGCGGGAGTGACTTTCTGGTGGGTTCTTATTTATCTTTACATGCCTCTTTTCATTCTCGAGAACGGGTTGAAGGAAAGTTTCATAGGAATATTTCTTTTTGCCGCCGCTTTGCCATTGATTGTTTTTGAATATCCTTTTTCAAAAGCGGCGGGAAAATTCGGGGCGAAAAAATTCTTTCTCATGGGTTATTTGTTCATGTTTGCAATCTCCGTCTTGGCGTTTTTCTTTGTCAGCCAGATTTATATCGTTCTCGGAATTCTTGTTTTGGGAAGCATCGGCATGGCGATGCTGGAACCTACGACAGAAGCTTATTTTTTCGACATAATCAAAAACAAAAAAGAAGAAAATCGATTTTACGGACCTTATAACACGGCAATTGAAGTCGGATTGATTTTCGGAAAAGTCGCACCGGCAATTCTTCTTATATTCTTGCCCTTCAAATATATTTTCATTATTTTCGGAACCGTGATGTTTCTGCTTTTCCTTTTGTCGTTCAAGGCGAGGAATATTGTTGAGGGGAGAAGGAGATAAAATCCCACCCGCCCACCACTGAAGAATTCTTAGATTTTATTTGAAGGATGTTATCTCTAAAATTAATTTTAATATAGATAAAAACTTGTAAATTTTATCTAAATTTAATCTTTGTTTTTTCATAACGCAACAATCAAAAAATTCCTGATTGATGTTTAGATTTGGACGAGAATTATTTTCTTTAGTTTTAGCCCTTTATCTTGTCTTTTAAGTTGCGTTTGCTTATGTGTTCAAGTGAACTTATGTTTGCAATTGCGTTTTGATGACTTTGTTTAGCTTTCTTAGTGCTTTATCTCAAAATAGCCTTTTTAATATTCAGTAATTTTTTTACCTCCTTTCATAATATCTCTTATCTATATTCCCTCCAAGTGTATTCGCACTTCGTGCACTTGAAGAATTTTGTTTCCGCTTCGTCTCCAGAACGCGTTTGCACGGTCCAGAAATAACATTCGTCGTTTTTGCATTTCTTGCAGATTTCCGCGACTTTAGGAAAAGTCTGCGTGTCCTTGCTTGAAACAACAACAATCTCGGAAGCTTCTTGAATTTTTTCACTGGTGTGCAATTTAACTTTGTCTTTCGTAGAATAATTGCATCTCGGGCATCCGTAGTTCTTTGCCTTCTGAACGAGAACCGCGCCGCATTTTGGACAGAATTCCATATTCTTTTTTAATCTTTTAAGATAACTTGTTTAAAAATCTTTCTTTAAGAAAATACCATTAAAACAGGGTAACTATTGTTAATTCTTGGAAGAGTATCTAATTTGTCCCCACCCATCTCGCAACCCCGCTCAATATTGATATGAAAAATTTCACCCGTGAAGTTGCTCACCCCTCCGTGAGAATCAATGTTAATGATAAATCCTACTTTGAAAAACTGATTAATGATAATAGACTTTTACACGTTAAATCGGTTCTGAATAAATTTCTCTCGTGAAATTGCTCGCCGCCCAAAGAGACCAAAATTAATTCTAAAATATTTTTTACAACTATTAATCAATTTAGAAGATTTAATTTTCCCCGCAAAATCCCCTTTCCGATTGGGGTTTTGAATTTTCAAAGAAAACCAGTTTTATCCAACCGAGATAGGGTGCGATTTTTAATATCGGTTTGCCAAGAATATCTTCAGGATTTATATTTTGCTCGAAACTCAATTGCCCGTTGTTATTGTCTCCGATTGTCGAGAAAATTCTTTCATTGTTTTCATTTTTTATTTCAACGATTCTATGGATTATCGGATTTCTCTGCTCCGCATTGAAAATAATCACATCGCCGATTTTCAATTTTTCCGGATTTGCGCCAATGACAAAAAGAATGTCCCCCTTGTTCATTCCCTTTTCAAACCAGAAATCAAGGAAATCATTTTTTTCAATTTCAAACATGGAATATTTTTCCGCGTGTTTTTCAAACCACGAATCCGTGTTTGAAAGCAGGTTTCCATCGTGATACATCGAGCATGATTCGACAATCGCCAGAGGCAGAGGCGTTCCCGTAAGCAAACTCAAGACGGGAAAGAAAATGAATTTTATGAAAATGAAAATGAAAACCAGAGAGAAAAGCCAGCCCTTGAAACTTTCGTCTTTCCAGAGAAGAAACCAGAATTTGCTCCAGATTTTCTTTAAATTATTTTTCAACGACATGAAAGAAAAAAGCAAAAGATGTTTTTAAATAATAGTTTTTATCTTTCCCCACCTACCAATCCCCCAATCCAGTTTAATAGTAAAACAATCTCTGTAGTTATTGATTATCCTTAGAGTTTTGTACATTAATCTTTAATGCTATCTTTTTTATCTATCAAATTTTCCCACACAAATCCTTTTAAAGTTTCAGTCATATTATGAATTATGGCTGACAAAGAGATGGTGAAGATGGCTGTGATTGCCGGGGCTTCCTATGCGATGAGATACAAGGAAGAGCATCCTCGTGCCTCTGAGACAGAAGTCCTGAATTTTGTCGCAGGAGAAACAAAAAAAATAATTCACGAACTTGAAAAAGATTGGGGAGATGATTGATTCTTAAAACCAGAGATTTCAGATGATAGATAAATTTTTTAAATAAATATTTCTTAATTGAGATATGAGGAAAAACGAGGGGGGGGGGCGATAGCCTTTTATTAATAATAATATTATCATTTCTGGTGGGAATTGCTGTGGGTCTTATAATATGTATAATTATGTTTTAAATTAAAATTTGGAAATAATTTCAATCTAATTATTTTCGGACAGATCAGACTTTGCAGATTGTGTTGTTGTGCAACAATCTTTAAAAATTGTGCAGGATTTAGGACTTGTGCAAAGCCGGAAATTCCATAACATTTATAAATACACATTATATGTATACACAAAGGTATACATTAATATTATACCTCCTTTCAAAGCCGCACCCAAAAGTGCGGTTCATGATAAAGCGATTTGGCACGGAGAAAGCCACGCATTGCCCCCGAAGAAAAAATAAAATGACGCACGACATCTTTGAAAACGCGATTCTCTGCAGGAACTGCAACAAGAAAATGCAGAAAGCAGAGGTTTCAAGAAACGGATATTTATTAAGAGCAATGATTTGTCCGCATTGCAACGACAGGATAATTCATCCGCTCGACGAGGAGAATTACGGTAAATTTATAAATTTAAGGAACAAAGAATTCAACGTGAAAATGAGACTTGTGGGAAACAGCTACGCGGTTTCAATCCCGAAGGAAATAGTTTCTTTCATGAGCAATCAAAGGAGAATGATGAATGAAATGGTAAAACTTTGCTTTGAAGAAATGGGAAAACTTTCATTGAATTTTCAAAACGGAGAAAAGGAAAACCCAAGAATTGTAAAAACAAGAGAGGTCAAAGTTGTAAGAAACAACAAAGTTTTTCATGCAAGACAATTTTATGATTCCGCTCATCCGGAAAAAACACAAACTAAAATTTACAAAAGCAAGGAATAAACAAAATGAAAATGAAGAATAATAGATTTGAAAAGATTATTTTGGAGGTGAGTTATATTGAATAGCGTGGAATTATCAGTTATACTTTTGGCATTATCATATCTTGTGGTTTACATTTTAATGAAAGAAGGAGTTACAAATTAAAAAATGAAAAATAAATTTTTCAGCATACAAAGCGATTACGCATACATATCGCGAAGCACTGGAATAAAAAACAGGAGTTTTACATAATGGCGGAAAACAAAAAACCAATAGCATTGAAAGTCGTCGAGGCGTTGCAGGACGACGCTTACAAAGGAATTGCAAGAGTCGACGCTGAAGTGATGAGGTCTTTGGACATAAGAAGAGGCGACGTTATTTTGATAAAAGGGCATCGGGAAACAGTCGCGATTGTTGACCGTGCCTATCCCGCGGACGTCGGAGAGGGAATAATAAGAATCGACGGAATAATAAGAAGAAACGTGAAAGTCGGAATCGGAGACGTTGTTTCTGTTTCAAAAGCAGACGTGAGAGAGGCGAAAAAAATAATGATTGCTCCCGCCCAGAAAAACATAATGGTTCAAATTCACGGGGATCCCGAGGGATTGAAACGCGGATTGCTTGGAAGAGCTGTTACAAAAGGCGACATTGTTGTTCTCGGCGGAGTTCAAAGAAGAAGGGATTTGTTTTCGGAAATGGGATTCGGCGCGGAATTCGGGGATTTTGAAAATCTTTTTGGAGATTCAATGGGATTTGGAAATCTTGGCGGCGGCTTGACGCAGATAAAATTCGTCGTCGTGAATTCAAATCCAAGCCAGCCTGTGATAATAACCGAGAATACGGAAGTTACCTTGAACCCAAAGGCTGTTGAAATCAGCGACGAAAAAATTCCTGAAATAAATTACGAGGACATCGGGGGTTTGAGTGAGGAAATAAAGAAAATAAGGGAAATGGTTGAAATTCCTTTGAAACATCCCGAGATTTTTGAGAAGCTTGGAATAGATCCTCCGAAAGGAGTTCTTTTGCATGGGCCTCCTGGAACGGGAAAAACTCTTTTAGCCAAAGCTGTTGCAAACGAGTCCGAGGCGAATTTTATTTTGCTTAACGGTCCTGAGATAATGTCAAAATATTACGGAGAAAGCGAGAAAAAAATCCGGGATATTTTCGAGGAAGCCGAGAAAACCGCGCCCGCGATTGTTTTCATTGATGAGATTGATGCAATCGCTCCGAAGCGGGAGGAAACAGTGGGAGAGGTTGAAAGGCGTGTTGTCTCGCAAATTCTGACGATGATGGACGGGCTGAAATCAAGGGGAAAAGTAATTGTAATCGGCGCAACGAACAGAGTGAATTCTCTTGACCCCGCATTGAGAAGACCCGGAAGATTCGATAGAGAGATTGCGATTAATGCTCCAGATAAGCAAGGAAGATTAAACATTTTAAAAATTCACACAAGGGGGATGCCTTTGACGAAAGATGTCAATCTTGAGGAACTTGCTTCCGTGACCCATGGTTTTGTCGGCGCGGATTTGGAATCTTTGACGAAAGAAGCCGCGATGAATGTGCTGAGAAAATATTTTCCGCAGATGAAATTCGACGAGGAAGAGCAGATTTCCCAGGAAGTTCTGGAAAAACTTGTTGTCAGGCACGAGGATTTTATAACCGCTTTGAAAGTCGTGAGACCTTCAGCCATGAGGGAGGTTTTGGTTGAAACCCCGAACATTTCATGGACAGAAGTCGGAGGTCTGGATTCAATAAAACAGGAATTAAAGGAAGTTGTCGAATGGCCGATGAAATATCCGCAAAGTTTTGAGAGAATGGGCATAAGGCCTTCAAGAGGGGTTTTGCTTTACGGGCCTCCTGGAACGGGAAAAACTTTGCTTGCAAAAGCTGTTGCGAAAGAATCAGAGGCGAATTTCATACAGATTAAAGGTCCAAGCCTTTTGAGCATGTGGGTTGGAAAATCAGAAGAGGGAGTAAGGAAAATTTTCGAGAGAGCAAGACAGGTTGCTCCGTGCATAATTTTCTTCGACGAGATTGATTCCCTTGCGGGAAAAAGGGGGATTGACGCCGGATCAAAAGTCACAGAGAGAGTTTTGAACCAGCTGCTTGCGGAAATGGACGGCTTGGAAGATTTGAAAGATGTTCTTGTAATCGGAGCGACAAATCGTCCGGACATGCTGGACCCTGCTGTTCTAAGACCCGGAAGATTTGACAAAATACTCTTGGTTAATGCTCCGGAAGAAGACGGAAGACTGAACATACTGAACATTCACACGAAGAAAATGCCCCTTGCAAAAGACGTCAATTTGAAGGATTGGGCAAAGAGAACAATTGGATACACAGGCGCCGATTTGGAATCCCTTGCCAGAGAGGCGGCGATTTTGTCTTTGAGGGAATCGATTGAAGCAAAGCAAGTGATGAAGAAACATTTCGAGGAAGCTTTCAAGAAAGTAAAACCGAGCGTAAGCAAGCCGACGATAGAAGTCTACAAAAAGATAGAGGAGAATTTGTTGAAGCAGGTGAAATCCCCGGTTTCAAGCGGAACAGGATATTTGGGATGATTTGAATTCTGAATAGATTTAAAAACAGATATTTTGTGGGGTTTTAAAATGGACGAAAAAATAAATGCAAAACTTGAAGAATTGCTCGGTTCAACAGATGCAAAAAGAATAATCACTATTTGCAGTATTGACAAGAAAATAAAAATAAACGGAACTGATGAATATTGGTTTGGTAGGGATGAAAATCAGGAGATTTATGACACCATTATTAAAAAATATCACGGCAGAATCTCAGATAGCTATTGTTCCAAGCATTTTAAAGCAGTTTTATCTGAACACGGTTTTGAAGTTTAATCATTCCGTCGTCACGATGATTCCGTTTTTCTCGACGAGAATCGTGTGTTCCGTTTGAGCCACAAGAGAATTTGAACTTTCTATTAATTCAGCGTAACTGTGGAGATTTCCGTTTTCTTCAAGTTGCTTCAAACCAATCAAAGCCTTTGTCCCGAATTTTTTCACGAGCCAGCGCGAGCAGAAAGGAAGCGTTTGATATTCTTTGATTATGAATTCCAAGACTTCCCTTGCTATCAGACTTCTTACATTTCTTTCATTCTCCAAGCGAAAAATTCCAGAGGGTTTTCCGTCGTGAACGCTTCCAATTCCCGTTGTTGCGAAAGGCTCTATCGCATAAAGCCCTTCTTCAATCAAAATCATGCTTTTATTGTCGTGATTTGGAATTGAAACCCTTGAATGCAAAATCCAGCGGTCAATTCCGTGTCCCGAGAGATTTGTTATGGGATTCAGATTTAGTAATTCCATCTCTCTAGAAATTGCCTTTCCGATTTCTTTTAATTGAACATTTTTCTTGATTGTTTTTATCGCGGCTTCCAGAGCCTTTTCGCTTGCACGGATTATTTTTTTGTTTTCCTCCAAATCCTCAAGGTCAATCGAGAAGGCGGTGTCTGCAATCCAGCCGTCTATATGCACGCCGAAATCAATTTTTAAAATTCCGCGTGCAATCCGAGAATCATTGTAAGAAGGAGTCGCATGCGCAGCAGTGCTGTCAATGCTCAAACAAGTCGGGAATGCGGGTTTTCCCTGCAATCCAAGGATTTTTTCCTCCATTCTATTCGCAATTTCAATCAGAGGCATATTTTTTTTTATAAATTCCCGAGCGTACTCCCGAACTTCAGACGCTATTTTTCCGGCTTTGAGGATTTTTTCTTTGTCTATTTCCATTTTAAAAATTACATTAAGGTTATCTTTACCCTTAGCAGAAAAAATGACTATTATTAAAGGTTATCTTGCTCTTTATGTTATTTGGTTAGAGAATAATATTAGAAATCACAATATTAAAATTGCCGCTTGTTCCGGTTAGTTCAATAGTTCCTCTTTGATTTTCTAACAAAGTATTATTCTTTATCACGTTATTTTTACCTTCCATCCCTATTCCCCCACCAACATAAATTCCATATGCACCATTTTTTTCAATGATATTATTTTCTACGATATTATTAGAAGCCATATTCAAATCAATTCCAAGATTTTTATTATTTTTGATATGATTATTTATTAAAATATTGTTGTTTGAATTAAATACATGAATCCCATCTTCATTCCCATTTTCAATGCTATTATCTTGAATTAAGTTATTATCAGAACCATCTAGTTCAATTTCTCCAAATCCATAATCATAAGAATTCCCTGAAATGTTATTTTTATATATTTTATTTTCCCCTCCTCTAAAAAGATAAATTCCTTGGTGCCGATTATTATTAATTGTGTTATTTTTTATAATATTCCCAGAAGATTGGTAACTCTCAATACCCTCTGCAAAATTAAGGATTTTACCATTTTTAATAATTGTACTCCCGAATGTAGGGATATAAATCCCTTTCTCACTACCATTTCCAAAGAGAATATGTCCATTTAGGTCCAAAATTACATTATTTGCTTCTATCACAAAACAGGTTTTAGATGTTGAAATATCATTTTGTAATTTATAAAATCCGCCTTCAATATTTAAAGATCCGCAATCATATAATAGAATTTCGTCAATTTCGAATTCTTTTATTTTCTTAAGATCATTTAGAGAATTAAACATAATTTTATTTTTGGATAAAGTGTATAGAATATCATTTATATATAAACTTCTTTTAATAGAAAAACTTTTACTAAAAGAAATATTTTCCTCATCTTCATAATGGGATATTATCCCATTTAATTTAAATCCCTTTTCAAGCGTTAATTCGTAAACATACGCTCCTTGGAAATTTTGGTCCTGTGAAACAAGATTAATCGGCAAAACAAGAAGATTTTTTTCTTTGTCAAACAAGAATGCTTTATGGTCATTTAGAACTTCTGACTCTGTTCCTCTTTCTCCAATAATGATATCATAAATTTCTTTAGGATTTTTTACATCACTAACATCAAAAAGAGCCATTTTAATTCCTTGGAATCTCCCGTTTTCATCAGCCTCTTTTCCAATTCCAATAACATGATTTTCATCATAAGGGTGAAGATAATTTGAATAACCTGGGATTTTAAGTTCTCCCGTTACCTTCGGATTTTCAGGAATTGACAAATCAACTACAAAAAAAGGATCAGTCTGCCTAAATGTAACTAAATATCCTTTATCCATTAAAAATCTTACAGAATATATCTTCTCTCCTTCAGCCAAATCTTCAACACTTCCGACAATATCTAAACCTTCATTTAAAACATAAATGTGATTTAAATTTTCTCCCGTCCATCTTCCAGTAGTTGTCGCAATTCTAAAATATCCACCATATTCATCCATGGAAAATTGGTTTAAAATATGCCCGTTTACTTCCCCCACAGTTTTATATTTAATATCCAATTCATTGAGGTTAATTTTATGGATAACTGTTTTTTCACTCTCTTTTGAAAGTTTTTTATCAAATTCTACCAATTTATTCATAAACTCTTCATCAAATTTCGCTTTTTCATTTCCTGTTAAAGAATTTGAATAATTTTCAACTATTTCTTCGACACCCCTCATTTTTTCATAAATTGGTTCATCAGAATTTATAATATTTTTTATTGCTTCACTTTCCGAAGAAGGAAGCAAAGGAATAAGTACCTCTTCCACAAATCTTTCAAAATATTCTTTCGTGCTTATGCTTTTAGTATAAGTTAAATAAATATTCTCGGGTGAAACATAAATATTGCTCGTGCTCCCAATAAGATAAACTTTATTTTCAAATTTATTTTCTTTGATGTTTATGGAAGTTATGGAAGTGAAAACATAGCTTTTGTCAGGGAAATCAAAATAATAAATTTCATTTGGACTAACTGCATTTTCAATTCCATTTATTGTATAAATTGGCGGAACAGGATTATCAATTTCAACGGTTTTCGAAGAAATAACATAAACATAATCTTTTATCATTCTTGAATCGAGATAATTTCCTTCAATGGATATATTATTCTCTAAAACAGGATTTTTTTTATCGGCAACATCATAAATTAGAACACTTGTTTTTCCATCTATTACGAAAACAATTAATCTATTATCATTTATTAAAATTTTATTTATTCCATTTAATTCAATTTCACTTAAAATTTTTGAATTTTCGGCAGGATATGCATCAACTATGATAACTTTATTTCCACTTATTGTGTAAATATATTTTCCGTCACTTTTAATTATGTCTGCTTCATCAACGCCTTCCACTTGGATGTTTGTTTTTGAGAAATCTACTGTTTTTTCGTTAGATACTCCTGAAGTGTATGAACTTCCTGAAAAAGTACCTGCAACAGCAACTCCCCTAATGGGTATGTTACTATTGTAAGTTCCCATCAAACTTTCTGCAGAGTTTTCCCTCAGAAAATTTTTAATCTCATCAAGAGAATTAAATTTTTTAACTTGGTCTTTCTCGATTGTTTGAGGATAAAGAAATAATACGCTTAAAATCACCAATAGTGATGCAATAATTATCAGAGGAAGAATCATTTTTAGTTTATTTTCCAAATAAACCGACTTCTTGTGGGTGATGATTAATGTTTTGTTTATAGCTTTGTAAATATGAACTTTGTTTCCTTTTGGACTCCAATAAAAATCCTTAATATCTACTAATTTTGCTTTTACTAATTTTTGAAGGTTATAATGGACGGTGGACAATGCCATATCTAAACGTTCTGAGATTTCTGTTTCAGTCGCTTCTTTTTCTTTTAAAAAATCAAGCATCTTTCTGCAAGTTTTATTACTCATAATCTCTGCTATGTCTTTTGCTTTATCTTCTCCAAAATCAATTAAATCGAATTTTTTAGTCATAAATTATTCTAAGAAAAATGGTATATAAATACTTTTTAAGCTTCAACTTGAATTGAAACTATCTTTTTATATTTAAAAACTTCTTTATTTATTTTAGAATTTTTGCAAGACAAGATTTAAATAGTATTTGGTGAAGGGAAAGTTATGGATGAAAAAGACGAAATTGAAATTGGAAGAAGCCTTTTGAGAGATTATTTTAGAACATTAACAGGGATTTATGCTTTAACTTTATACGATAAAAAAACCGAACATTACAAGAGATTAGAAACATTGTCCCGTACTGGCTTAAAAAACATAAGTGAAAATAAAGAAGGAAGGAAAATGGCAGAAGCGCATTTTGAATGTGCAGTTTCAGACGAGGAATTATCCAAACTTGAAAAAACAATATCTCTTTTAGAAGAAGGCAAAATAAGCGGAAAGGAAATAATAGATATACAGGAAAGGGCGATTAAAATTGGAAATGCGGCGAATTTAAAGAGATATCTTAGTTAACTTTTTTCCCTCAATCTTCGATTTTTCGGAATGAAGTTGGAGATTTTTTCTTCGGATGCTTTTCCGGTTCCAAGAAATTCACCTTTGTATTTTATTATGACGAAACCTTTTGGTTTTTCCATCCCACCGCCAATTCCCCGACCGCCCACCCCTAAAGAATTTTTAATCTCAGAACCAACTGTAATATTTTTATTAACATCTTCAAATAAAATTTCACTTCCTTTCATCCATTGTTCAAGAAGTTTTTCATCAATTTCTATTGTGTTTTTCTTTATTTGTTTTCCGAGAATTTGCGTTCCCTCAATGCTTAATCTTATTTCTCCGTTTTCCTCGATTTTCGCAAAATAAATTCCAATTCTCTCTATGAAAGTCGCTACTTCCAATCTCTTTATTTCTTTTTCATCAAGACTTCCAGAATAAAGGAACAATCTTTCGTTTCCGCGCATTACAATTTTTCCCGGAATGGAATCCACGCCAAATTGTTCATTGAGTTTTTTTTCAATTTCCTTTTTCTCTTGTAAGTTTAGGATTTTTAGAGGGGTCATTTTATTTTTTTGAATTTTCAATAAGCCAAGAAGAAGATTGTATCTTCTCCCCCAATCCATCTATTATTTTAATTTTATGCTTATTGCAAATTTTCAATTCTGGAATATTTCCCGTATTTCTGTCCCCGCCTTTTGCAAATATATTTGGTTTCAGGAATTTCAGTGATTTACACACGGTTTTGTCTTTGTCTATTGACATAAAAACATCGTCGACGACTTTCAAGGATTTCACAATTTTTGCCCTTTCATTCTGTGACATGAATACCCTTCCTTTTTTCAATGCAGCCTGTTCATCATTGTTTATAATAACAATCAGTTTGTCCCCTAGAGCCTTTGCTTTTTCCAAATATTCTATATGCCCTATATGGAGCGGGTCAAAATATCCAGAAGCCGCGACGATTATCTTCTTTTTTTGTTTCATTTTTTCTTTTTCCGAGAGGATTTTCAGGGAATTCATTTTTCTTCTTCCTGCAGAAATTCAAAAATTTTTTTTGTTTATGACTATTTAAGGAAACATGCATTTCTCCTGTTGAAGGTTTTACATTCAGGAATCCGAGATTTATCAGTTCTTTTATTGCATTTTTATGTTCCTTCGTTCCCCTTAAATGGTCAGGCAGGGATTTTTGCAAATTTCTAACTTCTGTATGTCTCCCTCCCCAAATATTCAAATTAACCAATTTTCTAAGAAATCTTTTCATAATCGCCTTTTCCAAATCCATAACAAAATGATAATTTATTCGTATTAAAATCTTATTATTTCTAATAAAACACTAATGTTCCAAAAAAGAAACGTTTATAAATATTAAATATTTAACATTATTGCTTTAACTGGCAGAAAAATAAAAATGGAAACTTTGTTCAGAAATGCTTTGGGAGACACGCCGAAGATAAGAGTGTTGGAATTTTTAATAGAAGGGCGGGAATTGGATTATAGCATAACAGACATTGCAGAAGGCTCTGAAATTGGGAGGACAACTTTATTCAGGATATGGGGCGATTTGGTAAAAAACAAGATTATTGTTCCGACAAGAGAAATCGGCAATGCAAAACTTTTCAGATTGAATACAAGTGATAATTTCGTGAAAAAGTTGGTTGAAATTTTTGATGAAGTGATTATGAGCAAGAAAAAAGTGGTTGTTTAGATTTTTGGGATTTCATTTTAATTTTGAATATTTTTCTTTATCTTATAAAAAATAACAATTGGAATGTAAAAGTTAATCCTGCTGCAATAGAATCTGCTAAAATTAACAAAATTTCTATTATTACATCTCATTTATCCGTTCTTTCATTTCTCTTTCCTCATCTTAGCAATAAAAAATCCCTCTGTGTTTGTTATATGCGGATAAATGCGGCAGGATTTTTCAACTTCTTTATTATAGTTCCCACCCGCCCACCCAAGAATACCATGGGTGCATTTAACAGGTAAAATGATTTTCTCTATTTTAATCTTGCCGCTAAATTTATTTAACACATAATTCAAAACTCCCTCGTTTTCTTCGGGTGCATGAGTGCAAGTGCTGTAAACAATTTCCCCTTTTGGTTTAAGGATTTCAATTGCGGCTTCCAAAAGTTTTTTCTGCAGTTTTGAAAGGCTTTTTATGGTATTTATGTTCCACATTAACAATGTTTTTGGAGAACTTTTTATAGTTCCTTCGCCGGAACAGGGGGCGTCGACGAGAATTTTGTCGAACTTGAAATCTTTTTTCTTTAATCTTTCGCATAAAGTCACGCCGTCCTTTCTTGTAATTATAGTATTCGTAATTCCGCAGCGCTCGAGATTTGAGGCTAGAATTTTTATCCTGTCAAGTTTTATTTCATTTGCAATCAAAACCCCAAGATTTTTCATCATCGACGCCATTTGTGTTGTTTTTGAGCCTGGAGAGGCGCACAAATCAAGAACAAGTTCATTTGGTTTTGGATTCAAAACCAATGCTGGAAGCATGCTCGCAATTTCCTGGATGTAATAATATCCCAACAAATGTTCAAGGCTTCTGCCGAGTTCGCCGGGTTCCAAATCTGTGATTTCGCCCCGCCGACCAATCCCCCGACCAACTCGCAACCCCGCTCGTTTTTGAATTGATAAATTTCTCTCGCGAAGTTGTTCGCCCACCCCTAAAGAATTGCTAATAGAACCTCTTTCTTCAAATTTAGTTTTAACACCATAATTCCTATATCCTTTAAGTTTTTTGTTATTAGAATTATTATTTTTATTCTCGATAACATTTTCACTGACATTATTTTTGCCGATAATTTTTCCCTCTATCACAAAAATCTCTGGATTTTCCTTGAATGGCTGTTTTATAATCCAAGACTTTTCTTCAAGCCTTTTTTTTAAATCAGAAACCGAGATTTTCAAAGTGTTTACTCTTATGGAGCGAAGTTCCGGCGTTTCGACGGATTTTTTGTATCTGCCGAAATTTTCTTTTCCCAAAAGTTCTTTCATTCTTTCAACGAAAAGCGGCTTCATTTCGTAATTGTGTTTCATTTTAGTTTTAAACGGAGAACCTTTATAAATTATTTTTCCTTTTTTCTTTTATGCACCAAATTTGGATTTATTCCCTGGCGAGCGTTTTGATTGTGAGCTTGATTTCTTTCATCGGCTTATTCGCCTTTTCAATAAAAATCAAGCAGTTGAAAAAAATACTGATTTATGTTGTGGCTTTTGCAGCCGGCGCGCTTTTTGGAAGCGCGTTTTTGCACCTGCTTCCCGAGTTGATTGAAAAATCAGGATTCACATTGAATATTCCGTATTTGATTCTTTTCGGAGTTGTGCTTTTTTTCTCGCTTGAAAAAATGGTTCACTGGCACCATCATCACATGCATTTTGGAAAAGAATTCACGCATCCGTTTGCAATCATGAATTTAATCGGCGACGGATTCCACAATTTTCTCGACGGCTTGATTATAGGCGTAAGTTATCTTGCAAGCATTCCAACAGGAATTGCAGTAACCATGGCAATTCTTCTTCATGAGATTCCGCAGGAGATAAGCGATTTCGGAGTTTTGCTTCACGGAGGATTCACAAAAGGAAAGGCTTTATTTTTCAATTTCCTTTCCGCTTTGTCCGCTGTAATCGGGACGATGGTTGCCTTGACATTAAGCAATTATATCGAAAACATCCAGTATTTCATAATTCCGATTGCAATCGGCGGATTCATTTACGTGGCTGGAAGCGATTTAATTCCTGAGCTGCACAAGGAATTCGGAATAAAAAAATCGCTTTTGGAGATATTCGTATTCGTGTTTGGAATTCTTGTCATGGCTGCTTTGCTTTTGTTGGAGTAAATTTATTACAATAATTCTTAAAAAGATTTATAACAATGTTAATTGGCTGCGGGAGGCTTGTAAAACCAAGTCAAACGCTGGAGGTTTTTATATGGCAGATAAAAATTTATTGCATTATATCGTGGTTACCGGAATTCTTGTGAATAATCAGGGAAAATATCTTATCGTTAAAAGGGTGGATTGGGAAAAAGCTTTTCCTGGAAAATGGACGGTTCCCGGAGGAAAATTTGAAGTTTTGGATTATTCCCTGAAGAAAAAAGACACTTCGGAGCACTGGTACAATGTTTTGGAGAACACGCTGAAAAAAGAAATCAAAGAAGAAACGAATTTGGAAATTAAAAACATCGGATATGTTACAAGCATGGTTTACATAAGACCTGACGAAATTCCATGCCTGATTGTCAGCTTGTTTGCCGAGTTGAAAGACGAAAACCTTCAGGTTAAACTTTGCAATGCATTGACAGATTTCAAATGGGTTGATTTAAATGAGGCAAAAAATTACGATTTAATCGAGGGGATTTACGAGGAGCTTGAAATTCTTGACGGGAAACTCAGAACGGGAAAAATGGATGAGTGGGGATTGAGATAGTTGTTTTGGAGCACATAAAACAATAAAAAGTTCTTTTGTTGTATTTCCTCATGATTGAGATTACCAGCGATGAACTTTTATTTTATCGTGCAGAGAATATTCAAATTAGATTATCCAATAAAAACGGAGACGTTGTTGTAGGATATGTTCATAATTTTGAAATTAGCAGTTCCCCTTATTCTCATGTGGAGTTAAGCGACTCCCCCGATAAATCTCAAAATGCTAGTTTGGTATATCTCTCTGCTATTTCACGTATTGAACCCGCAGACTTGGAGAAATCTCGAATATCTCTTTTGGAAAGATATTCATCGGATGAAACGGAGATTATTTTAAAAAAAATGCGCAAGTCGCTTTAAAACCACTTTCCCAAATTCTTTTGCTTCATTTCTTCCTGAATTTCATGGAGTTTTTCCAATTGTTTTTCAACGCGCTCCAGGGAAAAATCGTGCTCATCAACCAGGATTTTCTTGATTTTTTTCTCGTCGATTTTTCCGAACTTGAATTTTTCATTGATGACATTCGGCTTGTGAAACAATTCAAAAATTTCCTTCCAGTCAAACCTTTCATCCTCTGGCATCGACATCATTTGTTCCTCGACGCTTTTAAAAATCAAAACAGGCTGCCTGTATTTTTTCACGATTTGCAGCGCTTTTTTCTGCCCTATTCCCGGAATTCCGCGAGGATTGTAATCCGTGCCCACAAGAATCCCAATGCAAATAAGCTGGTTCAGATTTATTTCCAAGGCATTAAGAACTTTGTCCAATTCTATCATCTCCGGTTTTATTTCAACCCAGCCGGAAATTGTTTTTCTTTTTCTTGCCAAAGTCAAATTCCTTATCAGTTTCGGAGCGCCAAAAAGAAGGGAATCATAATCTTGGCTTACGCTTGCATAAACTTCTTTTTTTATTCGCGCAAGATAAGCAGCCTCCGCCTCTCCCTCGCTCGGCGCCTGAATTACGGGAATTCCCATCGCTTCCAGCAATTCTTTTGATTCTGTAATCATTTCATCATTCAATCTTAAAAGTTGAGAGCTGTAACGCCTCATTGATTCAATGTTTTCTTCGCTTTTTGCAGTCTCATATTTTTCCTCTGCAACATCCCTTGATTCCTTTCTTCTTCTGGATGTTCTTATTTTCTGTTCCGGCGGGATTCCGTCGAAAACATAAACAAGTTTTATTCCTTCCGAGAGAAGGTTCGTGTTTCTGTAAAAAATTCCGGACAAATGCGAAGTCACGTGTTTTTTTCTGTCCATTAGCGGAGTTCCGTCGGGCTGCCTTATGGAAGAAAGAAACTGATACAATGTGTTGAAAGCGTCGACGCAGACAATTTTTCCTTTCAAGTCGGAGATTTCAATTTCTCTTCTCGGAATGATTTCGCTTATGTTTAAACCCATGATTTATGGAAGAAAAAGAAATTAATAAAATTATTGATATCCTGCTTTTTGTTTTGCTGCTTCAAGAAGACGGTTAAATTTTGCCCCGATGTACCATGGCTGTTTTCCTTTCAAAGGTTCTCTGCCATTATCTCCAAATTGTTTGGGAAAATATCTAACCAATAAACTTAATTTTTCGTCTGTTTGTTCGTATATACTTTCTCCAAACTCCCTTCCTTCATCATAAAATGATTGATATGTTTTTGGGTTAACTTTGCTTCTTCTGGATTTCTCTTTATGGGCTTTTACAATATCTCTATTACTTTGAGTTTTGAGAGTTGCTCTCCATTCTGCCTCAGCCTTGAAAGGTTCTGGTAAAGGCAAAAATGTAAGCTGTTCTCTATCACTATGTTCTGATTCTCCCATCCTCGTTATTCTTGACTTAAGATTTTTTCCCATAAAAATTATTCTCAAAAAACCTATTTAAACCTTACCATATTTGCTTTTTCATGGAAACCGATTTCATTCCCCTGGACTATGATTATTTTGATTTTCAGGGAAGAAATTACATAAGAATCATAGGAAGAAACTCCAAGGGAAAAAGGATTTGTCTAGTGGATTCATGTCCTGTATTTTTCTGGGCGATTTTGCATGACGGACTGAAGCAGGAAAAGACAGAAAAATTAATCGAGAAAATCAAGAAAATAAAACTAGACGCGAAAGGAAGGCGGACAAAAGTAGAGGATGTCGAACTTCACGATAAGAATTTCCTCGGCAAACAAGTAAAGGCATTGAAGATTTTTGCCACGAATTACAAGGATTTGCACGACATTGCCGACGAGCTCGGATTTCCAGAAATAGAAAAAAGAAGAGGATATGATCTTGGCTTTGTGAGCCATTATATAATAGAGAAAAAAATTGTTCCTTGCAATTGGTACGAGGTTTCAGGAGACTTGATTGCAGGCGACGATTTCGCTGGAATCTCAAATTTGGATGTTGATTTTTGCATAAGCCTGAAAAAGGCGAGGAAAATCGACGAGAAAAAATTCTCTCCGAAAATTGTTGCCTATGACATTGAAACCGACGACATAAAAATCGGCAAGGGAGAGATTTTGATGATTTCCCTTGTTTCCGAGGGATTCAAGAAAGTGGTAACGTGGAAAAAACCGAAGAAAAAATTTGATTATGTTGAATACGTGAAGGATGAATCGGAACTGTTGGAGAGATTCTCGGAACACGTGAAAAAAATTTCCCCAGACTTTCTTGTAGGTTATTTTTCAGATGTTTTTGATTTGCCTTATTTGAAAGCAAGGGCGGAGGAAAACAAAATCCGGCTTTCACTTGGCTTGGATTCCAGCGAGCCGAGATTCTCAAGAGGAATTGAAATGACTGGAAAAATAAAAGGCATAGTGCACATTGATTTGCTGAAATTCATAAGGACGGCTTATTCACAATACATGCAATCGGAAACATTAAGTTTGGACGACGTTGCAAATGAATTCCTCGGCGAGGGAAAAAAAAGCTTCAAGTTCAGGCATTCTTCCAAGATTCAGGATGACGAATGGGAGGATTATTTTCAATACAACCTTCACGACTCTGTTCTTGTCTTCAAGATGTTCGATAAAATCTGGCCCGACATTTTGGAATTTTCAAAAGTCATGCAGGAGCCGATTTTCGAGATTTCAAGAAACGGAATGTCGAAAAATGTCGAAGCATACATTTTGCACAATCTTGAAAAGTTCAGCGAGATTCCGGAGAAAAAACCAGTTCATGATGAAATAGGAGAGAGAAGGCAAATGGAAAAATACGAGGGAGCTTTTGTCTTTGAGCCGATTCCCGGATTGTATGAAGACATAGGTGTTTTTGATTTTACGAGCAGTTACGGAAGCACAATCGTTACTTATAATCTTTCAAAATCGACTTTTCTTGAAAAATACGACAAGAATCAAAATTCAATTGAAACGCAAGAGTGGAAATTGAGTTTCGGCAAGAAGCCAGGATTTTTTCCCCAGATGCTGAGGGAAATAATTGAAAAAAGAAAGCAATACAAGAAGGAACTTAAAACAAATCCCGACGACGTTTTGAAAAAAGCGAGGAGCAATGCATTCAAATTGCTGGCAAACGCCGCCTACGGATACCAGGGCTTTTTCGGGGCGAGATATTACTCAAGAGAAGCGGCTGCTGCAACCGCGGCGTTTGCAAAAAAACTCATCAAGGAAGTGATAGAAAAAATCAACGAGGAATACAAAACAATTTATTCAGACACGGACAGCATCGCATTTTTGCTGAACGGAAAAACGGAAAAGCAAACTCTTGATTTTCTGAAAAAACTTAATTCGCAGCTTCCGGGAATCATGGAACTTGAACTTGAAGGTTTTTTCAAAAGAGGATTATGGGTTACAAAAAGAACAGGAACAATCGGGGCGAAGAAAAAATACGCGCTTCTCGGCAAAGACGGAAAAGTGAAAATCAGGGGTTTTGAAACCGTGCGAAGAGACTGGTGTTCCCTGGCGAGAAAAATGCAGGACAGGGTTTTGAGGCTTGTTCTCGACGATGGAAATGAAAAGCAGGCTCTTGAGTATGTCAAGGAAACAATAAAGAAATTGAAGCAAAGAAAAATTGAAAAAAGCGAGATTATAATAAAGACGCAACTGAAAAAATCCCTGGAAGATTACAAGGCGATTTCACCGCATGTAATCGCCGCAAGGAAAATGATTGAACTCGGGGTTCCGGTTGATGAAGGACATTTGATTGAATATTACATTGCGGAAACGAGGGAAAAAAAGAAACTTATCAGGGAAAAAGTAAAGCTGCCCGATGAAAAAGGAGAGTACAAACATGATTGACGAGCAGAAAAAAAACCAAAACCGCTTGAGCAAGTGGATGTGATTAGTCCCAGCGGCTCCAATGCTCATCGGGAGATTCCGGATTGTGTTTTCTTCCGGCAAATCTAATTCTATTGAAAAATCGCATCCCCAAACCTGCGATAAAAATCAAAAGCCCCAAACCAAAACCGCCGCTTGATTCATAAAACACCCCCATAAATGACAAAATTATTAAGAATATTCCTGTCCAAATAAGGAAAATGCTTGTTCCTTTCCAAGGCCCGTATCTTATCCAGCAGATTACAATCAACCCTATTACCAAAATGGGCCATATCGTTTCAATGAATCCCGTCGGAAGGAAAAAGAAAAAATTGTAAAACAAATCGGTATAATTAAATCCGGAACGGTTTACCCCGTAAATTACAAGCAAGCCCACTGCAACCGCTATGCTTCCCGACACCGATTTGTTGCCCTTGAAAACATTGCCCAATGCATAGGATACGAGGACAACAGTTATCAAAAAAATTGCCCC
>JACOYL010000012.1 GCA_016181895.1 Candidatus Pacearchaeota archaeon
AAAATAAACGAGGATGATTTGTTCAACGAGTTTTACAACATTTCAAACGCGGTTGGAATCAATGCCAAGGAATTTTTTGAAACGGCTTACATAATTTTAATCGGAAAAAGAAAAGGGCCGAGGCTCGCGAATCTCATAATCACGGCGGGAAAAGACAAAATTATTAAACTTTTGGAGCAGATAAAATAAAAAATACTCGCGCCTTCGGCGCTCCTTTGGATATTGATATTGCTCCAAATCGGCTTCCAGCACGATTTTCCGCCTAAATGAAGATTATTAATGACAAGGAATTTACAGCAAATTATTATAATACAACGACGATTTTTTTATACTAACATGTTTCCATCGGGTGGGTGGGGCAAAAATTATTAAACTTATCAGATAATTATATATCATGGCGCTCATCATAAAATCAAACATAAGAAAAACCGTGAGAAATTTGGACAAGGAAAAGGAAATCACGAGCGTCGCCGACGAAGTTGAAAGAGAACTGGAGAAAAAAGTCGAGGATATTTTGAGAGAGAAAGCCAATGGAAGGAGAACGCTTCAGGCTAGGGATTTGTAATCATTATACAAATTTTTATATAGTTTTAAAAAATTATTCTTTAATGGAAGTTATTGAGTCTGAAAAAATGGCGGAAAAATTAATCAAAATTTTATTGAGTCACGGGTTTAATTCCGGATTCTCAACCGGTTCCGACGAGGCACATTATCATTTAAAACAAATTTCCGAAAAAGCCAAAGAATTAAACTTTGAACTTCCTCTCATCGAACAGAGATTTCATTCATTGTTCCATAATTTAGGCGCGGGAGATTTTGATGCGGCATATCTTTATGATACCAATTTTAATCCTGTTGCACTTAATGGGGGTCCAAGATTGGAAAATATAACAGGATTGGCGATTGACTTGACGCAATCATTGCCCGAAAACAATTTGATTGTTTTTTATTATAACGACAGATTTGCAATTCCGGTACTTTCACTTTATAAAGGCGGGAAATTGATAAGACAATCTGCGAACGCCGGAAGCGAAATTTATCATCCGAATTATTGGAAAGCGGATGAAGAAAAAATTAGAGAAAGAGCCCGGCAAGATTTTGAAGGGCTCGTTGATTTAGGAATTAAATCCATTCCTTAAAAATATAAAAACTCGTTCTTCTTTTTCTTTATCATGAAAGTTGATTCAAAATCCAAACGCGGCAGGCTCGCACGCGCCGCAGGCGCGCGATTTGAATTGAAAGTGAGAACGGATTTGGAAAAACAAGGATGGATTTTGGATAAATGGACAAACAATGTTAATTTGGGAAAAAAAGAGATAATTTCCGCAAAACCAAAGTTTGTATTTAATCCAAAAACTAGAATGAGGATAATGATAGGAAAAAGTTCTGGTTTTCCAGATTTTATTTGTTTTAAATTATCTAAAAAAAAATATGATATAATTGGAGTCGAGGTCAAAATGAACGGTTTCCTTGATGCAGAAGAGAAAGAAAAATGCAGATTTCTGCTCAATAAAAAGATTTTCTCCAAAATACGGATTGCAAAAAAGGGAAAGAAAAGAGGGGAGATAGAATACATTGACTTTGCGGAGAAGTATGATTTATAAAATTAGACAGCGCCTCGCCTCCTACTCGCGCCCCGACTTTGCTATCAATAAATAAAATTTGCCAAAGTCAAAGCACTCGGCTCGCTAATCAATTGCTACGAACCAAGTTTCGCCAAGGTTCTTCGTTGATAATTAAAAAATTAATACAGAAAATTTATAGTTAGGGGTTTAATATTCACACCTGTCTTTGGGAGGGTGGGCGGAACAACACAACAATGTTTAAAATTAATTATTACCTGTAATTTTAATGAGATTTTTAGCATTGATGATTTTTGTTGTCTTATTGATTAATCTTGTTTCTGCGATAAGAATAAATGAAGTTGAGATAAACCCTATGGGAGGAAGTGGAGGAAATGAATGGATTGAACTCTATAACGATGGGACAAATTTAGATATTTCCAGTTGGGAAATTTATGAAGGGATAGTAGGAGGGATAGTAAATCCTAAAAAAATATTAATTATACCTAATGATACTGTAATTGAAGAAAATAGTTATTATACAATTGAATTAAGCAGCTCAAAATTAAATAATGACGGAGATTTTGTAATTCTTTATGATTCTTCAGATAATGAGGTAGATAGAACAGAAATATTTGGGGATAGTTCGTCTGGAACAAAAACATGGCAATATTGTAGTAGTTTATGGGAATTTATTGAATCTACTAAAAATACGAAAAATAGTTGTTCTGTAACTGATGAAGAAAATGAAGAAACTAATTCTAATAATAACACAAATAACAGCGAGATTGAAGTTAATGTTGAAGTAAATATTGGTGTGGAAAATGAAACAGGGAATTCAACAACGGCTCGAACCTCATCTGTTAGCAATAAAAATGCAATAACTCCAATGACTTCAGAAGTCATAAAATTGAACGCGGATTCACAGGAAGATATAAAAAGCGAAAACAGTTTTGGAAATTTGTACAGCAATTGGGCAATAATAAGCCTCGGAGTTTTCTCTGTCGTTATTGCATTGTTGCTTTTATTAAAAAACAAAACAAAGAAAAATGGGCTCGTATGAGGAAACAAAAAACATTCAGGCAGTGATGATACTTGAAGCGCTTGGAAAACCGCCGGAACATTTGACGGAAACCCTGAATAATCTTGCAAAAGAAATTGAAAAAGAAAAAGGCGTGCATGTTATCAGCAAAAAAATAAACGAGCCTGTTGAAATGAAAGACAAGAAAGATTTCTACACCAATTTTCTGGAAATAGAAGTTGAAGTCGAAGAGATTCTGCATCTGGCGATTTTGCTTTTCAAATACATGCCCGCGCACATTGAGATAATTTATCCGGAATTTATAGCATTGACAAACAACGGCTGGAATGACATTTTCAACGAATTAACAAGAAGGCTTCATGGTTATGATGAAATCGCGAGAATAATGCAGATTGAAAAAAACATTCTAGAAAAAAAATTAAGAGAGATTCTTAGCAAAGACAAAAAATAATCTCTCATTACTTCGCCTGAAAGTCAAAGTAAAGGGATGTTTTGGGGGAGAAGAAGAAATAAATTAATTATCTAATCATGGACACATATAACAATTTTTTTTGTATCGTCACGGCAAGGATGGGTACCAAACAATACAAAACCACATTGTGAGAAGTAAGCACCATAATCTTGTGAATGATAAGGTTCATCTGCAGCCCCAAAACCTTTTGGTGGACATCCTCCCCCAGCACTTAGAGAAAAATTAAATAAAGAAATAATGGCAGGGTCACCACCATCTAATCTTATATTTGTAAATTCTTCTGTAGTGGGCAATCTCCAACCTGAACCTAGATTTTCACAGTATTCAAATGCAGGATAATCATTTTTAGTAAAGGGAAAATAATCATAGTGGTCCCCAATCCACCTAGGAATTTTAAATTCTTGATATCTTAAATTATCTCCTTGACAGGTTGACCATTTGTATAAATTTTTATCACTTTCAACCCATTTAAGATTGCCGCATTGTTGTTCATAATAGCCATTAATTCCATACAATTCACTATCAACATAAACAAACTCATTACAATTTCCAAGAAAAGTTTGTTGCGTTAAAGTCTCTTCAATGACTAATTCACAATTACCTAAACAACATTTTCCATTATCAGAAGAATTTATTAAAGATCCATTACAAATTTCTGTTTCATTACAAAAATTTCCATTCTGTTCAAAACAAGTTGATATTGTCCCAATAACAACACACTCTTGTTCTTCTTCAGGTTTACTTTCTACTGTCCCACAATTATTTAAATCTTCACATGTTCTTGTTTGTAGTCCATCCAAACATTCCAACCATTCATCACATTGCCAATATTCCTCACAAAAAGAATTAATTTCTTCACTAATTTTTTTAATTTCTATATGTGCTATTTCATTAACAGTACTGTTTAGTCTGATTTGCAAATCATAGAATCCATCATTATTTAAATCAAACTTCTTTTTCTCCCCAATTTTAAGGTTTGTATTAATTGGTTCGCTTTGGATAATTATATCAATAGAATCATCATAAATAGAATCTACAATAATTTTATGTTCTTCTCCAACTATTTCAATCTTAACCCCCTTACCTTCCTTTAATTCTATTAAAATTCCTTGAGAAAGTTCATCTTCAGAGATGATTTTTGAAAAAAATTTGGTAAAGAAAAAAATAACTATAATTATTATTAATATACTAACAAAAATCCAAATTTTTTTGTTTGATTTTTGTGTATCTTGTGAAGAAGATTGTGTAATCTTCTTATTATTTATATCTTCAACATAATTAATCGTATCGTAAACGTTTTGTGAGTGATGACCTTGATTTATTAGGGAATTTCTAATGTAAGCAGCATTAAAACCATTATTGAAACTTTGTTGAATATACTTAATTAATTTTGTATCTATCATTATTCATCTTCTCCTCGCAACTTTCAGCAAATCAACTGGATTTCTTACTTTTCTGTACTTGAAGAAATAAAACCAAAGAACAAATCCAACTGCAATTATTACAATCGTCCAGCCGATGATTTTTCCGTAGGAACTTCCCGAAACAACAGAACAGGAACTCAAACAGCAAATTCCGTCTTTTGAAACTTTCGTGTTTGCATTTTCGCATTTTTCGTTGCTTTTGCAAATTGTTCCGTTCAATTCAAAGCATGAAGGTGTTGAAGAATCTCCTGTCTGATTAACAGGCTGATAATTTTTTATAAAATCAAGCGAAACAGAAATATAATCATAAAAATCATCGCTTGTTTTTGCTTTTATCTGTCCCGAAATCATAGCCTCCGTGCTTCCGGAGAAAAAAGTTATTTCAATCTTCTCGCTGGAATTTTCATTTATTTTTGAGATGTTTTTTGCCGGAAGCAGAATGTACGGCTTTAATTCGTCTGAAAAAGACAGTTCAATATTTTCCAAATCCACTGAATTGAGATTGAACAAGTAAACTGTTCTGTTTATTTTTGAATTCAAGCCCAGGGAAATGTTTAATTCCGAAGGCTCGAATCTTAATTTGTTTCCGGAAATATTTTCATCTCTTTCATCCTTATCTGATGTAATAAAAACAGGAAACTCGTAATTTGTATTTTCGGTTGAGAAGAGAATTTTTTGAACTGCAAACGAATCGAAAGTATTCTTGTCGAAATTTATTTTTTTTGTCTCCCCTGTTTTGATTTTTATTTCATTTTCCCCTGTTTCTCCAGAAGATTCAGAGCCGAACAAGGAACCAAAATCGAAAAATCCGCCGTCTTCAGGCTCTTCTGAGATTTCAGATTCGTTCACTATTTTGTAACTCAAAATTATTTCAGAATCCTTTAGATTTTGAACTTCCACATCAAAACTCCCATCTGTTGAGATGAATCCGGGTTCAATTGAGAAATCAGAGAAATTTTCATTGATTGTGAAATTTCTCTCCAAGTCTTTTTCAATTATCTGCCCGAATTCCAAAATTTTCGCGTTTTCTATTACAAGAGAATAATTTCCAGGTTGCTTGTTAAGAAGCTGTCCGTAAATATAGAAATCATTGTCGATTTTTTCGACAAAAGGAACAATTGATATTCTGGTATGTCCTCTTAAAAAGATTATGTCATTTTCAGAAATCGGCTCGAAAAAGTTTCCTGAAATCCGAGCCAGAAAAGTCTCGCCTTGCTGAAAGTCTGTTTTTCCCTGAAATTCAACCGCGGAAATTGTAGATAAAAGGAAAATTGACAATAAAATTAATGCACCGCTTTTCATAAATTTCAGAATAAAATTAAGTTAATAAAGTTTTATCTGAAAAAAGATACGCTCGCCATTCGGCTCGCTTATTGATATGCTCAAAACCTCTCGTGCCCCGACTTTGTTATAAATATAAAATTTGTCAAAATCAAAACACTCGCTTCGTCAGGTTTTTCGCTAAAAAAAATTTTAATGTAGAAAAAAGATTCATATAAATTCTCATTGAAATTATTGAAATTAATGATAATGTAGAATCTAACATTAAATCAGACAAATTTGTTTTACAATTAAACTGGTTTTGGGCGACGACAAATTTATTGTAATTATAAAAAAGTTAATGTGAAAAAGTCTTTTATTAATAATCAGTTTCTCAAAGTTGGATTTATCATTAAAATTGTTTTAGTGGTGGGTGGTCGGGGGTTGGTCGGCGGGATTTTTATTTCCCCATATCCTTGAGCTTTTTCAGGACTTCTGAAAGTTCACCGTGTTTTTGAGGATGGTGTTCTTGAGGAACGTGATGCTGCTGCGGCTGCGTCGGAACAACTCTTCTCGGGAAAATTGCGGGAGGATTGAACGGAGGTCTTCTTGGATATGAAGGAGGCATTCCATGTCCTGAACCGGATTTAATTCTAAACCAAAGATGCCTTAATCTTTCCCTGAAAAGAATTCCAAGTGCCGCAAAAATTATCAATATTACAAGTGTCCAAATCCAGAATGCAGAAATCCCCCTTATTTTTGTTTCCTTAATGCAGCAGATGTCAGAACTGAATTCGCATTGTTCGGAAGATTCTGTTTCTCCTGAAAGACAGCCGCTGCTGCTGCGCCTGCATTCTCCTCCTGCAGCCTCGCATTGTGATTCCTCTTCTTCTGAAGGAATTTCGCATGTTCCGGATATGCAACAGATTTCTCCAGAGGAAATATCAGAAGCATCTCCTTCAGAACCTCCAACACAATCCTGAGATGAAGTGCAAATTTGTCCTCCCTGTTCGTCACAGGTTTCAAGAATCCTCTGCCTGTCACAGCATACAGAAGTCCCTGAACAACTGTATATTGAACTTGAAAGAACGTCTCCTTCAGCAAGACTGCAACTTATTCCCGACATGCAAAAAAATCCTGCACTTTCACAAGAGGTTATGTTTGCAGGGGTTATGTTTGAATCTATCGGCGGCGGCGTTGTGGATCTCAAGGAAGGTGTTCTTGGGTCCAATGCATGCAAAATAAATGCTGTGTCTTTTACATTTCCGCTGTTCCAGCATCCGTCTGCTCCTTGCGTGTTTTCATCAAGAAGCCAGTCTATTGCATCCTGTTTTTCCAAAGGATCGTCATTTTGAAGAAAATACAATGCAAGCGCGGTGTCATAATATTTGTCGCTGCTTTCCTGCCACCAATTTCCCGGTTTTTGTTTTGAAAGAAGTTCGTTCTGAAATTTTCCCGTCAGCAAATACAAAAACGCTTCCGGCAAAAAATCATCGTTTGTTCCGGTGTCCATGTTTATAACAAGATAGGGGATAAATGCCGAAACATCGTAGTTGAAGGAATTGCTCAAAATAAATGCCGCCCACAAACTTGCCTCATATTTGCACTCTCCCGTTGACCCGCTGGTGCCAAAACACAATGATTTAACTTTTTCTGTTGTTTCCCCCCCTGACGAAGAAGAGTGTGTTTCCTCGGAAACATAAATTGTCGAGGTTCCCTGTTTTTGATACAAAAGATTTGTCGTGAAGGATTTGTCGCATGAGGTTTTTATATCTTTGTTAAAACAGGTTTGGGAAATTTTAAGCCAGTAATCGCCGACGCTGTTTTCATCCACGCATGTTCCTAAAGCAACGCTGGCTATTGTTTTATCTTCATTGAAAGTCACATCTTGAAATGAAGTTCCGTAAGAGACCTTGCATGCCAATGTTCCTGTTTCAGCAGTGTCAATTTGCAAGAGCCAGTCAATATTGTCCGCTGTTCTGTTTTTTGAAATCAGCCAGTCTTTATCCCCGCTTGTTGAAGCGCCGCCAAGAAAAGCCAAAGAAGTATATTTAATACCAAGAGCGGTATTTGTCTTGAAATTTGAATCGCTTGTGACTTCTGATTTGCAGTCTCCCGTCGCTATGAGGGAAAAAACTTTTTCTTCGGAAGTTAAACTGGAACATGTGCGCGTGTCTATTTTATCCTGAAGGCAAATGTAACCGTTGTCAATCTTGCAATCATCATCGTCAGGTTCACATTCCTGTATTTGGGCAAATGTCAGGTTTGCGAGAAATGAGACAATCATTAAAAACAAAAACAAACTCAACACCGCTTTTTTCATTTTTAAATCAGGCAATTCTAGTTTTTAAAATTATCCGTAATTTTCCCGGCTTGTTTCCTCGGTTTGGATTTTTTCAAAACATAATTCACAGGGTTCTTCATCCCGATTTCTTCGTCCGTCGGAATGATTCCTATGCCGCGATAATAATCCTTGTCGAAATTCGGCGGCGGCACGATTTTGTTTCTGTAACTCCAAAGAATTTGGGTTTTTATGTAGCCTTCCTTCAAAGGCAAAGGATTTTTTTTGTTCCATTCGTGAATCCTTTTTTCAAGCTCGTCTCTTTCCATTCCTATGGAACGAAAAAGATTTATCAAAATAAACAACGCGCGTTTTTTTCCATCGGCGATGCCGAGAAGAATTTTCTGGATGCTCGGAGGAAGATATGAATCGGAAAATTTTTCTATTTTAATCGGCTTGAATTCCTCTTTCTGCGCTTTTACGTCGCCGAAATCCATGTTTTTGCTCCAGTCCAAAGCCCTTGTCACGAGTTCTTTTGCTTCATTCTCCTCGGAATTTGGAAGAAAATCTCTTGTTTTTATCATCATCGGATTTGCATCTTTCGGCTGAAAATCCCGAATCTCCTGCTCTGAAATCACGACGCTGGCGAGCGAGGTTTTTTCATGCAGCGAATACGGAACGCGGAACAAATGCCTTGGAGAAACAAGAATCAAATCCAGACCGAGAATTTCAAACATGTCGCTTTCGATTTTTTTTGAAAAGTTTTCTGGATTTTTCTTTGAATCCATGGAACATTTTCTGCATTCGAAAAAATCAGCCATGTTATCATCGTCCAAAACAAGAATTGAATTGCACTTGTCATTAAGGCAGCGATGGGTTTTTTTAAGTTCATCCTGGATTTTTTCCTTTCTTATTTTTTTTGTTTCTTTTCTCAGGCATCTCGGATTTTCGCAGTCGTATGTAACAAGGGAATATTCGTCGGCGATTTCCCTGCAGTTGCCGCACTTTATTCCCTTTTTTATTTTTGTCTTTTCAAACTGCTTCAAATCCTCGGAAGAAAGCAAATCCTGCAACTCGCCTTCGGCGTTGAATCTGATGTAGGAAATTATTTTTCTCGGAAGTTCCGGAAAAAGATTTTTTGTCTCCAATCCCGCGATTGACTTCGGAAACGCGTCCCATGGAACAATGATGTGAAATCCCTTGTTTCCAGAATATTTTATCCCGATGTTTTTTATTTTGTGCTTTTTCAGGACATTAATAACGGCCTGCGCGGCTTTCTTGCTGAAATCGAAATACTTGCAGTCTATGTCAATCAGCAAATCCCAGCCTATCCTCAAATCGTCAACCTGTTTTTCCTTCATTCCTATTGAGATGTCAAGGGGATTTTTCCACAATTCCTCGGAACAATGAAAAGATGTCGCTCCTTTTTTCACGAGTTCGAAAATGTCGCCCTCGTACTGAAAAGAATCCGGCCTTTTCCCGAAGCCCTCGAAATATCTCGGGACGACTTCGCGATTTTTTGAAAAAGAAAAAATCGCCTTCTGGATTTCCGGCTTTGAATAATAAAGCGAAGTTATTTTCCTGATTTTTTCCTCTGACATTGTACGACAATATTTTCCCCCTTTTATTATTCCAGACAAAGCCTTTATAATAATTATTCTATACTCCATAATAACAATGCTTAAAATCCCAGAGAATATATAAAAAAATGCTCGTGAAACTTGAAAACCCTTCATTGTTGTCCAGACCTGTTGAGATAATTTCCGAATTGGTGACGGAAGTAAAAATAAAAATAAACGATTTCGGTTTGGGAATTTCGGCGATAGATCCGGCGAACGTTTCAATGGTTGGACTTAGAATTCCAAGAAGCGCATTTTCGCAATTTGAAACGGGAAACGAAACGCTTGGGATAAATCTTGAAAACCTGAAGCAAATTTTGAAAAGAGCTGGAGCGGGAAGCTCCGTGGTTCTGGAAAAAAAAGACAACATTCTAAACATACAAATTCACGACAGGATAAAAAGAAATTTCACTTTGAGCCTCATAGAAATAGAATCGGAGGACGTTGATTTCCACGAGAAGGAATCGAGGATGGAGTTTTCATCAAGGATTGAAATGAATTCAAATGATTTAATCGCTTCCGTGGAAGACTGCGCTGTCGTCGCGGACGCCTGTTCTTTTGTTTTGAGAAACGGAAGATTTGTCATCGAGGCAAAGGCTTTGAATTCCGCGATGTCCGAGTTTTCCGGCGACGAGGCAAGAATTGAGGGCGAGGATTCCAAGGCGAAATACAGCCTCGAGTATTTGGGAAAATTCATGAAGGGCGCGAAACTTTGCGACAAAACTGTTTTGAAATTCGCGGAGGATCATCCGCTGAAAATAGAATTCAAAAATCAGGGAATGGAACTTGATTTTATTCTGGCGCCAAGAGTTGAAGAAATGGAAGACTGAAATCGTCTGACATATCATCTAAGATTGATGGCATAATAGAAGATTAATTCCAAATTTCTAGTTTTTGGGTTAGTTAATTAATAGAAGGGTTTATATACACAAAGTTACTTGGTAACTTTGTAGAAGCAATTACGCATAGCGATGCGATTGCATACGCTTCGCAACGAAAGGCATCGGCAGACACTGAATCAAAAAAGCATCGCGAGGCGGAGTAATAAAAATGACTTCAAAAACTATAAAAATAAGCGAGGAAAATTACAAAAGATTGTTAAACATAGCTTCAGAGTTGCAAAAGCAGAGAGAGGAAAGGGTTTCGTTTGATGATGCTTTGAAAATTATGGAAGCAATAAAAATGAACGGAAAAAAGAAGAAATTAAGCGACTTGGCCGGAAAATGGAAATATATGACTGACAAAGAAGCCAATGTTCTTATTAAAGAAATATACAAAGAAAGAAAGATTATATCGAAGAGGTTATGATGGTGTGTTTGGATTCGGATGTGCTTATAAATCTATTAAGAAATGATAAAGACACGGTTTTGTTAATAAAGAAAATAGAGAAATCCCACAAAATAACGACAACTGTTATTAACAGCTTTGAATTGTGGAAAGGATTTTACAGAATGAGAAAAGGTGAAAGGGCAATTATTGAATTATTGGACACAGTGTTTTTGTTAGAATTTGATAAAGAAGCAAGCAAAAAGGCGGCTGAAATTTTTGAGTATTTAAGAAATAAAGGAAAAACAATTGATGCCCTTGATGTCATGATATCATCCATTGCAATAACAAATGATGAATCATTGTTGACATTTAACAAGAAGCATTTTGAGAATATTCCTGGTTTAAAATTAATGTAAAAAGAGGATATATTTTTTCTGTTATTAGTACAGAAAATATTACAGATTCTAATAAAATTTATAAGCGTTCAAATATTGATTAACTAATGGATTTAAAGAGGGGTGAATTATTTTTTTCAGAGAGAAAAAAAGGACAAATCACTATTTTTGTAATAGCCGCTATTTTGATTGTCGCAATAGTAGGATTATTTTTTCTTTTCAGAACAGGAATAATTCCCGGAATCGGAGGCGGAACAAAAGAAACAAATGTGAACGCGTTTTTGAATTCGTGCATCGAAGACAAAATAAAAGAATCTGTTAATTTAATTTCCCTTCAGGGAGGGTATACGAAACCTGTTCCATTAAGCGTAAAATTCAGATTTCAAAATGAAGATTATTACAACATTTCTTATTTGTGCTACACGTCTCAAAATTATGTGCCATGCGTCAATCAAAACTCGCTTTTAATCCAAAATGTTGAAGATGAAATAAAAAATTACATCTCAAATGACGTTGAAACCTGTTTTAACGAATTGAAAGACAACTTTGAAAAACAAGGATTTGACGTCGCTCCAAATTCCGGATTGAATGATTTTAATGTTGAATTGGTGCCGAAAAAAATCGCGATAAAAACAGATTCTGAATTTATACTGACGAAAACCGATGAAACAACAACACAGGAAA
Organism: Candidatus Pacearchaeota archaeon; assembly: GCA_016181895.1. Taxonomy (GTDB): domain Archaea; phylum Nanobdellota; class Nanobdellia; order Pacearchaeales; family GW2011-AR1; genus JACQLK01. The sequence goes on from JACOYL010000012.1 coordinate 12,009, forward strand.
ATTTTGAGGTTATAATTTTAAGCAGAAGCTATGAAATATTGCAGGTTGTCCAGGAAATTGCAAACCAAGAAGCGGAATTTTGCAATTTCAATCTGGACGGATTTATGCTGACATATCCTGAATTCGAAGTGGAAAAGTTCAGCCTTGCGGAAAAAGGGGTGATTTACACTGTAAAATACATAGATACAAATGAAAAATTCAGGTTTGCAATCAGGAGCTGCTTTATACCTCCTGGCTTCATTGCCAACTAAAATGAAAAACAAAAAATGACAAAGCATGATAAAGAAATGAAAACTAAAATGGAATGGGTTAATCACCAACCCTCATCAAGGAATATCCCTTATGTTAAGAAGTATTTAAAATTAATTAATTCAAAATGATAAAAAAAACAGAAACAAAAAAAATAGAAAAAGGGTTCAAAAAAGGAACCCTAATAGTAAGAGACTTCTCCCAAGATGATAATGTATACAATTACAACAATTATATAAATATTTCTTACTGCAACGCACCCGCTAATTTTCCTAATTCAGTTAAATTAAATGTTTCAAATTTATAAAATGAAAAAAATAGAATGCACCCTGCCTCATCAACCAAATGTTCAGGAAATTAAAGTTTATAAATTTTACCATGGCGGCATAGCATATTGCTAATGCACCCTGCCTCATCAACAGGGTGAAGTGGGTTGAATTCCCACTGCCGCCACGATGACAAAAAAAGAAAATGAAAAAAATAAAAAAGGAAACAGGGATAAGTTTGATTGTAATCGCATTAATGCAAATAATGATAATGCTCATTTCCATAAGTTCCGAGAGTTACGCAATCAGCCAGAATAATAATTTTAACAATATTAATATAATTGAAAATGATTTTGGGAAGTTAATAAATCTCGGTTTTGATTTCCTCGTCGGATTTTTGGCGATAAAACAGATTGCTTCGGTTTCAGCGCAGGATGATCAGATTTACTGCTGTGAAAAAAGATTAGATAGTTATGGGGGTGGATTGTGCACAGAAGTAAATAATAATACTGAATGCGACAGCTCTTACAGAACAAATCCCTCAACATGTCAACCGCTTCTTGATGGAACCGGGGGAACTTCCTTCTGCAGAATGGGAACATGTGTTTTTGACAATGGATTAAGTTGCAGTGATAACAGCGTTCAAACATTTTGCGAGGCAGACGGAGGAGAATGGATTTTTGACAGTTCTGCCAATGTTCCCGAATGCGACAGGGGCGCGTGTGTTTTTCCGGACTCGGCTGTTTTTTCAACACTGAGACAGTGCGAATTGGAATATTTATCCAGGGGTTTGGACACAAGCGACATTGATTCCAGAGATGATTATGATGAAACTCAAACTATTTTGCTTTCACTTGCATTGTCATCAGGAGAAAACAAAGGAGCGTGTGTTCTTTCTGGGGGGGCTTGTAGATTTGAAACAGGCGCTGAATGTGAAAACGACGGGGGAACCCATTTCCCCGGATTTTTATGCACGCATCCTGATTTGCAGGGTGATGAAAATTTTGGAGTTAATTGTTTTCCCACAAGTACTGTAAGTTGCTTGAATGGAAAGGACGAGATTTATTTCATGGACAGTTGTCAACAACCTGGAAATATTTATAATGCGTCAATGGTAAAAGAGCCAAATGAAGATTTTAACATGGTTGACATCGACGATGGGAATGATGGAGACGATGATGATTATTGGGCTTATGTTGTTTCAAAAACAAGCAGTTGTGAACTTGATTTAAATGACGATAATTCCTTGCAAACCTGCGGAAACTGCGCAAGAACATCAAGCAGCGTTTGTTCCGAAACAACAACAGGGGAAACGCACATTCAAGACGGAGATTTTGTCTGTAAGGATTTGAGATGCGAGTATGCTGATGAGGTTTTCAATCACGGAGAAAGTTTTTGTGTTTACACAAGCGCGATAGGGCAGCAATTAATAAATTACAAAAGTTATAATGGAGAGAGTGATGGAAATACAAGCGATGTAATTTCTACCGATGCTCCCGGAAGCGAACACTGGAAATTAAGCTGCATTAACGGGAAAATACATCCTGAGCCTCCGGATAGTTTTGGAAGAGTGCAAGTATGCGTTCCAAAAATAATAAGCCAGGAAATAACCTTGCCAGATGGAACCAATGACACAATAAGTTTCAGGACAGCAACTCTTGAAAACAATTTGGCTTCCTTATGCGTTTCCTACAATCCTCTTCAGGAAAAAGTAGGCGATAAAATGGAAGACATACAGCAAAGCATTGATTTTTGCGAGCAAAATCCTCATTGCTATTGGAAAGAAATGTTTATCGACGACAATGATGATGACAAAGGCAATGATGATTTCAAGTTCAAGATTTGCGTTCCAAGATATCCGCTTGGAACTTCTGACTATTGTCCCATGGCAACTCTTTCATGCCCTACTGTTTATGTCAAGGGAGAAGATATAGAAGATGTAGTTTTAAGAAGCGGGTTGTGGGATGTGTATGCAAACGAATATTGCGAGAAGCCTATTTTTGCGGAAAAAATGAACAACCTCTGTGTTTCTTTCGGGGATTGCGGAAATTATGTGAATTACATCGGAGAGGGAACAAATGATAATATTGAGATAAAAAGGAACAAGGGAGATAAAAGCCATAATTTGAATGACAACTGGCCGTATGAAGACGGAGATGACAATTGGGATTTCAGCAATTACATTGGTTTTGCAAATGAAACTAATTTTTTACCACAAGCCGCGGTTTCGGGATTAACTCTTGGAGAAGAAACCTGCCCTCCCGGAACCCCTCCTGATGAATGCGCGATTGATTTGGGAAATGTTAATGTGAAGATTGGGGGAAATTTATTGACAAGTAATTTAAAGATAGCAAATGCATTGGGAGGTATTGGAGCATTGACTTTTATAGGCACCAAAATATTTGGAGATATAGCATTAGTTCAAGGAGTTCAAAACGTAATACTAACAATTGAAAGCAGAGGAAGTACGCAATATTTCTATTATACTCAACCAACTGCCACCACCGGTCCTATTATTGCTCCTGCCGCCGGCGCTGTAGTCGGAGCAATTATCGGCGCGCGTCTCGGAAGTTTTCTTGCAGAACAGGCAGGTGTTGTTCCGGGTGTTGCTAATATTTATATTTTAAGCGGGGCGATTGCAGGAGGTACAGCAGGATATGCTTTGGTCAGTGGTTGGATCGCAGGTCAGTGGATAGCATGGGGAGCATACACTGGGTGGGGGTTTGTTGCAGCTGTGGCAATATTGATATACTTAGAATGGTCCGGCGCAGGAGAAATAGAAACAAGAAACATTGATTTTGTTTGCAATCCGTGGCAGGCACCGACAGGAGGGGATTGCGAAAGATGCAATGAAGATTCCTTGATTCCATGCACACAATATGCTTGTGAAAACATAGGGCAATTATGCAAATTTGTTGAAGACGACACAACCACGCCATTTTGCATAAGTGAAAGTTCAAGCGACAATGTTCCTCCTATATTAACACTTGGAAGTTATGATGATGCCGCATATGAAATAGACAATGCAGCAGAAAATTTTAGTGATTTGGAAATCATAATTGGAGAAAGGGAAAGCGACAGAAGATACCCTGGACCTGTTGTAGTTTCAGGGGAATCTGGAAACAATGTAGGCTGCATACAGGAAGACACAGAAGTCATATTGAATTTAAACACAGACGAGTTTGCGCAATGCAAATTCAGTTTTGAGGCAAATGAACTTTCAGAAACAATTAACAGCAACGGAGAAATTGAAATCGGGGGAAATTTCGTTGGAAATAATGAATGGAAAAAAGCACATGTTCTCACAATGCAAACCCCGACATTGGGAAGCCTTGACCCTTCGTTCAATTCAGAACAGCAAAACACAGCCGCGTATATAAGATGTAAGGATTATTATAATAACCCCAACATAATTCCTCAAGGTTTGTACAAGGTAAAATTCTGTGTTGAAGCAAGACCAGACATAGAACCGCCGATAATAAACAGCATAGAGCCTGCAACAAACTCTTATCTGCCTTTCGAAACAACTGAAAAAGAAATAGACATATGGTTGGATGAAAGAGGAAGCGGAAGTTGCAGATATAGCACTTCAATAGGAACAAGTTATGAAAATATGCTTGGTAATAGTGATGCAGACAATACTAGAGAGTGCACAACAATCGGCTTAAAAACAGCAAAGGGAATTTTATGCAACGGAATGACTCTAACAGGAATTGTTCCAGGAGAAAACAAATTCTATATAAGATGTTCCGATGATGAAACACCGCCAAATGCAAATCAACAGGATTATGAATACAAATTATTTTCAACAGAAACGCAATTGTCAATTAACTCAATTTCATTAACAACGCACAACAGCTTCGGAGATAGAGATTACAATTTGGATATCATCGGAACCACGGAAACAGAAGTAACGGGAGGGGGAGACGACTTCAATATTGATTTGAAAGCGATAACTTCGGGAGGAAGCGATGGAGGAAAAGCGATTTGCGGATATGAATTTACCGATAGCAGTGGATTTGTATTTTCAGATAATTTCTTTTCGGACATAACAGGCACGAAAACACACACACAAAACGGTCTTGGACTTAATAGCGGGAATTGGAATGTTTTAGTGTCGTGCGAAGACAACGCCGGAAATGAAATAGAAAAATCAGGAACATTCAACCTGTCTGTGGATTCACAGCCTCCGATTGTTACAAGAGCGTTCAAGGAAGGAAACAAACTGACATTGTTCACAAACGAGGAAGCAAAATGTTCTTATGGAACCCAATTGAATTATTGCTCGCAAGGAACAGTTGACTCTGGGGTTTCAATAACAACAGGCTTTGCAAAAGAGCATTCAACCTCTTGGATTCCGGGACAAACTTATTACATCAAATGCAAGGACTTGTTCGACAAGGAAAATCAAGGATGCGCAAGAATAATTGTTCCCAATTTCGAGGTTGTTTGACGCTCGCCTTCGGCTCGCTTTTTGGCTCGTTCTGTGAACTCGCTTATTGATATAAATATTAATGTATAAAATCCAATGTTAAATTACCGAACAAATTTGTTTGACAGTTAAATTGATTTCTTGGATGATGTGAAATATACAAAAGAGTTTAATCATGAAAAAGTGGTGAAGGGATTTCGCCAATAAAAATATTAATGCGTATAATTTTTAACGCGTAGCGTAATTGTTAATGAAAGTGAGTTTTATTGTTAATTTCAGTTTGCAGGGCGGGAACAAATTAATTCAAGTTTTTCTTTCAGAATAAGAAGATTTTTTAAACTAAATTCCCTTAAAAATATTATGAAAAAGGAGGAAAGGATTTTATCGGATAATCGCGGACAACTTACGATTTTCGTCATAGCCGCGATTGTCATTGTCGGAATCATAGGGATGATTTATTTTTTCTTTCCGTCCGTTCTTGTGAATCTTGGAGTTGTTTCCGGAAACCCAAGTGCATTCATGCAAGATTGCATTGAAGAAGAAATCCAAAATAATGTTGAAACAATTTCCCTTCAAGGAGGTTCTTTGGAGCCGGAAAATTTTATTTTATACAAAGACCAGAAAATAGAATATCTTTGCTACAACGGCAATTATTACCTTCCCTGCGTGATGCAGCAGCCGTTGCTGAAGCAGCATATTGAAAGCGAAATCGAAAGGGGAATAAAAAATCAGGAAGATGTTTGCTTTGAAAACCTAAAGGACAGTTTTGAAAGGCGGGGTTTTGACATTTCGCTTTCAGAAGGAGAAACATTTGTAGAATTGCTTCCAAAAAAAATCTCGGTGACATTTGAAAAAGAAATTACATTAACCCAAGGAGATGAAAGCCAGAGGTTTGAAAAAATAAACGTCGTTTTGAACAACAATCTTTATGAATTGACGAGCATTGCGGATTCAATATTGAACTGGGAGGCAAGATACGGAGACTCTGAAACAACGCTGTACATGGGATATTATCATGACTTGAAAGTCGAGAAATTAAAGCAGAGCGACGGAAGCACGATTTACATTTTGACAGACAGAAACAAAGGAAATAAATTCCAGTTCGCATCAAGAAGCGTTGCATGGCCTCCGGGAGTTGACATTTAAAATGGAAAATAAAAAAAGAATAATAAATATCCAATCTTCATCAATTAATTTTTATTGCAATAAAAACCATTTAAAATTATATAAAAAATGAAAAACAAAAAAAAGTTAGCGGTTTTGGGAATTTTGATTTTGGGAATTTTCCTGGTAGTTATTATACAAAATAATTTGACAAGAGCCGTCGGAGAACCGACTTATTGCTGCGAGAAAACCAAAGCGGGAGCTTGGTGCCAAAATGTTCCTGACATTTCGCAATGCGACACTTCTGGAAATTTTAGATCTGTTCCCACTTCGTGCGAGGCAACAAGTTATTGCAAGTTGGGAACATGCGTGAACACTCAGGAAGGAGTTTGCATGGAGAACACGCCTCAAAGAGTTTGCGAACAGCCTGTTGGAGGAATTGCAGGAGGACTTTGGTTTTCTTCCAAAGTTGGAGAAATTCCGCAATGCCGATTGGGATGCTGCCTTATCGGAGAGCAGGCCGCATTTACAACGCAGACAAGATGCGAGCAGCTTTCTTCATTGTATGGATTGGAAATTAATTACAGGACAGACATTTCATCGGAAACTTCGTGCATTGCATCCGCTTTTCCAAAAACAAAAGGCGCTTGTGTTTTTGAGGAAGAATTCCAAAAAAGCTGTCGTTTTGTTACGAGAGAAGAATGCAACACTTTGCAAACACAAGAACAAAATGTTGAGTTCCACGAGGGATTTTTGTGTTCTTCCGAGGAATTGGGAACAATATGCGGACCGAGCGAGAAAACGACAATATTTGAAGGCAAGGATGAAATTTATTTTTTAGACACCTGCGGAAATCAGGGAAATATTTATGATGCGAGCAGGCAGAATGACAGGCAGTATTGGGACAAGATAATAGGAAAGGCGGAAAGCTGCGGCTTTGGAAATCCAAATGGAAACGCCCAAAACCCCGCCTGCGGAAACTGCGATTATCTTTCAGGAAGCACGGGAGCGTTGTATGACCGATTAAAAGACGGAACAAATGCACGCCCGATTTTTGGAGACTACGTTTGCAGAAATTTGAATTGCAGATTTGAAGCCGACTTGAACAACGACGGGGACACGAGCGATGATTTGGAAAATGAACAATTTCAGCATGGGGAAAGCTGGTGCGCGCAGTCTGCAGGAGTTTCGCAAATAATTTCAGAAGACGGTTTCATTTCGGGAACGCCAAACTCATCAAAAGAAAACATTCCCGGAAGCAGGTATTTCAGAATGGTTTGCTACAACGGCGATGTTACCATAGAACCTTGCGCGGATTTCCGGCAGGAAATTTGCATTCAATCAGAAATTGAAACAAACTCGGGAATTTTCAGGAATTCAGCGTGCCGTGTAAACAAATGGCAGGATTGCATAGCACAGGAAAGACAGGAAGACTGCGAGAATTTCGAGCAAAGGGATTGCAAATGGATTGAGGGATATTCAATTTTGAAAGATGAGAAAGGAAAGGAAAAAGAATTGCAAAACAACGAGAGCGAAAACGTGAAAGCTTCGTGCGTTCCAAAATATTCTCCGGGATTTAATTTCTGGGATGAAACAGGGGATGCAAACGCGCTTTGCGTGCAGGCAAGCAAGACTTGCACTGTAAAAGTCAACAAGAATATTGCCGGAGTCATACAAGGCAGGAGCATTTCCGATATTTGCGATGATAATCAATTAAAACAAGATGTTGAAGGATGCAATTGCTTGAAAGATTCATGGCTTGGAGAAGCGAACAATTTGTGCATTCAATTCGGAGACTGCGGAGTTTCAAAAAATTACATGGGCGACGAGGGTTTCAACGAACTTGATGATTTGTTCAACAGGGAAAAGGAATAAGATGAAAAATAAAATTAAATTTGAGAAGATTTAAATAATATCAATTGATATCACCAAAATGGAAAGTGCTTACAAAAAGAAAAACGAAATAGCAAGGTCGCCAACACTTCAAACTGTGCTAATGGTTGAAAAATTTATTGATGAAAACAGCGGAGAATATACTAAGACACAAATATTCCAAAATTTGCCAAAAAAAGTGATGTGGCAGACATTTCAAGTAATAATGGAATATCTTGAAAACATTAACAAAATTGCTTATGATAGAAAAGGGTATGTTGTTTATATCTGGAATCCAAAGTTTGCGGCTAAATACAAAAATAGGGATGATTTAACATGGAAGGGGAAATAAAATTTGCAAATGAAAAATTGAAAGAAGCATTTGAAAATCTCAAAGAAATTGACAAAGATCTTTATGAACAAATAGATAAAGCAACAGAAGAAATTAGAAAAAATGTTTTCTGCGGAAGAAATGTGAAAAAAGAATTAATTCCAAAATCATTAATTCAAAAGTATGGTATCAACAACTTATGGATTTATAATTTAAGAAGCGGATGGAGATTGTTATATTCAGTAACTTCCCAAAACAAAATAGAGATTATAGCAATTGTTTTAGACTGGATGAATCATAAAGATTACGAGAGGTTATTTAAATTTTAAGATGAAAAATAAATATTTCCCGACGAGAAAAGACATTGCATTCTCGCAGATTTTTCTGCTTGTGATTTCGATTGTTGCTTTTACTTGGGCGATTGGCTCGGAAGTTGGAGTGGTGAGTGGGGAAATTATAATTCCAAAAGATGTGACAATAAATAAAGTATACCAAGACTCTAAAATATTACAAGAAAAATTTCCGAATATACAAACCCTTAGAGATTTTTTATATGCTAATTACGAAGGAAAAATTGGATGTACTTTAGGAGAAGATATTTGTGTAACAGAAGATTATAGATTTTCAGAGAGTTTTTTTGATGTCGCATTAAAAATACAACAAAAAAAAGGTGCACCCCTTACAGCACCAAAACCTGCGCCAAAAAAAGGTGCGTATCAATTAACTTGTAGTGATGGTTATAAGGTTAGTGATAATGGAAGAAATTGTCTAAAAATAATTGAAACCAAAGATCCTGTAAATGGTGCTTGTGAAGAAGGATTTATTCCAAATTCAGATAAAACAAAATGTGTAAAATTAGAAGCCCCGCCACAAGGAGCAGGACCTGCTGGAGAAGAACCCCAATTAAAACCAGGAGATTCTGGATTTTGTGATCTAAAAGATGATGCTGGTAAATTAATTAATGCAAAGGACGTAACTTGCGCTTCAGCTCTTGGCATCCTCGGAGAAAGTGCTTTATTTGCAGCAGGAATTTATGGGGTTGTAACTTTATTTGGACCAATTTTTGGACTTGATGATGAACAAACAAAAGCAATTTCAGAAGCAGGTGCTTTAGGTGTTTTGGTTGGGAATTCAGTTTCGGGATTTGGTGCAAAGTATCAATGGGGTTGGGCTTCAACAGAATATGGTGGAGTTTCCGGCGCAACTTATGCAGGGCTTTTAGCCGCTGGAGCATACTTCCTCGCAAATTACAGAGATGAAGATTCAAAGAAAGTGCAGTTTTCCTGCGTTCCATGGCAAGCCGGTTTGGGAGGAGACAACTGCGAAGTTTGCAATCAAGGATTTTTGCCGTGCAGCGAATACCAGTGCAAATCCTTAGGACAAAGTTGTGAACTTGTCAATCCGGGAACAACAGATGAGAAATGCGTTTGGGTTAACAGAAATGATGTAACATCTCCAATCATAGAAGCATGGATTGGAGGTTTGTTGAACGCGGATTACAGATACAATCCTGATGCAGCGATTCTTCCTCCGGACAGAGGAGTAAAAGTTGAATATCTGAAATCAACACTTGGAGACAACTGCATTCCAGCATTCACTCCTTTGAGAATTGGAATCAGTTCAAACGAGCCGGCAAAATGCAAAATCGACGGATTGAGAAAAAATGATTTCGAAACAATGGATGTCTTAATGAGCGGCGGGCTTTTGCAATACAATCATACATTCTCTTTGTCTCTTCCAGGAAGCGACAATTTGAATTCAGCGGGAATCGAAGTGCAAAACGACGGAAACTATGATTTGTTTGTAAGATGCGAGGACGCAAACGGAAATGCAAACGAGGGAACATTTGTTTTCAAATATTGTGTTGACAAAGGCCCTGATGTAACCCCTCCTTTGATAGTTGCGACAAGCATTCCAAACAACGCGCCTGTTGCCTACAACCAAACCTCTTTGAATTTGGAAGTTTATGTGAACGAGCCAAGCGAATGCAAGTGGAGCCACAACAATCGGGAATATGATTCAATGGAAGTTCAGATGAGTTGCGACACGTTCATAAGAGACAACAACGCCCAAGGGCTTTACACATGCCGAACAACTTTGGAAGGAATAAAAGACAGGTTTGTAAACAAATTTTTCTTCAGATGCAAGGACAAGCCGCAAGCCCAGGAAAACGAGAGAAATGTAAATCAGGAATCTTTTGAATACAAGGTAATAGGAACCCAAGCTCTTGTCATTGATTACGCTCTTCCAAACGACACGATAAGGGATTCCACAAGCGTTGTCAAAGTCACGTTCGAGACAAAAACATCCGCGGGATTTGACGAGGGAAAGGCAGAATGTTTCTTTAGTGATACTGGAGACGATGATGATTTTACAACAAGGTTCCTTGAATCAAATTCGCATTTGCACAAGCAGGAATTATTCCTTCCTTCGGGAAGCTATGTTTACTACATAAGGTGCATTGATTTGGGAGGAAATCGGGATGATGAAACAATAACATTCAGCGTTGAGTCTGATGATCAAGCCCCGATTGTCGTAAGAGCGTATCATGAAGAACAGTATTTGAAACTGATAACAAACGAGGAAGCAAAATGCGTTTACGATGTAGTCGATTGTTCCTATCCTTTTGATTCAGGAATTCCAATAACAGAAATAGACGGAACAAATCATTTTACAGACTGGAACATAAATAAAAATCTTTATATAAAATGCCAGGACGCATATGGAAACCAGCCGTTGCCAAACCAGTGCAGCATAATCGTGAAGAGCAGTGATTTCTAAACCTTTGGCTCATTGCTCTGCAATTCGCATTTTGAAATAAATGATAATATAAAAATAATTTGCAGTCAATTTAATGGTTGATAAAATTTGTTTGGAAGTTAAAATGGATTGATTGGGTGAGCGGGAAATCGACGGGATGAAATTAAAAGATTAATATGCAGAGAATTTATCATAAGGTGAATATGCCGGTGGGATGAGAAAAGTTTTATAGAGAAATTAACATGCTCAAATCCGACTTTATTGAATTCGACAAAAGTTTTTCGCTGATGAAAATTGTTAATCCAATATCAAACTAAACGCGTGGTGTAACTATTGAACAAATTTAGAAAATTCTTTGTTATTAAAACTTGGATTGTTTTGCGGGGCGGGTGGGCGGGAAAATTTATAAGTTGATTTTGTTTTGATAAATAATGAGCAAAAGAGGCGTTGTCAATCTGTCATTCGGGATGATTTTTTCCATAGTCATGATAATAATTTTTCTCACATTTGCTTTTTATGCGATACAAAAATTCCTTAGCATTCAAAACACGGCGCAAGCCGGAAAATTCGTGAATGATCTGCAAAACGACATTGACAGAATGTGGAAATCCTCACAAGGAGAACAGGAACAGGAATACACAATCCAAGGAAAAGTAAGATACATTTGTTTTGTAGATTATGAATTCTCTAAAAGAGGAGAAAAAGAAAATTTTTATGACGAATTGAATCAAGTTTATTACGGAGAGGAAAATCTGTTTTTTTATCCTGTTGGCTCGGGAGAAGGATTTGATTCCGCGGCTTTAAGGCATGTTGACATTGAAAAAACAACAGAAATTGACAATCCGTTGTGTTTTGAAAACATAAATGGAAAAATTTCATTCACGATAAAAAAAGATTTCAACGAGGCATTGGTGACGATTTCGGAGTAAGATAAATGAGGGGAAAAATTAAAAATCTGTTTAACGATAACATCGATATTTTATTTGAGATAGGATTAATTTTGATTGCAACAGCATTATTTTTGGTATTTGATAAAAAGTTTAGTTTTGGGGTTTGGTATTCCATAATCTTAATTGTTTTAATATTGATAATTTTAGTCTTTGCCGTTAAATATCTCAGGGAAAACAAAAAATGAAAAACAAAAAAGGTGTTGAGTTTCAGTTTGCATGGCTTTTCGGGCTTGTTGTAGGAATGATTATTCTGGTTCTTGCAATTTACGCCGTCTCAAGAGTTATTCAAACAGAGGAACTTTCAATCGACGCCGCGACGGCAAAGGAAATCGGCGTTTTGCTTAATCCCTTGGAAACAGGATTTGAGTCTGCCAAAACCACGACCCTGGTTTTGCCGAAGGAAACAAGAATATTCAACGGATGCAACAATGAAAGTGTTTTTGGAAGGCAAACCCTCAGGATTTCGCAGAGAAGTTTCAACAAATGGACAGATACCAATATTAACGTCGGTTTTTCAAACAAATATATTTTCTCGGAAAATTTCACAGAAGGAAAAAAATTCTTTATTTTTTCAAAGCCTTTTGAATTTCCCTTCAAGATTTCCGACGTGATTTACATAACTTCTTCAAATAAAAAATATTGTTTTGAAAATGCTCCAGAAGATATTTCAGAAGAACTCTCTAATTTGGGACAAGAAAATATTTTCACTGATGATTGCCCTGACGAAAGCATAGAGGTTTGCTTTTCGGGAAATTGCGAAATTAAAGTTGATTTGTTTTCAGGATACGTCGAGAAAAATTCAGAGAGAATGCATTTTCCTTCGGATTCAATGATGTACGCGGCGATTTTTTCAAGCCCCGAAATTTACGAATGTCAAGTTGAAAGATTGATGATGAGGGGAACCCAATTGTCCATTTTATATTCCGAGAAATCGGACATCGTGGCTTCCAGAGGATGCAACTCCGACTTGAAAAACGAGCTTGTAATTTTGAGCGACAGATTAAACCAAACAACAGGTTCTGCGGGATTGAATACAGCATTGATAAATGACATTGAAGATATTAAAGAAAAAAATGAAAATGCTAACTGCAAGTTGTGGTGAAAAAATGAAAATAAGAAAGGCGACGAAAAAAGATTTGAAAGAAGTGGCCAAGATATTCAGAGAAGAAACTTCGAAAAAACCATATTCCACAAAATGGACCGAACAATCTTCATATAAAGCAATATGTGAATTATTCAAAAAAGCGGAAATTAATCTTGCAGTTATTGACGATAAAATTGTCGGGTTTATAATCTCCCGCATAACCCCAGAAAAAAAATATGCTTACATTGAAGAATTATGGTTAAAGTCAAAATATCAGGGAAAAGGCACAGGAAAATTCTTGATGAAATTTGTTGAAGATAAATACAAAAAGAAAGGGGTTAAAAATATTGGTATTACAGCCAATCAAAAAGCAAAAGCCCTTTATTTTTACAAAAAATTGGGATATAAAAAGGAACATTCCTTTTTCCATATGAACAAAAAACTAAAATGAAATCCAAAGGACAACTGAAAATCCAGCAAATGGCATTCATGTTAATTGCACTTATATTGTTTTTCGCATTGGTTGGAATGTTTTTTCTCACGCTTCAGTTTTCAAAAATAAAAGAAACCGCGGGAATTTTGGAAGAAAAAAACGCGTTGCTTCTCGTGACAAAACTTGCGAACTCTCCGGAATTTTCCTGCGGGGAAAGTTTTGGAACTGGAAAAGTGAATTGTGTTGATTCCGATAAAGTCATGGCTTTAAGGAACAATGCCAAAAAATACAAGGATTTCTGGGGTGTGAACAACATAGAAATAAGAAAGATATATCCTGAAAACAACGGAAAGGAATGCACTGCCGGAATCTATCCGAATTGCGACATAATAAAAATAGAAAAAGGAATAATAACTTCTGAATACCCGAATTTCATATCGCTTTGCAGGAAAGAGTCTGTGGGAGACGAAAGCTTTGACAAATGCGAGATTGCGAAATTAATGGTGAGTTACGATGGTTGAAACGAGGAAAAAGAATAAATTCGGGCAGGAAGAAATGGTTGGGTTCGCTTTGATTTTGATACTGGTGGCTGTGATTTTGCTTGTTTTTCTTGGGTTTTCCTTGAGAAGTCCGCCAAAGGAAAGCGTTGAAAGCTACGAAGTCGAAAGTTTTTTGCAGTCAATGCTTCAATACACGACAGAATGCGAGGACAACATTGAAAGGCTTTCTGTTCAGGATTTGATTTTCTCGTGCAATGAAAATGAAAAATGTGCAGATGGAAAAAACAGCTGCGAGGTTTTGAAGACAGAAGTAGAGAGCATATTGAAAGAATCCTGGAAAATCGGGGATGAATGGCCTGTAAAAGGCTACGAGCTGATAATAAATACAGACACTCAAAGCATTTTGGAGATAAAAGAAGGAGAAACAACAGGAAATTCAAAAGGGGCGCCGCAATATCTTCCCAAGGAAACAGATGTTTTTTTCAAGGCTTATTATTAAAAAATCTTCAATAATTCTGATTTTATTTTCTTCAAAACATCATCTTTAATTGTCCCAATTTTCATAGAGATTAAATTCTTTTCAACTGTGAAAATCTTATCGATTCTTATCCTGCTTGCTTTTAGAAGCTTCCCGGAAGATAAATCTTCATTATTTATTAAAATTGAGTAAGGCTCGTCTTTTATTACAGTCGTTAAAGGTATCGCCACGCAATCATTTAATCTAGCGTTAAAAAAGTTGTTAGAAATAACTAATGCGGGGCGGATTTTTTTATCTTTCAGGTTAGAGAAAGGGTATGGCAGCAAAACTATGTCTTTCTGGTTAATTATCATCTTTCAAATAAGAGTTCCAAATCTCGTCCTCTTCATTACCCCATATTTCTTTTAGAGAAATCTCATTAAATTTTTTTATATCTTCAAATTGATCTTTTATCCTATCTGATTTTTCAAGAACTATTTTGCCATCAAGCTCAAAGAGAATTAGTTCATCGCCCTCTCTAATCCCTGTTGAATCTCTAACTGCCCTTGGAATTGAGATTTGTCCTTTATCTGAAACTTTAATAATTTTCATATATAAGTAAAATTTTTCTTACTTATAAATCTTTCTTAACCACTACAATTTTATGTTTATATTAATATTATCCACTACAATTTCTGGTTTATGCCTTATCCGATTTTTGGTTCTTTCTTCAATAAGTTCGATAAAACCAAACCTTTCAAGGAGTTTTATGTCTTCTTTTACTGACTTGAAATCCCTTCCTAAAATCTTGGCAAGCCTGTAAATAGAGCCTGGTTTTTGATACTTAATCACATCCAAAATCCTTGCTTTTTCATTGCTTAAAAGTTGCCTTAAAGCTGAAATTCCAGAAAAATCATAGTCTTCTGTTGAAAGCCCAAGCCTTTTCAATATGGAGAAGGTTCCTTGGGATTCCTTTATTAATATCTCTCTTGACTTTGTTTTTCGAGCCATTTTAAGTTAACTTTTCCCTTTAAACCATATATATGGTATTTTAATTTAGATATTTATAAAACATAAATTGTCCATATATGGTATTTTTTACTATATATTGAATAACAAAAAAGGCATTAATAAATGTTTTGTTTTCAAAAAAGGAAAAATGGAACTAAGTTCTATTTAATTTAATAATGACAACGCAATACTTATAAATAAAATATAGAAAAAAGGGGAAATTTAGCAATTAAAAAGTTTTTCAGGGAAAGCTTTTTAAAGAAAAATGGGTTTTTTCCTATGCACTCCAGGGAGAGTGTTCTAATAGGGAATTAGATGATTACGCTCATGTTCAACATGGCGGTTTTACCCTATGACTGCCTGTTGGTGAGGGTTGTCGTAGACAACATTAAAAACCTGTGAAAGGAGGTTAATAGAAAAAGATATGGTAAATTTCAAAAAGATATCGGCAATAACGGGAAGCGCATTGATGGTTGGAATGACCATGGGCGTTGCTGCAGCTGCAAACTATCCTGCGCCTTTTGTAAGCGGAGGAGCGGCAAACGTGGCAATTGTTTATGGTACAGGTTCCGGAGTTTCCATTCTTGACGCAGTAGAAGCAGGTAGCATTCAAGCAAACTTGCAAACATACATGTCAGGAACAGGAAGCACAACAGGAAGCGTTACAGGAGAGGCTGCGGCACTATTTACAGGTGGAACAAAATTGTACATAAATGACAGTTTAAACACTGTAAGAAGCGTGTTAACAAAAAATGAGCTTCCAACTATATTGGCTTCCACATCTTTTTCAGGTGATGTAGACGCTACATTAACTCAAACAATTGATATTGGCTCAAATCCAAGAGTTACATTCAAAAAGCAACCTACAGGCGATGACGAACCACAATATGCTTTGACATTGAGTACATCACAAGCCAATTATATCTATAATGCGACTGCTACTTTCAGCAAAGCTGTGAATTTCAGCCATGCTGATTCAGAAGGACAAAGCTTAAGTTTATTCGGAATGCCTGTTACTATAGGTTCTGCCACTGATACAGATACAATTGTATTGCTAAAAAGTGCTGAGAAGCTTGATTTGTCAAGCGATGCGCCAACAGCAAGTGTGACGATTGCGGGAGCAACCTATACTATTGAATTAGTCTCTGCTTCAGACACCGCTGCTACTGTAAAAGTTACAGACAGCACTGGAAAAAGTGAAAGCAAGGAAATCAATGAAGCTGCTTCAAAGAAAGTTAACGGAATTAGCATGGCAGTTGTAACTGCAGATGAAACAAACTTAAAATTGTCTGCGAGTATTATTGCTGGAAGTGACAAAATAACTCTTGAAGACGGAAGCGCTGTTAAAATTGGAGAAGCAGATACAAGCATTGATGGAACATTAGTTGATTTTGAAACAGGTAATCCAAATAACTTAACATCATTAACTATTAGTGTCTATGCTTCAGAATCTGACAAGGATGCTATTAAAGTAGGAGAATCATTTCTAGACCCTGTTTTTGGAAGTTTCAAACTTGATTTTTCCGGACTTAATATAGCTACAGATTCAACAGCAAGAGAAACCATTACTGTTACTCCAAACACTGATGACAAAATGGAAGTAACATTTACAGACCATAGAGGTTATGAAAAAACATTTCAATGGTCTAAAGATATAGCAGGCAACTTACTAGCAGATTATACAAGCAGTGCCCTATTAATGGTTGATGACAACAATAGGAATATGACTGTTGTAGAGATGGGTAATATATCCTATAATGATTATGTGGTTGTCGGCAACGAAGAAAAAGGTTATTTGTTAAGACTTACCGGTCTTAAAAATGCCTCAAATACAGGTTCGAGTAACACTGAAGGGGATAGAGTTGAATTCACAGATGTATTTTCAGGAGAATTGCATAAAACTTTATGGACCTCTGATGGTGTTGGTTATATTAACACCATAGGCGGACAAAGATACGATGTTTATCTAACTGGTAATGCATCTTGGAGTACTAGTGGTAGTACTGGTGAAGAATGGAATTGGCAGGTTAAATTAGATTATCCTGATAGCACTGGAAATGGTGTTGTAATTTTGTTCCCAACAATTAAAACATCAAAAGGAGCAAAAATTGCATTTTATGAACCGACCGAGCTTAGATTAAGCGGACATGGAGTAGCACCTGGACGGGAAAGTCAAGTAAACATAACAGAGATTAAAATTCCAGATGGAGATGGATATGAAAGTGCAACTATAGCTGTTCAAGGAGATGGAAATCTGGATAACTCTTCTGCATTTACTATTACTGTAGATGGAGCTGCCAATAGGCTTGTTGTTAATGGTACCCCTGCAGGAGTCTTATGGGATGTTGGAGGACTTAGATTCAACATTACAAACCTTAATGGTACGACTGGTCTTGAGGATGGTTCAAATAAAACAATGATTTATCTTACTGAACCAGATGGAATTGGGAACATTAACACATCGGCATTAATTGTTTGGGAAGAAAAAGATGATAATAGCGATTATCATGCCCAAATTATTGTGCTTGAAAGCGGTAGGACCAGTGACGATGGTTTAGGGGTTGATACCGGATTATCAGGAGATACTTGGAGCAATGCTTCATCATCTTGGAGGTCATCAAGAGCAAGCAACAGCAAAATAACAGATGCTGGTGATTTGTGGGGAACAATATTGACTCTTGATAGTGGTGATTCAGACCAGCCAAAAGCAACAATAAGCTACCCTGATGAACAGATATATCCGCAGTTGTATATTGCTGCTAATGATGCAACCATAACTGCCGGCACAGTTGCCGGAGCAACAGGGGCTGCAATCGGAGATGTTCTTGTAAAGGACTCTGAGGTTTCCTCGGTTTCGACAAAGAATCTAGTTGTTGTTGGAGGTAGCTGTATTAACAGCGTTGCTGCCAACCTTGTAGATGCCGGATGTGGAAGCGGATGGACTGACAAAACCGGAGTTGGTTCGGGACAATTCTTGATCCAAAGTTTCGGTGACGCTTACTCAACAGGAAAGATTGCATTGCTTGTAGCTGGTTATGAAGTTTCCGATACTGTTAATGCTGCCAAGTACTTGAGAACCCAGACTGTAATGACAGATGCTGGAAAGAAGTACATAGGAACAAGCTCAACAAGTGCGACACTTCAAACGGAAGAAACAACTGCTTAGAAGTAATCCAAAAATTTAATTTTTTATTTTTTTCTTTTTCTTTTTTTCAACATCTGGTTGAAACCTTCTTTTAATAACCGGGACTTTTCCGCAAAATCGGAAAGATTTAAATAGTCAAATTTCTTATTTAATGTGTATAAAAATGGATAAAATAAGTATTAAAAAAATAGTAAATAAAAATAAGAAATTCGGCGGCAGCTTGATTAACAAAAGCAATCTGGAATATTGCGTGGAAATGGCAAATAAGGAAAAAAATATTTACAAGAGCAATGCTTATTTAGTCAGAGGAATCATAGTTAACCATCCTTTTCTTGATGAAAATAAAAGAACTGCCGTGGACTTAATAGTAAGAAGGTTTGAAAAACATGGAATTAAATGTGATGAAAGGGGCTTGGTTAAAGGACTGACAAATGTGGCAAAAGAGAATCTTAATGACGTAAATAAAATATCCAATCGCTTAAGAAAATGGTGCAAAATAAAGAATTAGAAAATAAAATAAAGAGAATGTGCTATTATTTGGAATTCTATGATAAATATGGCTTTTTCCCTTTTGAAAAAAAGAGGATAGACATAACATTAAGTGGAAATTTAATTGTTAAATTGAAAGAAAAGAAAAATATTTCTGAATTCATTGAAGAAAGCATCAAGTCAAAATTAAAAAAGGAAAAATCAACATGATGAATTTTTGCATAAGTTCCAGCAAGAAAAAATGAAGGTGTTTGGCAAATTAACAAACAAATTAAGAGAATTAATTGTGTAAATAGTTTTTAAATGCAAATTTATTAATTAAAACATGAAAAGCATTTTATCAAAACATGACACGGAAAAAAAGACAAAAAGGAATAGAATGATTCTCGGTGGAATCCTAGTCTTCATAATGTTTTTCAGTGTTGCGGAATACGCGCTTTTCGGACAGGATCCCGGAGAAGACGCAATCCAAACCGCGACGGACACTGAAAATTACAACGGCTTTCAATTTTCAGAACAGAACGGCTATTGGATTTTAAACGTTGAAGAAAGCAGTTTTATCTTTTCTTACAATCCGAATGAAATTCCCAGAATAAATTCCATTGTAAATCCAATTGAGAACTATCAGGAAAAAATCCTGTATTTGATTTCAAACAATTCCCTTGCAAATTCCGAGATAAGAGTTAATATGGCGCAATTTGTCGACGGGATTTTGGAAACAGAAATTGAAAACTGCCGGCAGAATACAATAATCGTAAAAGAAGGAAATGAAAATAAAATAACACAAAAAGAAAATTGTATTTATATTGAAGGGAAAAAAGAGGATTTGATAAAAATTACAGATGAATTCTTGTTCAAATTGCTGAAAATAACCAATTAAGTATAACAAACATTAAAAAGCCAGAATTATAAAATTAAAAGTAGTAAAATGCCAAGAAAGAAAAAAGAGAAGGAAAGCGATGTTACACACAATGAGCCACGCATTGCCCCCGAGAAAAAGAAGAAAGAAAAAGAGGAATCTTTTGACGACTTGCAAAAGTCTCCGGAAAAAGAGGAATCAATAGAAGTATTTGAAGTCGAAAAAGACGGGAAAGATAAAATCATCGAGACAAAAAGCACGGAAATATTGAATGAAATTCCCAATGAAACGCAGGTTAAAAGCGAAAACAGAATGATGATAAAAATATTTCTTGCTCTTGGAATTTTGATTGCCTCGTTTTTCGGGGTTTGGTTTTTCATGAACAGCTTTAATGATTTCGAATACAAGGGAATTAATTTTGAAACAGTCAAGGAAATCGCGCCCTACAGGACAAGCATTCCTGTTCTTTATCAGGGTGTTGAAACAGACTACAATTTTTATTTGAGAAACGACCCAAGGGAATTGGAAAATATTGATTTCTACGGAAACCTGAACATCAAGCCCTTCATGGTTTTGAATGCCACAAACTCCTTAAACTGCGGCGGCGACGGAATAATAGCGATTGCAAACCTCGCGAATTTGTACAAGGTTCTTGGAACCCAGGTTATAAAGGATCAAAACGCGACTTGCGACCAAAACGGCACTTACATGTTTCTGAACATTGCAGCGGGAAATGAATCCAAAATAGAAAAATACGGGCCTTCATGCTATCAATTGAATGTTGCAAACTGCGAAATCCTGAAAGTCACGGAAAAATTCATGGTTGAAAGCCTTGCAAGAATCGAGGAAATTACTTGATTTTACAAGAAATAAAATTGGCTCATTGCTTCGCTTAAATGGTTAATGTAAAAACCCAAGGTTAATTATTGTAATAAAATTTATTTGACAGTTAATCTGGATTTTGGAGTTGGTTGAATTATTTTTTCTTTTTACAGAATCTAGGAAGGAACATGAAAGTCATCTTTTCTTCCTGAAAAATTCCAAGAATACCGGAATCAGGGAAATTATTATTATGAGAATGATGACATAATTCAGATTTTTTTCTATAAGAGGAATTCCTCCGAAGAAAAATCCCGAGAAGACAAAAATTCCAACCCATAAAATTCCCCCGACGACATTAAAGACAAGAAACCTTGAATAATTCATTTTTCCTATTCCCGCGATAAAGGGCGCGAATGTTCTTACAATCGGAATAAACCGCGCGATTATGATTGTCTTGACTCCGTATTTGTCGTAAAAATCCCGGGTTCTTTGAAGATATTCCTTCCTGACAAATCTTTTGGAAGAAATTTTTTTCCCGAGATAATTTCCCATCCAATAATTAACACTGTCTCCGAGAATTGCGGCGATTGAGAGAATAAAAAAAAGGAGCAGAATGTTGATGGAGCCCGAGGCTGCCAAAGTCCCCGAGACAAAAAGCAGGGAATCTCCGGGAAGCAGCGGAGTGAAAACCAAGCCTGTCTCAAGAAAAATTATCGCAAAGAGAATAAGATAAGTCAGCAACCCGTAGTTTTCCATGAAAATTCCAATGTATTTGTCAATGTGCAAAATAAAATCTATTATGAGAAATTCCATTTTATCCCTTCAGGAAAGAATGTTTATGCAGGAATTTGAAATCAGAGTAGAAGGGCGTTTCTTTTATCTTGAAGATTTTCACCTCTGAAAACCAAATCAAAATCACGAAAATCGTGCTTATGAAATACCAGAAAAACTGATGGGCTAGCACGAATATCGGAAATCCTTCGAGGAAAATCGTGCTAAGCAAGACGATCCTGAAAATGTTGAACGCGAGCAAAGAGAAAAAAGCCAGTAAGAGCATTTTAATTCTTTTTTCAATATTTATTTTCGGCGTCGACAAATTCAAGATGAACAAAAGATAGTAAGCAGAACCCGCTATGCAAGCTTTTATCAACTCTATCGGAATTTCATTGTTTATTATTATGACGTTTCCTATTAAAATCGTGTTGAAAAAAAGGCTCATTATAAAATAAACAGGATAAATTGTCAACGGTGTGAAAACAAGATAAAAAATAAAAAAGTTTGGAACTGCAGCAAGAACCAGAATAAAATATCTTATAAAGATATCTGAAAAACTTTTGTGAACTTTGTGCATGAATTAAAATATGAAAATCTATTTAAATAGTTTAACTTTCAAACGAGGATGAAAAGAGGATATAAAAAATTTCACAAATTTAGCTTGACTGCATCTTCTAAATTTAATCAACGCAGAAGAATAATCTTGTTTTTAATTTTTATTGCATTGATATTTGCAAGCTTTTATTTTGATTCTCAAATCGTTCGCACGATTTCGTTTTTAAGAAACGGTTTTTTGAATGATTTTTTTCTCGGAATAACTTTCCTAAGCTCCGATTTGCTGATTTTCTTTTTTCTTACCAGTCTTTTTTTGTGGAATGAAAACAAGAGAAGATGGATTTTTCCCCTGTGGCTGACTTTGTTTCTTTCAGTTGTTGCAAGCTTTCTTTTGAAAATGTCAATTCAGAGAATGAGGCCTTTTGAACTGGAAATTGTTTCAACGCTTCCTGTTTTAATCAAGGAAAGTTTCAACGCATGGAATTATTCGTTTCCTTCTTTCCAGGCAATGCTTGTCTTTTGCGCAATTCCTATTTTGGACATGGAATTCAGGAAATTCAAATATTTTTGGATTGCCTTTGCAGTTCTCGTGGCTTTCTCAAGAGTTTATTTCGGAGTTCATTTCATGAGCGATGTTCTTGCGGGAGCATTGATTGGATATTTGATCGGTTTGTTTGTTGTAAGAATGGAAAAGGAAAAAAAGTTTGGAGAAAGAATTTATGAAAAGATTGTTGAGAGGTTTAAGAGATAGTTACTGCGCCATTTGAATTAATTCCATCTGAGTTAGTTCTTAGTCTTCAGCTGAAGTTTCTGTCGAAGGACATCTTGTCTCAATAAAATTGTTAGGCGATCCATTAAATACACGAAGGTTATTTTCAGAATCAGTAAAACTAATTGATAGTCCGCTTGCAGAATATTTAATTCTTCGTGCATTCTCGAATTTCATTACTGTATCTTTTCCAGACGAATCTTTTATCTCAATAGAGTAACAACTCTGACCTAAAAAATCTGCTTCTATCATTTTATTTGGTTCATAAATTTCAAAAAGGCTTGGAAAATCATATGTGACACATCCGCTTAAAGCCCAAGAACTAGCGCCAATCAAAAGCGCATTTTTCGCCAGATTTGAAATTGTTTTCATTTCAATCTAAAAATTTACTTCCTGAAAAATCTTACAGCAACCATTATGATTGCCAAAACCAAGATGACATTAACCAATCCGATAAGCCAGATTGTTGCATTGCCCCCGATTGCCCCGCCTGTTATTGAACTGAGGAATCCTGAACTTTCAAGCACGACTGAAACAGGCTGCGTCATTACAAGTTGGTTTCCCGAGAGAACTTCAACATTAAATGTTTGTTCTCCTGAAACTCCTGATTTTGTAGCAAGAGTGATTGTAACATCTTTTGACTGTCCCGCGTTCAATGAAAATGTCGTCTCGCTTAGAGTTGCTGAATCAGCCCATTGTCCGTAACCTGCAGCATTGACTGTGTAGTTTGCCGTGTTTGTTCCCGAGTTTGTTACCGTTGCTCTAACTGTCAATGGCTGTCCCGCTTTTCCGCCTGAAACCAAAGATGCCGATACAGTAACAGGGCTTGAAGTGCCCGCGCATCCGCCGGAAACAGTTAGTGGGATTCTGAACTTTGATTCTCCATCATTGATGTCAAAAACGTTATCGTCTTCATCCTTTATTGTAAAATCTATTTGGTACTCTTTCTCAATCGCGTCTTTTGGAACGCTGAATGCAAATTCAAATCCAGTGCTTTTGAATGCCTTTAAATCTCCAATTTCAATTTTTTGGTCAACTCCAAGTTCAGTGTTGAATACAAAAACAGAATTTGCTTCAAGTTCATCATCTCCGATGTTCCAGATATCTGCTGTTACAAGAACGTTTTCTGAACATTGAACCGTTTCCGGGGCTTGTATATTATCCATAACCAATGCGTTTTCAAGCTGCATGTCCACTGAAAGTTCCTCGTATTCGCATGTTTCCAAATCATTTTCCTTGTCGTCTCCTGTTGCAATTATGTAAGATATAATGTCTCCTTCAACAAGCGTTTTTATTTTTTCGTCAAGCTTGAATTCAATAATTACATCCTGGTCATCTCCGCCTTCAAGATTAAAACTTTTGTCTTCATCGTCAATTATCCACTTGTTTGTTGTTCTGTCAAACAATCCCCATTTAGGCTCTATGCTTCTCATTTTGAAGTCGCTGCTTCCCCTGTATTCTATGTTTGACTCGATATTAACAGTGTCGAACGGGAACCATTGTTCATCTTCCCCATAACCTTTTACAACTGACAACTCCAAATCACCGACAAGTAATTTGCCGTTTCCGCTTCCGGGCGTTGCAAGGCATGTTATAACTTCTGTTGGAACTAGGTCGCCGGAGAGAACTAAATCTTTAATGCTAAAAACTTCTGCAGCAGAATCTGCATCATAAGCAAAAATTCTCAATACTAGTGGTGCTGTAGCGCTAACTGGAAGTTTTATTGCAAGATTAGAATAGGATGCCTCTACATCTGTAGAACTCACGGCAGTTGTCGTAATTATTTTTGAAGTGACGAAATTATCGTTGGAGTAATTTATTACAAAAAGCATAGGAGTAGTTGCTTCGTCTGCTCTATGTTTAAAAGATATAGAATTAATAGCAAAATTAAATCCCGCTAGAGGAGTTAATGTAACTTGGTAAAATTCTGTTGCATCAACAGCAGCATTCATTGTCCAATCTGTTGTTTCAGCACCATCGGTAGCGTCATTAGTTGGGTCTGGATTTGGAGTTACGCCTGAGCCAGAAACGAAAGTACCAGCAAGATTAGTATTTGTTGATACTCCAATGTCATCAACTGTTAAAGCAAATGTAATAGTTTCAGCACTCACTCCCATTACCAAAAATGCGAATACAAAGATGCTCAATGCGAACAATGCAAAGATTTTGTTTGTCATTTGTAATAATTCCGCAGTAATAACGGTTTATAAATATTTCTATTTTCGAGAATATATTTCCAAAAACCAATGCATACTATTAATATAGTATATGGGAAAATGGATATGAAAATAACAATAAAACAGATACGCTCGTTGCTTCTAACTCGTGCCCGACTTTATATTAATAAAATAAAATTGTTAAGTCAAAGCACTCACAACTCGCTTATTGATATAAAAAAGACTAATGTGGAAAAAATTATCTTCGGTTAATAGTTGTACAAAGCGTTAAATTGCCATTGATTAAATTTGTTTGATAGTCAAAATGGATTATTGATATTTAATGGAAAAGATTAATGCGAAAAAATTCACAAATTTTGCTCAACTAATAACCAGTCATAGAATTTTTATTGTTAAAATTTGGATTTATCATTAACATCTGATTTGGATTTTCAGGGGTGGGCGGTCGGGGGTTGGAGGCGGGAATTAAAATTCATTTTTTCTCTTCTTCGTCGTCTTCGGATTCATCGTTCTCGTTTTCATCGGAATCAGAATCATCGTCTTTTCCTTCCCGGAGTTTCATCAGCCTTTTTTCGTCCCTCATAAGCCTTTTTTTCGCAGCCGCGATTTTCTTTTCCCTGTCGCTCATCTTCGGCTTGCTTTTCAATTCCTGAATGTGCTCCTGAAGTTCCTTGAGTTTTGCTTCAGCCTGCGCGAGTTCGTCGTCGTCCTTGTCTTTTTGCTCTTTCTTTTGCTTTCCCTCTTTGAGCTTGTCGCTTAATTTTGTTATTCTTATTTGTTTTTTTGGAAAATGGAAATGAATGCCTCTTCTTTTCATTATCACAAAACCCGTTGTTCCCAATGCAATCAGCAAGGCAAAACCGCCGACAATGTAATAAATTAATTTCCTTGAAGTTCCTTCCTTGAACAGCGTGAAGCCTGTTATTTTGGAAAGAAGGTCTGATTTATTTTGTGTTTCTGCTTTAGCGTTTGCTTCTTCTCCTGCTGAAGTGTCTTCCTCGTCTTCAATCAAAACAGTTGTTTCTGTTTCAGAATCAGCATCGGCAAAATTTCCGCTTGCCTCAATTTGTTTTTGCTTCAAGTACCATTCGGGATAAACTTCCAATGTCAAAGGAGTTCCAGAAGGATATCCTTCTTCGAATTTCTTGTAGGTAATTATGACATTGTCTTTTTTAATCCAAACCCTTGCATAGAATTCGCTTTCTTCGGTTGAAAATGTCACGGAAACGGTTCCATTCGAATTTGAAGTTTTATGAAAGCTCTCTATCAAACTGTAGCCTTCTATCGGCCTTAAAACGCTGATATCAACGTCGTGGTTAGGCAGGGTTTGAATTGTTATCGTTGTGTCTGCCGCGGAAATGAACGGAATAATAAATAATGCCGTTAAAAAAAACAATAAAAAAATGCTATTTTTCATCTTCCCTCTTTTAATGCATAATCATTTATTTCTATAAACAAAAACGATTTATAAATTTTATCAAAAAGAATAATATTTAAATAATAGTATATATTGGGATATCAAAGAGGTTAAAATGCTTAAATCCACGGAAAATACAATCGGTGCCTGGGCTTTCTTGATAGGCGTTGTTCTTGCCGTTCTTATAGGTTTGTCGACGACATTGCTTCCGATTCCCGCCTTGACAACATACAGCAAGCAGATTTATGCCTCTCTTGTTTTTCTTGGAATCATAGTGGGTTTCATGAATGTTACGGGAAGAGACTCGCAAACTTTTTTGATTGCCGGCGCGGTTCTTGTAATTGTAAGCAGGTTTGGAATGGACAGCGTTTCCGGGAGCGTTATAGGAATAGGATTAAGCGACGCCGTAACATCTGTCTTCGGGGCTTTGCTTGTTTTGTTCGCGCCGGCGACGATAATAGTTGCATTGAAAACCGTTTTCTCGATAGCGAGGGTGTGATCTTGCTACAAACTGCTTAATGAACTTAAAGAGATTAATGTAAAAAATATTTTTCTCGATTAATGTTGCACAAAGCGTTAAGGGCTTATCATTAATATGGAATTATTGAGTGGCGAGGGAAATATAATTAATATATGAAAGTTAATTGAAATTGTTTTTTTGAGATTAAATTATTTCTTTAGAGCGGCAGGGATAAAATTATTCAAAGAAAATTAATATTGGTTTTTGGGATGGGTGGGAACAGTATCAAAAATCAAACTTGTTTGCCTTTTCCTTGTCTTTTGGAATCATGTCTTCCTTGTGAATCATTGCAAAGGAAGGAGTCGCGATAATCGTGTGTTCCCCGAAGCCCGCGATGTTTCCTTCAAGGGCGTCGATTGTTTTTTTGATTTTTGAAATCGCCCTTTTCAATTCTACCGGATCTTTCTGCCTCAAAGTTTTCATGTCAACTATTGCAATCGTGTAACCTTCCCTTAATGCATTCAGAATATTGTTGATGTCGTCATATTGCCTCAGGTTGAAAAGCTTCACGAGGACTTTTTTTTCCTTTTTTTCATGGCCAAGGTCTATTTCTATGTATTCATCGCCCGAGAAATCGTTGCCCGAAGAAAAAATCTTTCTTAGATTGTCCAAAACCATGATTATTTTATATGGAAGATATTTATAAAGATTTCGCAATTTTTTAATCACTTTTCGAGTTGATGACTTCTTCCCTTAATTTCTCGAGTTTTTCCATAAATGACTCTTCCTGCTGCTCCATTTTCTTCAGTCTCATCTCAAGAATTTTTTCCTTGTTGGAAAGCTCTTCGGAAATCCTTGATTTCTCTGTTTTTATCATCAACTGCCCGACGATTTTGTAAACTTCCCCCTCAGAATTGTCAATTTCCTTCATCGCAGATTGTGTTTCAGAAAGTTCCATTTGAAAACTCTGCTTTTGCATCAAAATGTTTTGAAGGCTTTGTTCCAGCAACTGCAATTCCTGGAATTTTTCTTCGTTTTTCATTTAAAAATCAGACAGCCTTGATTTTTTTTACTTTTGTCCTCGGCTTGTAAAAAATCTTGCTGCCGCAATGGGGGCAGACGAATCTTTTGTCCAGGTTCGCACTAAGGATTTTCTTCTCGCACTTGAAGCATTTGTAGTTGGCCATTTTATCAGAAATAATCTATCCTGCAACCATTCATTTTACTTTCTAAGGATTCTCCTATATTAATATCCTCATCACTCGTTCTTCTTTGAAATTCCTCAAATGATTTGTTATGTCTTCTTCTTTGAATATAATCTAATATTACTATATAGCCTAATGTTAGAGCACCCACCCCATAAATAATTGGTACAAGGATATTATCGGGATATTCCATTTTATTTTTTCATTTTTCTTGCTTTTAATTCTTTTGTTTTCATTTTTTTATTTATTCAAGTAAAACACGCTCGACGCGAATTTTCTTTTGCATTTTTTGCAATGCCAAATTCCCTTTGAAAGTTTCTTGACTCCGATTTTTCCGCAATGGGGGCACTTCTGCTTCAGTCTTTGCTTCTGCTCTACGCGGACCAAATTGGCCCTCACTGTTTTTCCGTATCTCGCCCCGAATCTTCCCGCTGATTTTGATTTTTTTTGTTTTGCCGGCATTTTAAATAACTAGACAAAAAAGTATTTTTAAATGTTGGTGAATGGGGTTGCCCGGATTTGAACCGGGGTCATCAGGTCCCAAACCTGAGATACTAACCAGGCTATACTACAACCCCATAGAAAAACAATCAAAATTTTGTTTAAAAACTATTTGTTATTTTGCCTTCGCGGATTTTGTGGGCTTTGCGGGAGTTGTCGCAACCACTGGAGTTGCAGGAGTTGTTGCTTCAGCAGCCGCTTTCTCCGCTTCCTTCGCAGCCTGCTCCGCTTTCAAGAGTTTGTCCTGCTCTTCCTTGATTTTCTTGAAGAAATCATCAAGTTCTTTTCTTCTTTCCTTAGAAGTTTCGATTTTTTCCGATTTTATTTCCTTATCGTAAACCCCAAGGCCGATTTCCTTTTGGATTTCATGGGGATGCTTGTTTTCAATCAAAATTCCAAGACTGACGCAGGTTCCGACGATGTTTCTCACAGCCGCTTTCAAATCGCGAGCCAGCATGTTCGGAAATTTCGTTTTAGCGACGGAAATTATCTGCTCTATTGAAGCGTTTCCCATTTTTATCTTTCCATGGATTCCGGAGCCTTTTTCAATTCCAAGCTCTTTTTTCAGCAATTCAGAGGCGGGCGGAGAAAAAACTTTGACTTCAAATGTTTTTTCTATGGGATTCACGGAAATTTCAACAGGAACTTTTATTCCCTTGAATTCCTTTGTTGCATCATTGACTTTTTGCAGAACATGAGACATGTTTATTCCTGCAGGCCCAAATTTCTGGCTCAGGCTTGGATTAGGAGTCATTGCTCCCCCTTCTGCAAGAATTTTTATTATCATTTTAATAGTGTTTTACTTTTTCTAACGCTTGGTTTATTTTATTTTCAGACTCGGTAGATAACATCAAAATTATCTCACCTTTAATATCTTCAATATTACTTTCGTCTTCATTAAAATTAATTCCCACATTAATTAGATCTGCTAGTCTATATAACTCATCTAATGATAACTTACTCATCTCACTATATATTTTTTTATTCATTTTCTTCCTCATCCTCCCTTCTTATCACTTTCACGTTGTCGATTTTTACCGTTACCGGAAATGAAACCGCGGCTCCAAGCAAACTGACAACGACTTCTTCCTTCTGCTTGTCAACCCTTAAAACTTTTGCTTTTTCTCCCTTGAATGTCGCGCCAATCATTTCAACAATGTCGCCTTCCTTTATTGAAATCGTCGTCATAGAAGGCTCCACCATGTTTTTTATTTCCTCGTAGGAAATTGTTTTTCCGATTATTCCCTTTATGTAAGGAAGATTGAAAACAGCCTCCTCCGCGCTTTCTCGATCTTCAGCCTCGAGAAGAATGTAACCCCTCAAACCGTGGGGGCGCGAAACCGAGAAGACATTGAGATTTTTCTTTTCCGCCCTGTCGGCAACCATTTCAATCGCCCTGTCTTCCTTGTTTGTTATTACTTTTATTATGAATATCATCTTAGTTCCAACTAGCCCCTAAAAAATAAAAGGAGTAGTGATATTAAAGAAGAAATTGGGTTTATAAAATTATTGGGAAGCCCAAACAGGATGTCCGTCATTATAAGAATTATTAGTTATTCTAGTTTTATTAGAACCATCAGCATTCATTATCCATAATTCATCTGATGATGAAGAATATCCAACAGGTCTTGAAACATAAACAATTCTTTTTTGGTCTGGAGACCAATATGGATTTTCATCATGCGTTGAAGAACTGTTTGAGATATTTATAGGATTTGTACCGTCGGCGTTCATAATCCAAATTTCATAATCTCCGGTTCTGTTTGAATCAAAAGCTATTTGTGTTCCATCGGGCGACCAGTCAGAATGCGAGTTGTAAGCAGAAGTAGTTGTCAATCTTATGGGAATTGATCCCTCCACGGCATTAATTTTATATATTTCACGATAGCTTGTTTCTTTATTTGAAGAAAACGCTATGACATCTGCGGTCGGAGACCAATCCAAATCCCGATGGTAATAACTTGAAGCGCCAGAATAGGTGGTTATTAATGTGCCGATTGTTGAGGCGGAATCGCTTAAATTTTTGATATAAATTTGTTGATTAGTACCACGACTGTAAGCAAATTGCGCCCCATTTCTTGAAAATGCCGGATGGCAGTCATCCGTTGAACTGCTTGTTTTTTGTGTTTTTCCAGAACCATAAATATCATCATTATCAGAACTGAGAGGAACTTTAGAACAAAATAAAATTTTAGTTCCATCAGGGGAAATAGATGGATAATTTTCCCATTCACTTGTTGTTGCCAAACCCGTTTCACCAGAACCATCGGGATTAATTGAGTAAATATTTAGACTGCTGCTTCTGTTGGAAACAAAAATTATTTTTCCATTTTGCGGAGTTTGTTCTCTATTCCCCTGCGCCAAAACAGTGCTGTAATCAATTACTTTTGCAGAATAATTTCCTATCAATGAACTAAAAATTCCCATATCAATTCCAACGAGTGCCTCCAATCCCCCACGAAATTCCCAAGAATCAGCATTTGCATTAAAATTCAAATAACCATTCAACTCTCCCGAAGGATGCTTTCATATCAGATATCTCCGGCTGGTTTGGAGGAACAAAAGTGAAATCATTTGAGAAAGTATTAATGGGGCTCCAAGACCCGTCGCTGTAAGACACTCCAAACGTTGAAGTTGCTTCCTGATTTACAGAGGCTTGTATTAAAGATATGCTCCCGTTTAATCCAACATATAATTCAAGGTTTGGCCTAAAAACAACCGGTATTGAAGGAAATGTGGGCGTCCAGACAACAAAAGGGGAAAAATCAATATTCCCTATATTTATTTCCTCGTCAAGATTATTTAACGAAGCCAAGGCGATTACCTCGAGGGAAGATGATTCATTTGATGTGTTTTGAAATGTCAAGTCAGTCATGTGTCCGCTGGCGGCGCTAAATTGAAAATAAAAGTTTGAATCGAGATGCAGAGTTCCGTTTGCAATAACCTGATCATAAGTTGTATAAGGATTTCCATCAGCATCAAAAAGAATTACGTTGTCAAAATTTACATCAAAACCTCCAGATAAAGATTGGGACAAAGAAACTCCTTTTTTATCGGAATGCAAATATGCTTCAGACGGAGAGAGTGTTTCTTGAAATTCAAAACTTCCATCAGGTACAACCTGTTCAACTTTTGCCTGAGAAGTATAAAATGTTTTGTTATCAGAAGTTGAAGTTATCTCCCTAAGAAATCCATCCGGAGCATTATTGCCGACAGGA
Source organism: Candidatus Pacearchaeota archaeon (assembly GCA_016181895.1). Classification (GTDB taxonomy): domain Archaea; phylum Nanobdellota; class Nanobdellia; order Pacearchaeales; family GW2011-AR1; genus JACQLK01. Next base: position 43,849 of record JACOYL010000012.1, read on the forward strand.
GCAACAATTAAATCTCCAGGCAGATAATCAACAGGTTGAAAAAAAACTATTCTTCCGTCTTCAACCGAAGAGATGTTATCCATTTCTTCCGCAGGCAAAACATAAGTTTGAGGGGATTCATCTTCGGGAGAATCACCATTTCCTCCACCGTCTCCCCCATTTTCACCTCCATTCCCCGATGAACCTCCTCCGGAACCTCCGCCTCCGCCGCATGAAGCAAGAAAGATTAATGAAGATGTTAATCCCGCAATTAAAGTTTTTCTCGCAAATCTTTTGGATTTATTTAACAAAGAACTTTCCAGATTCATATTTTAAATATTAAATAAAGCTTTAAAATCTTTATTGTTATTGGGGTAAAAAATTTGTTTTCAAAAAAACATGTTCACGACAATTGATATTGCAAATCCCAAAACTCCGATGACCGCGATTCCCAAAGCCGAGATTTTTGTGACCATCCAGAACTCGTCGATCGTCGGCTTTTTCAGAATGTGCCAGACCCTTTTGCATTTCAGCAAAAATGATTTTCCGTGAGTGAGAAGTTCCTTTGTGTTCATGAAAAAGAAAGAATAAACGGGTTTTTAAGTTTTTATAACGATAAAACTTTCTCTATCTTTGTTATTGTTATTTCAGGATTTGAAGCGTCGAAGAATACCACGGGTTTCCTTTCAAAATTACCAATATCTACTAACAGAGGTACGCCATTGAAAGTATCAATTCCATAGAAGAAATTTTTTCTATACAACTCCCCGTTTCCCCTGTCCCAATAAATATCCAAAATATCTCCCGGTTGATATTCCTTAAATCTATCTGAAAAATTTTCATTCATAATTATCAAGAAAGATTGCTTTTTATAAAGATTATGAAGGACAATTTTATTAAAATTCAATAATCGTAATGTGCTCTTTCATTAACTATTTTCTCGCCCAATAAATTGGCATTTCCTAAATTCATTTCTTGCATGAAGAAATTAGATAATTTTTCAAAATCATAACCTTTGGGAAGTTGTTTTTCCCTAAACCTTAAAAGCAATTCAATGTAAGGAGGGGCGCCTGCGGCAAACAAATCAATCCTTGTCAAATCAAATCCGACTGAAAAGCCCATATCTGTATTAATCGGATAAAATGCGACATTATATTTTCTTGAAATGCCAAAAATTTTTTTCATCTCTCTTTCAGTTATTTGCCTGTCAGTATAATCATCGACAGGAACTAAAAAAGAACTTCCCAATAAATTCGGAGCGAATTCGCTTTGATGTGTGGAACGAAGTTGCGAATCCAGATTTTTAAGAAATCTTATGTCTCTTTCAGTTAATTCTCTAACTCTTTTTTCCATACAATTAAATAATTTCCAGGTTTATAACTATTATTGTGATTTATCTAACAAACTCATTAGGAAGATCGTCCAATCCTTTCATATCAGTCAGATAATCTTCGTCGACGACTCTTATTTCGCCGGATCTATGAGAGAATCATAAACAACTTTTGACGCGTCCAATGTCCCACGCACAACTTGGCTTAACATTTTATTAACTTGTTCTCTAACTTCTTCTGGCAAATCTCTGACAGAATTTCTAACGTCTCTCACTTCTTGAACGAAAGAAAGATATGCATCGCCGTCATAACAAACAACAGGATTGGCAGAAATTGGATGGGGATAAAAGTTTCCTTTTGATTTGGGCTCTCGAATGGTTTCAAGATTTCTTAATTTCATAATTTTTACTGATAAGATTAGTTTAAATAAATTATTGTGATGTTTTATTCATAAAACTCGATTCCCAATTCGTCTTCCATTTCCCGATGCTTTATGCCTTCAATGTCGTCGCTGCTTCCGAGAATCTGGGAACTTTTCACTCCCGTGACAATGAGAAGAACGCGCATCGAGCGGTCCATGTCGGGAGAAATTTGCGCGCCCCAAATTAACTTGGCTTCCGGAGACAATTTTTTTCCGATTTGTTCTATCACGACTTTGCATTCGTCAAGAGACATGTCGTTTCCTCCGACGATGTTTATCAAAGCGCCTGTCGCTCCAGAAATGTCGACGTCAAGAAGAGGATTTTTTATCGCCCTTTCAACAGACTCGAAAGCCCTGTTTGTAGAATCAGCTTCGCCCATGCCAATCAGTGAAACGCCGCCGTCTGCCATAATTGCTTTTATGTCCGCGAAATCCAGATTTACAAGTCCTGTTGTTGTTATCAATTCTGTTATTCCTTTTACAGCGTTTGTCAAAATCTCGTCTGCAATCTTGAAAGCTGTTTGCAGGGGCAAATCGGGAGCCAATTCAAGAAGCTTGTCGTTTGGAATCACAATCAATGTATCGACGATTGATTCCATTTTTTCCAATCCGTTTTGCGCGTTTTCAATTCTTTTTCTTCCCTCAATCGTGAAAGGCAAAGTAACAACGCCGATTATCAAAGCCCCTTGTTTTTTTGCAATGCTTGAAATCACGGGAGCCGCGCCTGTTCCTGTTCCTCCGCCCAAGCCGCAGGTAATGAACATCATGTCGCTTCCGGAAAGCCTTTTTTTTATCTCCGACTCCGATTCCTTTGCCGCTTCCTCGCCGATTTTCGGATTGCTTCCCGCGCCAAGCCCCTGAGTCAATTCCTTTCCAATGAGAATTTTCACGTCGGCGTTCGTGTAAAGCAAATCCTGGGCGTCTGTGTTAACGGCAATCAATTCTCCCCCTTTGATTCCTATTTCCTTCATCCTGTTCAAAGAATTGTTTCCTCCGCCGCCGACACCTATAATCTTAATCTTTGCCGACTGTTTCTTCAAAAGCTCTTCAAGCTGCCTGTCAACATCCCCAACATCAGAACCATCTTCCATTAAAACAAAAATCACGGGCTGTTTATAAAAATTGTTGTGATTTTTTAATTTGGATTCTTGGTTTTTTCCTTTTCCTTTTTTTCCTCTTTATTTTCCTCCTCAACAAACAATTCCAATCCGAGAATTTCCTTGAACTTGTCCGCAAACAGATTTACAAACTCCACAAGATTTTTTTCTGCGTTTAAGACAATTTTTTCGCCGCTTATTTCAAATTTCAAATCCTTTCGAAAAAGAAAATCAATGAAAGATTTTGCCTTTTCATTTATGTCGTCGATTTTTCTCAGCACGTTCAAATCATAAACAACTGTTTTTCCCGCAATCGGGTTGTTGAAATCCGCGATGATTCTGCCGCCGGAAACAGAAAGGATTTTTGCAATCCTGCCGTCGAAGTTGAACATTATCCCCGGAATCGGTTTAAGATTTTGTTCCCTGAAAATCCGGGATGGAATTATCTGAATCAGTTTTGAATTTCTTTGCCCGAAGGCCTCTTCAGGTTTGAGTTCAATTTGGTATTTTCCGACGCCTTTTCCCATGAGAAAATCGTCAATGCCTTTAAGGAACATTCCTGCTCCGAGGGAAAAAATCAACGGCTTTGGTTCAATGTTGAGATTTGATTTTTTCAAATCCTCCTTTATGTTTGAATCAAATATCTCATTTGTATTCTTGACTTTCGCGGTGAATTCGACTTCAACAAAATCATTTTTTTTCAATTCCATTAGAACTTTTAATGGAAAACGTTTATAAATTTAATTTTTTTGGTTGGAGGATGGTTTTAAAGATTATTAATGCAACAGAGGCGAAATCCGGGACTAATATCATTATCGACGGAGTCGCTTATTAAACAATTTTTCCTTCCTGACGAACTTTCTCATAAATAACAATTGCAGCACTAATACCTACATTAAGTGAATCAATACCCTGACGCATAGGAATAGACAACTTCTTATCGCATTTTTTTGATACTTCCTCTGATAATCCCTTGCCTTCGGCTCCCAAAACAAAAGCAATAGGACCAGAAAGATTTTCTTTAAATATAGATTCACCATCCATTTGAATAGAAAAAATTTTTGTACTGGTTTTTTTAAGTTCCTTTATGGCTTGAAAAATATTCATTTTTACAAGCGGGATTCTAGCAATTGTTCCGACAGAAAGATGGAGCGTTTCTTCATTAATAAATTGATTTTCATCTCCTTGAAAGATTATCCCATTCACACCGGCAGCAAAGGCAGTTCTGGCAATAATCCCGATATTGCTTTCATAATTAATTTTATTGAGTAGTAAGAAGAACGGTTTTTTATCAGTCTCATTTAGAGAATCTAATAGTTTTTTAAGAGACCAAGTATCCTGCCAAACTAAAAACCCAACTAAAACTTCCCTACTTTGCCCACTTCTTCCTTTTACCATTTTTTTGAAGGACATCTTATTAATAGGCACTCTTCTTTTCATTGCTATAGAAACAATCTCTTTTGTTAAATTATCTTGTTTTAGATTATCAACTAAAGTAATTTTTTCAAAATTAGCACCGCTTTTCAAAAGCTCTAATATTGCATTTTTATTTCTTATTTTTAATGTTTTCATTGTTTGTGATAATGTTATGGAATTTTAAAAACTTTTATAAATGTAATCTTTTTGTTTAATTTATGGTTTTAAAATTAATAATAGCCACTCATGCAAAACCAGGAACAAATATCATTATCGAAGGAGTTTCATATACCGTAAGAAGTAATGACATCTCCAAAACAGGAAAGCACGGAGCGTCAAAATGCAGGATAGAAGCGATAGGAATAATATCCGGACAGAAAAAAATAATAGTTGTTCCAGGGCATGAAAGATTTGAAGTTCCCCTCGTCGAGAAAAAAAAAGCGCAGGTTTTATCAATAGGAGACAACGTCAGCGTCATGGATTTGGAAAGTTTTGAAACCCTTGATGTCCCGTGTGACAATGAATTGAAAGAACAAATTCAGGAAGGCTCTAATGTTGAATACTGGAATGTTGAAGGAGAAAAAATAATCAAGAGAAAATTATGATTATTCGATAAGAAATATTTAGTTAAAGAGGATGAGAGATTAATGTGATCTCTTGGCTTATTATTAAATTGTAAATGGATTGTAAAAATATAACTGAAAAGCCTTAAAAACTATTTTTATCTAAACTAATCATGGCAAAAATACCAGAGGCAACAAACAGGCTTTTCAGGAACGTGTTTGTATGCAAGAGCTGCAGCGCGAAAATAAGGGCGGAGCCCCTGAAAATACTCGCCGGAAAAGTTAAATGCAGGAAGTGCAAGAAAAAATCCTTCCGTCCGATAAAAAAGAAGTAAAACTTCATGTTTCCCTCATAAATTCGATAAAAAGTAAAACAGGAAATTTTACAAGTTTCCTTCATAAATTCAGGAAAAAGAAATAAAAACAAAAAGAAAAATGAATTTTAACAGCATCTACGTGTATGACGTGACTTTCCTCGTCGTGTTTGCCGCATTTGTCTCGTATTTCCTTTACACGAGAAGGCACAACCTGAAAAGAGAAGGACTTTTGTTTTTGTACAAGGCGGGCTGGGGGATAAAATTAATCGACAAAGTCGGGAACAGGTACAAAAAAACCCTCGGTATTTTGAGTTATCTTTCAATAATCACGGGATATATTTTGATGGTTGCAATGTTTTATCTTCTTGGAAAAATTGTTTATCTTTATGTCGCTTTTCCCGCAATCGTGAGAGAGATAAAAATTCCGCCGATAACGCCTTTAATCCCATACCTGCCGCAGGTTTTCCAGCTTGATTTTCTGCCGCCGTTTTATTTCACTTACTGGATTGTAATCATCGCAATAATCGCAATCTCGCACGAATTTTCCCATGGAATTTTCGCGGCTTACGACAAGATAAAAATAAAATCAACAGGCTTCGGATTTTTCCCTTTCTTTCTGCCTATATTTCTTGCCGCCTTCGTTGAATTGGACGAGAAAAACATGGCCAAGAAAAAAATCAAAAGTCAATTGGCGATTCTTTCCGCGGGAACTTTTGCAAACGTCCTTACTGCCGTGTTGTTTTTCGGAGTCTTGTGGATTTTTTTTACCTCCGCTTTCGCGCCTTCGGGAATTATTTTTGACACTTATCCTTATGCATCTATTGCAATTTCAAGCATTACTTCTGTCAACGGAATTCCAGTGAACAATCCAAACAACGACGCGGTTCTCGGATTGATGAATGATGAAGGATTGAACAAAATGGAAGCAGGAAAGGATTTCGTGACGACAAAGAAATTTTTCGAAGAGCAAAAAAACAACGGGCAAATCATTGTTTATTACGACGCGCCGGCGATAAACGCGGAACTTGAAAGAATAATCTTGAAAATAAACGGCAAAGAAACGACTAGCATTGATTCAATTGAAAAAGAAATCCTGAATCATGCCCCCGGAGACAAGATAACCCTTACTTTGCTCAATAAAGACGGAGAAAGTTACGACAAAGACATCGTCCTTGGGGAAAACCCCGGGGAAAACGGGAAGGCGTGGCTCGGCATAGGATTCACGCAGCAACGAACATCAGGGGTTTTGGGAAAAATTTATCTGGCTTTGTCGTCGTTCAAAAAACAGGGAATTTATTACGAGCCGAAATTCGACGGCATAAGCGTTTTCATTTACAATCTTCTGTGGTGGCTGGTTCTCATCAGCATAAGCGTGGCTTTGGTTAACATGCTTCCCGTCGGAATCTTCGACGGCGGGAGATTTTTCTATCTTACAATTCTCGGGCTGACAAAAAACGAAAAAAAAGCCAAGAGTTTGTTCTCTTTGATGACATATTTCATACTTTTTTTGGTTTTCGTGCTCATGATTTTCTGGGCAGTCTCATTTTTCTGAGAAAAAATTAAATTATCAAAAGATATTTAAACTAAATTTCCATAATATAATAAATAAAAAGGGGTTAAAATGGCAAAAAGAAAAAAAACAACAAAGAGGAAGGCAACAAGAAAGAAAACTTCCACAAAAAGAAAGAAAAGAAGATAATTTCTTTTTAAAATTCTTTTTTCCAATCTTAATTTATTTTTGTTTTTATAAAATTTCTTTATTTATTCTTTTTAAAATATATTTTTCATCATTCTGAAATCCACAGAGACATGAAAAGAACTGATGAACTTCAAGGAATTTTTAGGATATATCAAAGTTGATGGGGATGGCAACTTAACAGTTGAAGAGACAAATTTATATCGTAAAAAAGTGGCAGAAAAGATTAGAAATATTTTATCCACATATTAGCCCGGTTAGTCAAGACAATATCTTTAATTTCCGTTATAAACCAAATTTATATTTTTACAAATCAACAATTCCGTCTTTTGTCAAAACTGCGAAACGAATTCCCACCGGAAGATTAATCAATGCAGAGATAAGAGCCATGTGCTCTTTTCCGTCGCCGCTCGCTATTGAAAGCGCGACTTCCATCCCTGAAATTTTTCCCTGCAGTTTTTTCATGAACTCCTCTTTTAGAAATTGAATCTTGTTTCCCAGATTCACGCTTATAAATTCAAATTTGTTTTGATGCGAAAATTTTCTTGCGGAATCTTCGCCGAGAATTATCACTTTTTCCCATTCTCCGTGCTTCATCAATCCCGAAACCTGTTTCCATGTTTCCTCGTCCCTTGAAAGCAATGCAATGAGTTCCATCAACAAAAAAATAGAAAACACTTTATAAGAATTGTTGTTATCTTAGCACATAAAATTATTTATATTTCAATGAGAAAGAATAATTATGGATTTCAAAGATAGGGATTATGATTTTATGTTAAAGGCAATTAGACAGGCAGAAATTGCTTATTCTTTAGGGCAATTGCCCATCGCAGCGATTTTAGTCATAAATAATGAGTTAATTGAAAAAAATAATAATTCACAAGCTGAAAATAAAAATTATTTTAGTCACGCTGAAAATATACTGATTCAAAAAAAAGCCAAGGAAATAAAAAGTGCCCATAAGAGTGGTAAAAATATTGAATTATTCACAACTTTAGAACCTTGCCTCCAATGTTTTGGATCTGCGGTCCATAATAGATTAACGAGAATAATTTACGCATGTCCTGATCCTATTGCAGGAGCCACCAACATAAGTCCGCCGACAAAATGGTATAAAAAAAGATGGCCAGAGATAGTTCAAGGTCCTCTAACCAAAGAAAGTTATGAGTTATTTATGAAATATATGGAAGAACATCCTGAAGATTGGGGAAGTACTATTGATGATTACAAAGAAATGGAAAAGAGATTGTGAAAAGTTTTATAAATCTCCTTTTTTTGTGTAAAGCATCGTTAAACTACATCGCTGAAATTCGACGCGGTTTCTGAATTTTCGGCGCATAATGTAGGAGATATTGAAATGGAAATTGAAGAACAGTTAAAAAAGGCTCTCGAAGAATTGAGAAAAGGAAAGCAAAGAAAATTCGACCAAACCGTTGATTTAATAGTGAATCTGCAGAAATTCGACCCGAAGAAAAATCAGATAAATCTTTTTGTTCAAGTGCCATACAAAATAAAGAAAAAGAAAATCGCGGGTTTTCTGGAAATGAAGCACAAAGACGTCGAGCAAATTTCAAAAAACGATTTCAAAAAATATTCGGACAAGAAGGAAATAAAAAAGCTTGTGAAAAAATTCGATTTCTTCATATCGCAAGCAAGCCTTATGCCAAGCGTTGCCACGACTTTCGGAAGGGTTTTGGGGCCTGCGGGAAAAATGCCGTCGCCGCAATTGGGGGTTTTGATGAATCCGGATGAAAAATCAATAAACGAACTTACTGAAAAAATAAACCAAAGCGTCAGAATCAGGGTCAAGGAAGCCAGCGTGAAAATCCCAATCGGAAAGCAAAGCATGATGGACGAGGAAGTGATAGAAAACATAACAACAATTTACAACGCCCTCCTGAAAGTTTTGCCGAAAGAAAAGGAAAACGTGAAAAACGTCGAGATTAAATTCACAATGACTAAACCGGTGAAAATCAAGGTAAGATGAAATCCAAAACAAAAAAAACAACGCATGTTTCTGAAATCAAGAAAAGCGCTGTAAAAGAACTTGTCGAACTGATGAAAAAGAAGAGCACGATATTGATAGCATCCGTGAAAAATCTGCCTGCTTCGCAGTTCCAGGAAATCTCGAAAAAATTCAGGGGAAAGGCAATCATAAAAGTCCTGAAAAAAAATCTCGTTCTCAGGGCTTTGGAGGAATCGAAAAACGAGGAACTGAAAAAAATAAAAGATTTCGTCGACGACAGCACTGCGGTTTTGTTTTCAGATTTGGACGCATTCGAACTTGCAGCGGATTTGATTCAGAACAAAAGCCCTGCGAAGGCAAAAGCAGGACAAACATCTCTTAATGACATTGAAGTGGAAGCAGGGCCGACTGATTTGGTTCCGGGACCCGCAATATCTGAATTGGGAGCATTGGGAATTCAGATTCAAATCGACAAGGGAAAAATCACGATAAAATCCCCGAAGATAATCGTGAAGAAAGGCGAGAAAATTTCAGAGCAGGCATCGAGCATAATGAACAAGCTTGACATAAAGCCGTTTTTAGTAGGATTCATTCCAATTTCAGCATTTGATGTCAAGGAAAAAAAATTGTACAGGGAAATAAGCGTCAATAGAGAAGAAATCTTGAAGGAATTGAGGGAATCTTTTGCGAAAGCTCTGGCTTTTGCGGTTCATCTCGGATTTGCGACAAGCGAAACAATAAAAATTCTCATAGGAAAGACAGGTAGGCATGGAAAAACAATTGAAAATTTATTCAACAAGCACGCTTCAGAAAATAAATCCGGGGAGAATGAAAAATGAATGATGAAAATATAGAAAGATATGAAATGTATGCAGAGGGTTTCTCACAAATTCCAAGATTGCATAGGTTTGAAGAGATAACAAATCCGGTAACATATTTAAGAGGCTATGTTCCAATAACTAAATTGGGAAAAAATAAATCCATGGAGGATTCAACATAATGGAATACATGTATGCGGCACTCTTGTTGCACAAGCTTGGAAAGGAAATCAACGAGAACCACTTGAAAAGCATTGTCAGCGCCGCGGGGGGAAACATCGACGAAGGAAAAATAAAATCACTTGTCGCAAGCCTCAAGGGAATTGACATTGCGAAGGAATTGGAAAGCGCAAGTCTTACCCCGGTTCCTGTTGCTTCACACGCGGGACACGAGAAGAAAGAAGAGAAGCCGAAGGAAGAAAAGAAAGAAGCTGCAGCGGAAGGATTGTCTGCCTTGTTTGGATAATTTTATTTTTTGTTTTTAAGACAGTCCTTTATGCAGTCGGAACTTTGATAATATTAATTCTGAAAAGCCTCAGGCAGGATTTGAACCTGCGACCCCAACTTTACGAAAGTTGTGCTCTGCCGACTGAGCTACTGAGGCATAATTCTAAGAAAATAAATTGATATAAAAAGGCAACGCCCCCACCAGGAATCGAACCTGGAAGCCCAAAGGGCCCGGTTTTCTTATTTTTATTTTAAGCTCAAGACCGGTGCAATACCATTATGCGATGGAGGCTCACTAAATTCAGAACAATATGCAATTAAAAAGATTTGCTATTTAATCGGTTCTGTTAATAATGCCTCGTAATTGATATTGCTACAAATCCAACTCGTGCCCCGACTTTATATTAATAAAATAAATTTGCCAAAATCAAAACACTCGCCTTCGGCATGATTTTCCGCGATGGAAAATATTAATCCAAAATAAATTTCACGCTTGGTTCAACTGTAAGAAAAATTTGCTCAAAGTTTGATTTACCATTAGCACCGGTTTGGATTTCTCAAGGCGGGTGGAAAAAAGGTTTCCTATCCCCAGAATTTCCACCAGGGCTTTTTTTCCAGGAAAACAGGCTGCTCGAAATCGTAGTCGTCGCGGCTTGTCGTTTTTTCCTTTTCCTTGACAAGATTTCTCTTTGAAAATTCGTCCTTTATCTGCTCGATGGCGTAGGCAACGTCAACCCTTGAATGCCCCTGTTTTATAAGGGCCCATTTCAGCGTTTCAACGTCGTATCCCTTTTCAAGATTTTTTTTGAAATACTCGACAAGTTTCTGCCTCTTCAACGTTTCCCTCTCAACCATAAGGTAAAAAGAAATAATGGGTTTAAAAATATGATTGTAAAATTTGACATCATTTGAATTTAATAGGATTTTCAACGCGGTAAAATTTTATCGCCTGTCTCAACCTTGATTGGGTTTCGGAATAAAGGGAAATGATTTTTTCCCCCTTCTTTATTTCATCGCCGACATGATGATAAAGATAAACTCCTGAAAATTTGTCTACGGGACAGCCTGTTATTCTTGCAAGCGAGTTTATTTTCTTGTTGTCTATGCCTGTTATTCTCGCTTTTTTTGCCGAATGAATTTCTTTTTTGAACCTTGCAACCCGTTTGAGCCTGTTCAGGTTTCCTTTTTGAGCTTCCACTATCTCCTTGAATTTCTTGAATGCATCTCCTGAATAGAGAATTTTTTCAGCCATCTTTAAACCATATCCTTTTTTTGCCATTCCGGTAAGCTCAAACAATTCTCCCGCCAAGAAAAGCGATTTTTTCTCCAAATCCTTTGGACCTTTCTGCTTTGGATCCAGGACTTTTACAATGTCTTTCAATTCCAATGCGGGACCCACGCCGTTTCCTATCGGTTCGCTTCCATCAGTGAGAACAACGCGGATTTTTTTGTGAAAATGTTTTCCAAGGCTTAGAAATTCATTTTTGAGCGACTCTGCTTTTTTCCTGTCTACTTTCACGCTTTTTCCGTATGGAATGTCTATGAGAATATACTTGCTTCCTACCGCGAATTTTTTTGACATTATGGAAGCCACGAGCTGCGATTTCGGGTCTATGTTAAGTTCTTTCTCGACTTTTATTATTTTTGAATCAACGGGAACCATGTCGAGGGAACCGCCCCAAACCATGAACGCGTTTGTTTTCTTCAGGATTTTTTTCAATTCATCCGGAGTGAATTCCACTTCCATGATTGTTTCCAAAACGTCCGCGGTTCCCGCGGCGCTTGTGATTGCGCGCGAGGAAGTTTTCGGAAAAATTAATCCGTCTGCAGAACAGATTGAAACGACAATCGGCGTCGTCCTGTTTCCCGCAACTCCTCCGATTGAATGCTTGTCGACGATGTATTTTCCCTTGACGGAGAATTTGTTCCCGAATTTTATCATTGCTTCTATCATTGCTATCGTCTCGCTCATCCTCATTCCCTGCTTGTACATCGCGGCGACGAGCAATGCGATTTCAGCCTCGGAGAGCGCGTTTCTTGCAATGTCCCGCGTTATGATAAAAATTTCGTTTCTCGTCAAAACCCCCGAATTGAGTTTTTTCTTTATGAAGTTCAAACTTTCCGGAATCGGAGCCAGGTTCACGTCGACTTTCTGCCCTTTTTTCAAACGCATTTCCTCTTTTATTTCGTTGGAAACAAGAATTTCATTTTCCCTTACATAAGGCTCGTCAATCGTGTCGATGATTGTCACCATTTCCTTTGAATATTTGGAAAGCGTTTTTATCGAGATGTTTCCCTGAATTCTGACGCCGAGCTTCTCCGCGGTTTTGAAGTGAAGCATGGCTACCGGCAATCCGGCTTCCCATTTCAAGAATTTGACTTTCAGTTTCATTTCAACCTCTTAGAATTTAACTTTCGGGAGCCTTTAGGAAAAATCCCTGCAGTTCCTTTCCCCTGTAGATTTCCAAAATTATGATCACATAGGCGAGTATCAAAGGGCCTATGATGAATCCCAGAATCCCGAAAAACAAGAACCCCCCTATCATTCCCGTCAATGAGAGAAGAGGATGCATCTTCGCGCTTTTTGAAACAAAAAAAGGGCGAAGTATGTTGTCGATAACCGCGGAAATTATTCCGAAGAAAGTCACCCCCGCCGCCGCGAAACCGTTTCCCGCAATCAACAGGTAAATCACGACGGGAATCCAGATTATTGTCGGACCAACGATAGGCAGAATTCCCGCGAGAACCGCAATCAATGTAAGGAAAATCATGTTCGGAACTCCGAAAATCAAAAATCCAAGGCCGGCAATCAAACCCTGAATAACCCCTATCACAACCTGCCCGTAGACAACGGAAAGTGTTATGTCCGTCGACGATTGAAACAATTTCCTTTCAACATCTTTCGAGAAAGGCATCAATCCCTTCAAATAGTTCAGAATTTCATCCTTGTCCTTCAATACAAAAAAGAAAGTCGCGAAAACAACGACAAGATGCAAAAAGATTATTGGAAAATTCAAAAGAATGCCCGAAACCGACGTGACAAACGAATTCAAGGATCTTGTGACGAAACCGGAGAAGACAGAACCGAATTGCGAAGTGAATTCTTCGGCGTTCAGAGAAGGAAAGATTTTTGTGAATACATCAACGAAATCTATTTTCTGCGCAGCGACATAAATTTCAAACGATTGCTTTACAAAGATGGGCAGGAGGAACCAGAAAGGAAGAACTATTATCAGGATAAGGAAAAGGCAGATTAAAATCAATGCAACGCTCTTCAATTTTGTTTTTCTGTGAATCCAATCGTAAGCCGGGGAAAAGACCATTGCCATTATCAATCCCATTATTATCGAGAGAAGAATGGGCTTCAAAATAAGGAAAGACAAGACAAGAAGAATCAGCAATATCGCCGTCGTTATAATTTTCTTGAAATATTCCGAGTCCATCATTATCGCAGCCATTTTTTCAAAACGCAGGGGAAATTTATAAATTTATGCAGTTCCCCTCCCACCCGCCCTAAAATCCAAAACAGATGTTAACTCGCAAACCAATCGATAATTAAAATGATGTTAGTTTCTCGCCAATTGAAAAAGATTAATATGGAAACAATTATCGCGAGATTCATTGTTGATAATGTCGATAAAAGTTGTTTGATGGTTAACTCGGTTCGGGGCGGGCGGGAACAAATTTAAAAACAAAATTTCACAATCCTAAATATGAATTTTGTAAAAAAGATTTTCGACGGGAAAATCGACAATGATGTGCATATGCAATTTCAAAAATACAGCAGAGGAGAGTTCAGAAACAAGGCTGAAATCCATGGAAAACAATCAAAAGGAAAATTTACAATAAATACAAGCGCGGATTTCGCAAATGACTTGGTTAAAGACATGGCTGGAAAATTGGGAAACGAGAAAACAAATGTTACCGGAGCGATAATTTCAACAAGCGACCTCAATGGCAGGATAAAATTCAAAAGCAAAAAGCAATTTCAAGGCGTGAAAAATTACGCAATCGACGAAGAAATGAGCGGAAATGAAATCTTGAAATTGCTTGAAGAATTTCCAAAAACTTTTTTCGCACTTTCTTTTTCAACAAAAGACAGTATATTAAAAATCAAACCGAAAGCTCCAAAATCCGGGAAACCTGGAAAGGAAACAGAGGAAAGAAAAAAGCCGGATTTTTGCAAGCTAACGACGACGGATAGAAGTCTTGGCTCTGAATTCATTTTTGAAAAACCTGATTTCAAGGAGGCTTGGATTTCGCACACTTATTTCATCGAGGAAATCAAAATTCCGGACGAATTAAAGAATGAAAGGGATTTTGCTATTGTAAGGGAAAAATCTTTGAGAAAAGGAAGGATTGTCCGAACAGCAAAAATAGACGGAAAGGAAATGAGGGAAGAAAGGGAGTTTGAGGCGTAGGGGAATTCTATAAGGGAAAAATTATTTAATTAAGCAAATTCCTTATATTGTATGAAGTATATAAAATTAGATGGCTTATCTAATAAAGTTCCTATCTTTGATAATGAAGATTTATGTAATATTTGTGCTTATCCTATTACAACAGATGGAGAATATAAGGGAAAATGTCTTAGTTGTAGAATATTCTTTAAAAACAAGAAGATAACTGGTGGAGAACTCTATTTCGATAAAATCTTTTCGGTTGGAAAATATATTGATTTAGGTAAATCTATTCCTTTAGACAAGGGTGAAGAAGACACTATGACATTTCTAATTTTAAATTCTAAAAATGAGAAAGAAAAAATTCCTTTTTGTGCTGAATTATTAAAGATAAAGATTGATGAAGTATCCTCAGAATTAAATATTTCTAAAGATACAACAATAATTTGCGTGGTTCCTGATGAGGAGAAGAAGGTTTATCAAAAAGGGAATGAGTTAGCGAAGACATTGTCTGAAAAGACTGGGTTAGATTACTTACCTATTATTAAAAAGATAAAGGAAACAAAGAAACAAAAAAAATTAAGAGGGATAGAAGAGAAATTTGAAAACGTTAAAGGAGCTTTTGGAATAGATGACAAGTTTGTAAATGATATTTATGGGAAAATTATTATATTAGTAGATGATGTCATAAATTCTCTTGCTACTGTAAATGAATGTTCTAAAGTCTTAAAAGAAAGTAGGGCTAAAAATATATTCGTTTTTTCTGTAGC
>JACOYL010000023.1 GCA_016181895.1 Candidatus Pacearchaeota archaeon
GACACGGAAATTTACATTGTCGAGGGGGAATCCGCGGGAGGAAGCGCAAAGCAGGCAAGAAACAAGGAAGACCAAGCAATTCTTCCTCTTAAAGGAAAAATATTGAACGTTGAAAAAGCCAACCCGAGCAAGACTTTGTCGAGCGAGGAAATCGCGAATCTCATAACGGCGATAGGAACAGGAGTCGGAGAGCAGTTCAACCACGAAAAATTAAGATACAACAGGATTGTGATAATGACAGACGCCGACGTCGACGGGGAGCACATAAAAACCCTGCTTCTGACTTTCTTTTTCAGGTTCATGCCGAAGCTTATTGAAAACGGGAATATTTTTGTTGCCTTGCCTCCGTTGTACAGGATAAGAAAAGGGCAAAAAGATTTTTATGTTTACACGGATGCCGAACTGAAAAAGGAATTTGAAAAAATCGGAAACGCAATTGTTACAAGATTCAAGGGACTTGGAGAAATGTCCTCGGAACAGTTGTGGGAAACGACAATGAATCCCAAAACCAGAAAAATTAAAAAGATTTTCATCGAAGATGCCCTTGAAGCAGACAGGACTTTTTCAATGCTGATGGGAGACGACGTTCAGGCAAGAAAGGAATTCATTCAGGAAAATGCGAAAGAAGCCAATTTAGACATATAAAAATGAAAACAAAACAACTTCATAGATACAAATTCAAGAATTTGCATAAGGAGGCAAATCTGGACATATGACAGCAACATTTGAAGATTTTCAAAAACTGAATGTAAGAGTTGGAAAAATAATAAAAGTGGAAGATTTCCCGGAAGCAAGAAAACCTGCGTACAAGTTGACAATTGATTTGGGCAAAGACATAGGAATTAAAATGTCAAGTGTGCAAATAGTTAAAAATTATAAAAAAGATGACCTTAAAAATAAATTAGTCCTCTGTGTTGTTAACCTTTCTCCTCGACGAATCGGTCATTTCACATCAGAAGTTTTGACACTTGGGATTCCTGATAAAAATAATGAATGTATATTGATTAAACCTGATAAAGATGTTCCTGTTGGAGGAAAATTATACTAAAATGATCCCAATAAACAAACTCCGTTTGGCAGTTGCAGTGATTGTTTTAGCATCGGCAATCTTTGCATTAATTTATTATCACGGAAATCTGACGGCAAATGCAATCAAGGAACAGCAAGAACAGGAATACTATGAAAATTGGCTTCCTGAAAATTGCAACTGCCTTGAAAAAGAAAGAATAAAATGTGTAGACGGATTTGAATTAGTAGGGAACTTGTGCAGAAACGAAGCGGAAAAAACATTCACAAACGTCCTGAAAGCATGCTCGAAATATTCTTGCGAAGATGAAGGAACAACATATATTTTCAACAAAGAAAATCAAAAATGGGAAAGTGTTGAGAAATAAACATGTCAAAAATGAAAACGCCGGCTTGGATTTTGCAGGGTTTTAACTCAGAGGAATCTTACAATAAAACAAAAGGAATAAAGAGCAAGAAAAAAATTGGAAAAACTTTCAAAATCAGAAAATGTCCGAAATGTAATTCTGATAATGTTTCCGTGGTTTTGGGTTTTGACGAAGGCAATGGAAAAGGGGAATGGGAATGCAAGAAATGCAAATGGACTGGAAAAAACATCGACGAGAAGGAAGTTTCCGAGGGAGAATTCATGAAATATCTCGAGGAGAAGGAGAAATAAAAATGACGGAAATAACGGGATATTGCCTAAATGAAGGAGATGCCGAAAGAACTTTTGCAAGAGTTGACAGGGGAACCGCTTACTTATAGATGCATTGGTTGTGGAAAAGTTTACAGCGAGATTTATTTAAATCCTGCAACCCGTGATGGAGAAGGCGGAGACCTTGTTGAGTTAATTAAAATGAAATTGGGAGAAATAAAATGACAAACCAAAAACTTGAACAGAAAATTGTTAATGCATCTTTAAGAAGATACAATGGAAATTTGGCAGCAGTTTTAATTTTCGGTTCATATAACACAGGACGTTTCATTCCAGGAGAGTCAGACGTGGACAGCATTTTTTTATTTAAGGAAGAGCGGGATTTAAGCGAACAAGAAAAAATTGGTTTTGGAAATTCCCTAAGGGAACAGGATGTGCCGATAAGCATCATACATTTTAAAACGCTGAAAGGTTATGAAGAGCATATTTATCATAAAGGCTCATGGAGTTCTTGGATAACAGTCATCTGCGGTTCAAAGCCGATTTACAGCACTGAAGAATTTGGAAATTTCAGGGAAAAATTAAAGGAAAATCCGATTCCAAAAGAAAAACTCGAGGAATATTTAAAACACAAGGATGAATTTGAATTGGAAGGATATCTTAAAGAGAGAGATTTATGGGGAAAAACAAAGGGTTTGTACTCTCATTTCAGGAGAAAGTTGCAGATTATGAATTTTTATTTTTGGCATCAATTGGAATTTGATTTTGACAAATGCCTGGAAAATTTTTCCGAAATAAGCGAAAAAGAAAAATTGAAACACCTTTCTGAGTTGTATGAAAAAAGAAAATCTCTTTCCAAAAATGAAGCAAAGCAATATCTTGCAATGGCTAAAAATTTCACAAACCAAGTTATAGGAG
The DNA here is from genome assembly GCA_016181895.1 of Candidatus Pacearchaeota archaeon. GTDB lineage: Archaea > Nanobdellota > Nanobdellia > Pacearchaeales > GW2011-AR1 > JACQLK01. The sequence continues at coordinate 2,582 of JACOYL010000023.1, forward strand.
TTTTAAAATGAAAGCCGTAGGAAAATGTCCTAAATGTGGAAAAACAATAACAACAAATTGTGGAGGGTGTATTGAAGGTAACCTTTACGGATGTC
>JACOYL010000013.1 GCA_016181895.1 Candidatus Pacearchaeota archaeon
GAAAATCTTAAATCTATGGTAGATGAGGCTTTGAAAGAAAAAGGCAATTAACAATTTTTTCAATTACAAGTTCTGATACAACCACAACAACCTCAAATTCCGGAACAACAGGAGCGGTTATAAATGATTTTTACAGATATTATTTCGGATAAAAACATTTAATAATTATTTTTGTTCTCTATTAATATGGATTTAAATGAAAGACTTGAGCTGATAAAGAGAAACACTGCAGAAATAATAGGAGAAGACAAGATAAAGAGTTTTCTTGGAAAAGGAGTTGTCTATTGTGGGTATGAGGTTTCTGGAGAAATTCATCTTGGGCATCTTGTTACGATTCTAAAACTTCTTGATTTACAGAAAGCAGGAATTAAAGTCAAAATTCTTTTGGCAGACTGGCATACTTGGTTAAATCAGAAAGGAAACTGGAAATTTGTTAACGAGCAGACGAAACAATGGGAACGCGGGTTCAAATCTGTAGGATTAAAAGCAGAGATTGTGAAAGGAACAAGTTATCAAATGAAGCAAGATTATTTTGAAGATATTCTGAAACTTGCACTGAAGATTACTGTTAATCGCGGAGTTAGAGCTATGCAGCAGGTTGCGAGAGATATTGAAAATGCAAAAATAAGCCAAATAATTTATCCTCTAATGCAGGTGGCTGATGTTAAACATCTTAAAACAAATTTTGTTGTTGCAGGTCTTGACCAAAGGAAAATTTATATGCTTGGTGTTGATGAAGGAAAGGAAATTGGACTGCAGGACGCTGTCTATCTTTATACGCCGATAATTCCGAGCTTAAGGGGCGCCGAAGGAAAAATGTCAAGTTCTGTGAAAGATAGTTTTATTTCAATAAGAGACAGCAAGGAGAGCATTAAAGAAAAAGTTAATAGATCTTACTGCCCATTACATGATATTAGCAATAATCCTATTTTAGCTATAATAAAACTTATTATACTCCCAATGTTTGGGGAGATTTATGTTAAAGGAGTTAAAAAAGAAGAGGATAAAACTTTCAAAAATTATGAGGAATTAGAAAATACTTTTGAAAACGGATATGTTTGGCCCTCTGATTTGAAAAATGCGGTTGCAAAATATCTCAATGAAATCATTGAGCCTATAAGGAAGAAATGGAAGTAATCATCTCATCTTAAATTCCACGAGGTCCAAATCTTTCAAAACATGAGTCAAGCCGACTTTTTGTCCTGCAAATTTTGAAGAAGGACCCCAGATTTTTGTTTCCTTAATTTTTTCAGAGAAACCATGGAGAATTTTTTCCGCAACGTCTTTTACAGATGAATTCTCATTAAGGATTACCGGCTTTTCTGATTTTTCTTTTCCAGGTTGTTTTGTAAACACGCGGATTTTTCCGGAATTTTGGAGGATTTTTGATTTAAGTTCCCCAAAACCAAATCCTGTTTTTGGATTAATAACAACAAAATTATACTTCATGCTTTGCAGTCTTGCCTCGACTTTTCTCAAATTATTTTCCGATTCACTGAACGAATTGAAGACGTACAATTTTTTTCCGTTTATTTTTGAAGTATTTTTATCAATAAAATCCAAGTCCGAGAAATTGTTAAATAAAATCAATAAAATATCCGCGGAATTTGACAATCCTTTATCATAATATTCGGATTCAATCGAAGGGTTTTCAATTATTTGTATAGAAATACCGGAATAGTTCATAATTCCTATAATCGGCTTTTTTGTCGTGAATTTTTCAAATTCGCTTTCTGATATTTTTGGAGTTGCATTTGTCAGGGCTTTGAGAAGTTCTGATTTTCCGCTTCTTGTTTTTCCGACAATGACTATTTGAATGTCCTCCTTTTTTATTCCCTGTTTTGAAGAACCTCTTGAAACCTTTTTAACGGCTTCTATTTTTTCCTTTAACTTTATGTATCTTGTTTTCAGATTTGCAAGCATTTTTTCCGAGGATTTATGCTTCGGACATTCACGAATCATTTCTTCCAAGAAAACCAACTTTTCCCCGTTGGTTTTCGCGTTCAGGAATTTCAATTCCGCTTCCTTGTATTTCGGGGATTGATTTGTCGAAGCCATATGGTTTTAAAAGATGAGAGACTTAAAAAATTGATGGCCAGAAGACCCCCTTGGATGAGAAGACATTTTTCTGAAAAAGAACAAATAGATAAAATAAGAGAAGTTTTGAATGTTTTAGAAAGAGTTGGGAAAAAAGGTACAGGTTTATCAAAACTAATGGAAGAAGTTGATGGGCAATATATTCCCGGATTATTTGTTTTAGCACTTGGTGAATTGGAAAAGAAAGGATATGTTTTCTTTGTAGAAAGTCAAGAGGATGAGTATGGAAGAGCATATTATTTAACTAAAAAATATTACGAAGCTAATTCTAATTCTCGTCGAAATTAAAATGAACCCCTCTCTATACAAAAAAATCATCGCAAAAAAGGAATTTTCGCAGTTGCCGAAAAAAGACGTTCTTATGGCTTTGGAAAAATTTGAAAAGAAAAACTTGAACGATTGGCAAAAAATAAAAATGACTCGCGGATTTCTGAGGAAAATTTATTCAAGTTTTTCAAGCAGAAAAGTTTTTTCCACAAAAGGAAAAAATGTCGAATGGTATTTGATGAAGCACAAGTCAAGCAAAGAAAGATTTCCATATTACAATGAAATTTATGAAAGAATTTTTCCAAAGCGCGGAAAATTTAGCATTGTTGATTTGGGCGCTGGAATAAACGGGCTGAGATTTTTAATTAATCTTTCCCGCCTTCCAACCCCCGACCACCTCGCGACCCCGCTTACTTATGGATTATCCCGCGAAATCGCTCGCCCACCCCAAGGAAAAAATGTTAATGAATATACCTTTTCTAAAAAAATGACGTCCCGCATAATTAATTATATTGGGGTTGAAGCAATAGGGCAATTTGTCGAGTTGATGAACGGGTTTTTCAAGAAAAACAAGAAAAATTGGAATGCAATCCACGCCAGCCTGTTTGAATTAGAGAAAGTCGGGGAATTGATAAAAAAACAGAAAAAGCCGAGAATTATTTTGCTTTTGAAAGTGATTGACTCGCTTGAAGTTATGAAAAGAGATTATTCAAAAATCCTGATAAAAGAAATCGCGCCTCTTTCAGACAGGATAGTTGTGAGTTTTGCGACGCGTTCTCTTGGAATGAGGAAAAAATTTTCCGCGCAAAGGGCCTGGATTTTGAAATTCATCGCGGAAAATTTTGAAATCCTCGATGATTTTGAAATCGGGGGAGAGAGATATGTTGTGTTTGAGAAGAAAGATTAAATTTATTTAATCCCTCATACCAATTCTCCCGACCAACTTGCAACCCCACGTTCCTACCCTCAACAATCCATTTTAACTATCAAACAAATTTTATCATAATAATTTCACGCTGGATTTCACATTATCATTCACATCAAAAATTTTCTATAATTTTCCTACCCCTCAGGAAACCAATGTTAACTACAATAAAATTCCATCCACTTAAAATTTTTACATTAATCTTTTTATATCAAAATGCGAGTTGCGAAGCAACGAGCCAATTTAAGCGAGGCGAAACCGAGTGCTTTGACTTTGGCAAATTTATTTTATTAATATAAAGTCGCGGCACGAGTAGAAGGCGAGCGCGGAATCTATGATTAAGCGAGACATTCGGGACAAGAAATCTTTATAATCTCGGCATTTCTTCCAGCCGCATGAAAAAAGGCTTTCAGAAAAAGGTTTTGAAAAACGGCATGACGATTTTGTTTGAAAAACGGGATTTGCCGATTGTCTCTGTTGCCTTTGCGATAAAGACGGGAGGGATTCATGAGCCTTTGGAAAAAAAGGGAATTTCGCATTTCATAGAGCACATGCTTTACAAGGGAACCCCGACAAGAGATGCAAAGAAAATCGCGGAGGAAATCGAGAAAAACGGTGGGGTTTTGAACGGATTTACCGACGAGATAATAACTGCATATTGGTGCAAGATTCCGAGCAAGCATTTGAACATTGCATTAGAGGTTTTAAGCGACATGGTGAAAAATCCCGTTTTTGATTCAAAGGAATTTGAAAAAGAGAGAAAGGTTATTTTTGAGGAGATAAAAATGAGAAAGGACAATCCCGGAATTTACGTTCTTGACGAAATTCAGAGAATGCTTTATGAAAAGCCGTTTGGAAATCCTCTTATCGGAACTTACGAGACAATGAATTCAATAACGAGAAATGAGATGCTTAAGAGATTTCAGGAAATTTATCAGCCGAACAACATGATTCTTTGCGTTGTCGGCGACGCAGATTTTTCCGAAATCATGGATTTTGCCGAAAGGAATTTTGGAAACATCAAGGGAAAAGTTCCCCAATTTAAAATAGTTGAAAAGAACGAATCAAAGACGGAAAAAAGAAAGGGAATAGACCAGGTTAATCTTATTTTTGCATATCACAGTCCGAAGTATAGCGACAAAAAATCCTATGCTTCCGATGTTCTTACTACATTGATGGCGGGAGGGATGTCTTCCCGTTTGTTCAGCGAGATAAGGGAAAAAAGAAACCTTGCATATGCCGTTAAGGGGGACAACGCCATCAATCGAGATTACTCGTTCAGCTTCATAAAAGTCGGGACGACAAAGGAAAAAATGAACGAGGTTAAGAAATTGATTTTGGAAGAGTTTGAAAAGGTTGCAAAAGAATTGGGGGAAAAGGAACTGAAGGAAACAAAGGAACAGATAATCGGAAATTATCAGATTGAAATGGAAGATTCGCAGGAGCAAATGGTTGCCTTGCTGGCATGCGAGATTAACGGAAGGGCGGAAGATTTTTACGAATATGAGAAAAACATAATGAACGTGAAACTCAACGATGTGAAGGAACTCGCAAAAAAGGCGCTGGAAAAAAACAGCTTTTTTGCATTGGTGCCGGAATAACTTATTTCTTTTTGTTATATTTTTGTTTTATATAATTCCGTTTCTGCATCCAGTTTTTGCTGATATGGAAATCTTTCAGGATGTTCTCCGTATTTGGCAATGCCTTCGAAATTATGCAAAGGACAAATTATGTATTCTCCGCCCATGAAATTCCATAAATATTCTTATTGAAATATTTTGTTGTGATTGAGATTGAACAAACTTTAAAAATCCCCTTCCTTATTTGTTTTCATGAGATTCTTTAATTTACCAGTTTTAATTCAAACTGTTTTAATCTCTCAAAATGCTTTTTATTATAAGTAAGTAATTCCATATTATTTTGGATGCATATTGATGCTATAAAAATATCCCTTATTTCTATTAATTCCCCTCTGCCTTTTAATTTTTTCCTTATGTCTCCTGCTCTTAAGGCAGATTTCCTATCAAAATCCAATATATTCAACTCAGATATTAATTCTATAATGGTTTTTGATTCCTTTTCCATTCTTCCCGTCCATATTTCAAAGATATTTACAACTGTTGCATAAAATTCCGCATCTAAAGAATTAATTGTTTTAATAACTTCCAGATTATTTTTCAACAGCTCAATTATTATGTCAGAATCTAAGCATATTTTTCTGACCATTTTTTCCATTCTTTTTTTAATGTGCCCGCTTCTTTTTCATCTAATCCGCCTTTTCCAGCAAATTTTAATATTTCTTCCTTATTTGTTCTTTTTTTTAAAAGGTCTTTTATTAATACCGTATAGCTTTCTTCTTTTTTAAGCATTTTTAATTTATTATAAACTTCGTCGGATACACTTATTATTTTAGACATATTTATATTTATATTTATGTATATATAAACTTTTCTACCATAAATTTTTAATCTTAGTATTTTTTTATTAATAATGAGATGCTTCATTGCCATAGAACTTCCTGAAAACATCAAAGCAAAGATTTTTCACGAATTTGAAACACTGAAAGAGAAAAATCTTTTCGGCGGGAAATTTGTCGGAAAGGAAAATCTGCATCTTACATTGAGATTTCTTGGAGATTTGAGCAAGGAAAAAATAGAGGAAGTAAAAGAAAGATTAAGGGGGATAAGCCTTTCCGGATTCAAATGCATGATTGGAAGAAGCGGTTTTTTCAAGGACGAAAAAAGAATAAGAGTTATTTGGATTGAAGTCATTTTGAAATCATTGGAAAAATTTGAAAAAAAGATTTCTGATGTCCTTCCCGAATTTCCAAACGAGCATGAAAAATTTTCTCCGCACATAACAGTTGCAAGAGTCGAGTACATAAGGGACAGGAAAGGGCTTATTGAAAACATAAAAAATATTCATCTTAAAAATCTGAATTTTGACGTTGATGAATTTGTTCTTATGAAATCAGAGTTGATGGGAAAGAGCCAGGAATACCGGGTTTTGGAAAGATTTGAATTGGATTAAATTTTACCAATATTCTTAAAAACCCAAAACGGTTTTTGTTATTTTAATGGATGAAAGAATTGACTTAGAATTATTTGTCAATACATATATCGGCTGTGCATTAATGCTTGCAGGGAACAATGGCGGAATTTCTTCAGATGATTTTGATAATGAGCTAAGAAGATATGTTGCTAAAGAAATGAATATTTCCCAGGATTTTGTCAAATTTTTACACCATCCATTTCATTGGACTTTCTTTACCGATGGGAGATATGGTTTTAAATCTCCTTTTGAATACAATCCTCCTGCATATAAAGGAGAAACCGCAAAAATCAAATTAAAAAGAGACGTTTCAGAAGAAGATAAATCCAAATTAGTTGAACATGTTTTATCAAATTACAGGGCTCTTTTGAATGAAAGAATTCGAATCAGTACTTCTCATCGACAATTTTGAAAACCAAGGCTTTTTTTCCGATTTCTTTTTCCAAATCTTCCATTGAGGCGTTCAGGATGTTTTTTATCGTTTTGAATTTTTTCAAAAGTTTTTTCGCGGTTTTCGGACCGATGCCGTGAAAACTTTCCAAGATGAATTGCATTCTTTCTTTTTTATTTAGATTTCTTTTTGTTACGTTAAGAGATGATTCTTTCTCTGTCTTTTTTGCGAGAACAGAAAGGAATTTTGCAGTGTCCTCATGATTTTTTGTGTAAATTATCGGAACATCATACTTCAACAAAATTGAAAGCAAAAAACCGCGGATTGCATTCGGATGAATTCCCGCTTTTTCATCAAACTCGGAATTGTAAAGTTCCTGCTCGTCAATTCCCTCAATCATAAGAAGCCGTTTTTTATATTGCTGCAATTCTTCCAATTGATGGGAAAGGCGCTTGTTAATCATCGAGGAAATGAAATCAGAAACTGTTTTTCTTTCAACAGCGACATCATTCACTAGGTAATCGCCGACTTTCAGCATTTTGAATTCTGTTTCAATTCCGAGATTAATCAAAACAGAAACGACAAGAGAATTTTTCTCTCTTATATCAATTATTATTTTCGGTTTCGATTTTTCTTTCGGTTTCCTTGAATTCGACGAAGAAAAAATGTTGAAAAATTTTGGAGGCATTATGCCGAGGCAAAGATGACCCTACTTTTAAACCTAGTGAGGAATCGTTGTCCTCAAAATTTAATATATTAATATTATCATAAAAATTGTTTAGCATTACATTGCCTTTTCTTAATCTCGGATTTCTTTGCGTTAACATTTTATTTATTGATATCCTTCATTTAGTGTGTGATTTCATTTTAATTTATCCACCCCTTAGTATCAGGCATTTGTCCTTCAATGAATTCAACAATTTCTTTCTTGAATTTTGGATTTAATGAAATTCCTGTATAATTTGGTTTTTTGTGCACTATTAACCATTCTTTTTTCTCAAGACCTTTTATTATTTCCTTTAAGTTTTGAAATCTTTTGAAATGTTCCAGTCTGTCATATTTTGCTCCCCAGTTCTTCTTTGAATAAGCAAGTTTAAACATAATTTTAGCTTTATCCAAATCTAATGACATAAGAATTATAAGAATAAAGTGGTTTTAAATGTTTCTCTATTTGATAGTTAAAACATATTATTTAGAAAGATTTATAAAAGAGTATGAGGATATGAAAGTATGAAAACTGAGACAAATAAATCGGCATTTTTGGAATATTTTGGGGATACTCCTAAACTTCGGTTTCTTGATTTCTTAATTGGAAATCATTTTTTTGATTTCAATATGACTGACATGGCAAAAGAAGCAAGAATAAGCTACAATTCTCTTAAGAGTTTTTTTGATGAATTTCTCGAAAAAGGCATAATTATCAAGACAAGGAAAGTTGGAAAGTCAGACATGTACAAATTTAACATGGACAATGAGACTGCAAAAAATTTCTTAAGGTTTGCATGGTTTTTGACAAAGAAGGATCTTGGAATAGAAGATAAAAAATCCGTTTTAAATTCTCAAAAGATTGCTTCTTGAAATTTGCATGGGGGGAGAAGGTTATCTATTGAAGTTTATAACAACATTAAAGACACCTAACACTGCTGAAGAATTTAAACAATCTACAATAGGAATGGCAACATCTTCTAACCAAAAAAACTAAACTTGTTATCAACGATAAAACTAAAAAGATAATTGCTTGTCCTAAAAGATTTTGTCAATTTTTATTCATTTATTTTAACTAAAATAAACAAATGTTTTTAAATTTGAGTTCATAATTTTAAAACCACTTTCCCATGCTTTCCTGTTTGTGATTTTTCTTTGACTTTTTCTCCAAATCCTCCCTGATGTCGTGTATCGCAGAATGCATCTTTTTTTCCCTGCTTCTTGAAACATAATAGAAATTTTCATCCCTTGTCTTTTTTGTGACTAGGACGATTATTTTTCCCTTCATCAATCTTGCAGTTCTTCCTGCTCGCTGAATTTTTCTTATCGCGGAAGCAACAGGCTCGTAGAAAATCACGGCATTGACTTCCGGAATGTCTAAACCCTCTTCTCCTATCGAAGTTGCGCAAAGAACATTCAAATCTCCGTTGGAAAAATCAGAGATTATTTTTTTCTGCTCTTTTTGATTTAATCCCGTATTTTCCTTGGAATTTATGCCCGAGATTTTTTTCGTCTGCCCCACGAAAATTTTTGATTTGATTTCCGGAATTTCGTTGAGGATTTTTGAAATAAGGGAAGCTGTATCCCTGAATTGCATGAAAACAATTATTTTTGTCATTGGATTTTTTTCAATTTCGCTTTTAATCAATTCGGAAAGTTTTTGCACTTTCGGATGCTCGAATTTTTTTGCCATGAGTTCGCTTGTTTTGTTTGAAATGAAATTAAATTCTGAACTGGAAACCAATGCAACAACTCCCTTGCTTTTTTCCTTTCTTGCCTCCTCTGACAATTTTTTTATATACTGATGAAATCCGTTTAATGTTTGAGTTTCCAAAAGTTCAAGTGCGTGCTGCAATTTAATAGCCTGCGCGCAGGCGCTTGCGGCAAGATAATAACCCCAATTTTTATTTCCCCTTCCTATTGTTCCGGAAATTCTTTTTTGCAAATTTATCAGTTCAATCTTGTTTGCATTTCCGAAAAGAACATGTCTTGATCTCAATTCCTCCACATATCTGTTGAAAAGAATTTTCAATGCGTTTCTTATTTCCTCTAATTCCTTTGGGAAATCAATCATTATCTTTTCAAATTCCAGTTCCTGAAGATATCCTTTTACATCCAGGCTTTCTCGAGTGCGAAGTTCAACTTCTTCTATCGAAAGATTTTTGCATATGTCTTTTATCCTTGAGATTTCACTTCCCGGGCTTGCGGTCAGCCCCAAAATCCGAGGATTTCTTGCCTGTTCTTTGTATTCTTTAGCTATGAAATTGTAATCGTAATTCTTCAAACAGCGATGGGCTTCGTCTTCTATCAATAGGCAGACCTCTGACAAATTATACAGGTTGTTTTTCAAGTCATTTGCAATGCATTGCGGCGTCGAGAAAATCATGTTTGAATTATGCCAGATTTTTTTCCTTTCCTTTGCAAAAACCGAGCCGGTAAACAACTGCATGTCCGCGAACAATTCTGGAAGATGCTTTTCAAAATATCTTAAATGTTGCTCCGCCAAAGGGCGGGTAGGAGCAAGAAACAGAATTTTTTCATCCGGAAACTTTTCAAGCCTTTCAATCGAGAGCATAAGTGCAACAAGTGTTTTTCCCAAACCCGTTGGAAGGACAACAAGGCAATTTTTCTTTCTGCATGTTTCAAAAATTCTTTTCTGATATTCTCTTGGAGAAACGCCCTTTAAAAATTCTGTTTCCATTTTTATTGTTTTTATATATTTTTCCCCTCCTTCTCCAATCAACTCGCGACTATTCTCGATATCACTTCATTTAATTTGTTCCCACCCAACTTGCAACCCCGCTCGTTTTTGATTCTCCTCGAACGCCGATGGCACGTCGTGAAGCTGCCCGCCCGCGGAAACAAGTATTAATAAAAACCGAGTTCATTGACTATTAATCTTTTTCCATTGGCGAAAATCTCTTATCGAATTCAATAAAGCCGAGTTTGAGCATATTAATTTCTCTCGCAAAATCGTTCACCAACCCCAAAAATATTAACCCATAATCATAATTTTATCAACATCACGATATAGTTTGCATATTAACAATTCATATATCAGCAATAAATTTTTTACATTAATCTTTTTTATTTTTCCTCATTTTAAACAATCAAAAACACATAACCCATTCCGATTAAAATAAGCGCGGCAAGGAAACTCCACAAAACAATGTTTCCGAAAAAAATCTTGTTGCCGTCCAAATCAGACAATGGAAGAATATTGAAAAACGCGTAGTAAATGTTAAGTTTTGCGAACAATTCGAATCCTATAAAATATCCAATAATCGCGAAAAGAAGATTTGCCAAGATGCCGAAAGCCGCGATGTAACCTATGTGCTCTTCTGTCATTTCCGAAAAAGAATACAAGCCGTGCCTTTTTGCGGCACGATAAGACTTGGGTTTCACGTCGAAAACCAAGGCGGAGAACCACGTGAAGTATCCAAGAGAAACGAGAGAGGTTATTATCGGAAGAAACGCTCCTATCGGAACGGGCTTTTTGAATTTTCTCGAGGGGTGCACGCTGAAATAACTTTTGGACAGGACTCCGAGCAATCCGTATCTGTAAATTTCCCAAATTTTGCTTTCGATTTCGGCTTCAAAATAATAAGCGGAAATGTTTTTGGCGACAATATTCGCGAAGACGATGAAAAAAACAGAAGCCAATGCATAGAAAAGGATTTCAAAATTCCAGATGCTTATTGCAAGGGATAGAACAAGAATTGCAACGACAATATGGGCAACTTCCTTTTTTGCGAACATGCTTTTTTGAAAGCCAAGGGAATTATAAAGTTTGTTGTGAAGGAAAAATTTTTGGAAAAGATTTATAAAGTTATAACTAAGTTATAACATATGGAGAAATTGATTAAACCAATCGTCAGGGTTGGCAATTCCGCGGGAGTTTTGCTGCCAAAAGGATGGCTCAACGGGAAAGCCAAAGTTGAATTAGTAAGCCGTCCAACAGATATAAAAAAAGAAATCCTTGAAATTTTAAGTCCTTATTTAAACGACATAAAAGGCGTTTATCTTGTTGGCAGTTATGCAAGGGGGGAAGAGACAGATGAAAGCGATATAGATGTTCTGGTGATTACAGATGAAATCAATAAAAAGGCATCTTATGGGAAATACAACCTAATTTTTATTCCGGAAAAAAATGTAAGAACCACGCTTGAAAAAAACATTTTGCCTTTGCTTCCAATGCTTAGAGAAGCAAAACCGATAATTAACAAAGAATTGGTCAATGAATACAAGAAAATAAAACCAAACAAAAAAAATACAAAATGGATTCTGGAATTGACAAAATCAGCAAGAAAGATATGCAAGGAAGGGATAAAATTGTCAAAAGAGTTGAATGAAAATGTTTCAGACGGGGTGATTTATTCAATAATTCTTGGGTTAAGAACCACGTACATAATTGATTGCTTGAAAAATGGTAAAATACCCACAATAAAGGGGCTAAAAGGATTGATAATTGATTTGGCAAATTCCGAAGAGCCGTATAATGCTTATTTAAGACTAAAAAATGATGAACCGGACAAAGAATCAATTTCTCCGGAGATTGCCGAGAAATTAAATGAATACATCCTTTTCAAATTAAAATGAACAAAAAATCAATAAAAGCGGGATTGTCAAGCTATGACAAGCAGATAAAAATACATGAATCAAAAATAAAAAAAGAGAAAGAAAAAGAAGACCCTAATTTGAATCTTTTGGATTATTGGAAAAAAGAGATTGAAACTCTTAAAGAAAACAGAAAAAAGCTGTCAAAAAGGCTTTAGAATTCTATTGAAATAATTTAATGAATTTTTTCATAAGGAAAAATTATAAACTCTCGAAACCTAAAGGAAAGATGGGGAAGAAGGGGGTTGAATTTTTATTTGGAATATTGATTTTATTTTTTTTGGCGGGAAGTGTTGAGGCGGCTGTTGCATTTCCTGGGACATCTACCGAACTAAGAGCTCAAGCATGCTCTAAAATGGAAGAAAGTTCTTCCGGTAGTTATATTGGCATATGTGATGGAAGTTATCCTGCCTCTTGTGGTGGAGGGAGTAACGATCGCATAAGTTGTAATGATAATTTTAACGAAACTCAAAACGGGAAACTAATCTTTCTTGGAATAAATGTAAGTTATTACAACAGTTCAATTACAAATTGCAATTCAATAAATGATGTTTTCCTTTGTTATGAATGGTGGATTAATGATACCGGACAGTCAAACTGTTTTATTGCAGTAGATGCAAACGGCGGAACAAGTCCAACTAACATTACTACAACATGTCCAGGTACAACCCAAAATCCTGGGGTAACTTGTACAAATGTTACTTCATCTGAATCATGGACTTGTAATAATTTTTTTAGTGCTTCTGGAACAAGGGCAATCGCAAGAAACCAAGATTTTACAGGCGGCGGTGCTGCAGGACTTAAGACAGATGTTTTATTCTTTAACGTTAGCTACACCATCCCGGGACCGAATATCACTTCCTTAATGCAAAACAATTCCAATTTTTCAAACATTAATTTAAATATAAATTATACTTATTCAATTTTTCCACAGCAAATATCTTCTTGCTTTTACAGCAATGATACTTATTCCGTTGCAAATAAAAGTTTGGGTAGCGGAGGAACTTTTTTTAACATAACAAATATTACTTGGGGACAAGGAAAACACAATGTAACTGTTTATTGCAATGATACTTCAAATTATTTAAATTGGAGCACAATATCTTTCACGATCGATTCTATTGCGCCTAATTTAAATATAAGTTTCCCATCACAGAATAATTCAAACAGTTCAAATAATAATTTAGATATTAATTTCACTTTTTCTGATGTTACGACAAATATTGATTCTGCCTGGTACTCCAACGACACTTACTCTGTTAATTTATCTCTTGGAAGCGGAGGAACTTATTTTAACATAACAAATCTAACTTGGAGCGAGGGAAAACACAATGTAACTATTTACGTGAATGATTCAGCTGGAAATTTAAATCAGAGCACGATAAGTTTCACAGTTGATACAACTGCTCCGAGCATAAGCATAACAAATCCAAGCCAAAATAATACCATGACTGCAAAAATCGGAATTGATATAAATTACACATTTTCAGATTCTGGTGTGGGAATTAATTCTTGTTGGTATTCAAACGATACTTATTCTGTGAATACAACTTTAGAAAATTGCGGAAATATCACAAATGTAATCTGGAGCGATGCATATCATAATGTTACAATATATGCAAATGACAGCGTTGGAAATTTGAATTCAGCGTCTGTGAGTTTTACAGTAAAAAGTTCCGCACCTGATACGAATTACGTTTCTCCGACTGAAAACTCAGGAGTTTATAAAAGCAGAAATTATCTCATAGTAAATGTTACTGCTGTTGATACAAATCTTGATTCTATATTAATAAGGCTTTACGATTCCACACAAACACAAATAAATTTTTCTCTTGTAGAAACTTCTCCCAACTACATTAATTTTTCAGGGCTTTCAGATGGCTTGTATTATTATAATGCGACTGCAAACGATACCGTGAACAATTTTATAGATTTGACGACGAGAAACATAACTCTTGACACTACAAATCCGAGCGTGACTTCTTTTTCCTGCACTCCTTCAAGTGTTACAGCAGGAAATACTGTCACATGTTCATGTTCAGGCACTGATGCATTGTCAGGAGTGCAAACAACTTCCTTTACCGAAAATCCTTCAACAACAAACACGGGAACATTTTCAGAAACATGCACTGTAACTGATTTTGCAGGAAATCAAGGAAGCGCTACAACAAGTTATATTGTTGAGGGTGGCGGCACTGCTGGAACAACAGGTGGAGGCGGAGGAACAATATCTGGAGAACCGATAACAGAAACAACACATTTAATCACATCAATAAGCCCTGAAGCAGGAATAACTATTACGGGTTCAATTTTGGATTCGCAGGAAACCCTAATTAAGGAAATTCAGATTAATGTCAACGAGCAAGTTGTGAATGTCAAGATAAATATTGCGGCATATGATGAAAAGCCTACTGGAGTTTCTTTTGAAAAAGAAGGGATTGTCTACAAATACTTGAGGATAGATGTTGAAAATCTTGACAGCAATCTGCAGGAAGCGAAAATAACTTTGCAGATAGGGAAGTCAAAAATTGCTAACGGAACATCAAAAGAAAACATCGCGCTTTTCAAACTTGATGAACAGAACAATGTCTGGAATGAATTGCCGACAAATTACACAAGCGAGGACGAGAATTATTATTACTATGAAACAGTTTTGAGTTCGTTCAGTTTTTTTGCAATCGGGGAAAAAACATTTGTCCAAAAAATAGTTTCGGAAATCACTGAAAGTTATGAAAGAGCAAGCCAGAATTTTCTTACATTGGTTGCATTCTGGATTGTATTTGCGATAATTGTCACCGCAATTGTTCTTGTGTTGGTTTTGATTTTAGGATTTTTCATTAGCGGAAGAACTGTTTTCTGGTTTATTGCAATTTTAGCCGCAATCACGGCGGTTTTCTTCGCCGCCTTCTTTTTTTCTACTTTTTTTCTCAGCCAAAAAACAAGCCAGAACATCTTAAGCCTGATTGTTTGGGAACTGATGATAGCCATAATCACAACATTGATTATCATTGTCGTTGCTTTGCTGTCAAATTTGCGGAAGAAACCAATTAAAAGCAAAAATAAATATCATTTGAAAAACAACATCGCAGCACGGAAAAGTATATAAACAAGTTTGATTAATTTTTTTGAATTCATATTCGGAGTTTGGACAAAAATTCGAAGAGATTTTACAATGAGGATAAAATTCAATCATAAAAATTCAGGGAAATTTTTACAATGAGAATCAAAAAGATTTCAGAGGTCATAGGAGCAAGGGTTTACACGGATTCTGGGGAGTATTTCGGAGAGGTGGAAGAGGCGAATTTAAACGAGAGCAAGATTGACGGCTGGAGGATAAGGGTTGCGGGAAACATGATGTCCCTTATCTCGGGAGCAAGAGGGGTGATAATTCCGCATCAATTTGTGAAGGCAATCAGCGACATTTTTGTAATCAGCAAGAACGCGTTGCCTAGCAGCGAAGGGCTTGAAGAAGTTCCTGGGGAATATTGATTATTTGTTGAGTTTAAAAATAGGGATTTTAACTTTTGAATTTATTTTGTTTATATTTTAATATTCTTTTTTCTTATTTTTCATTTTTTTGTCCATTGTAATTCCACTTTCTTACTCTGCTCGCAATCCCGTTCGATATAACTTCATCTAATTTGTTCCCACCCACCCGCCCAAAACCCAGATTAATGATAAATCCTATTTTGAGAAACTTATAAACCGATAATAAAGAACTTTCATACGTTAATCTAATTTCAAATAAACTTCGCTCGCATATTTAATAATAAGGTTAATCAAAAACCATTCTTTAACTAATATTAACATTTAAAATTTTTTACATTATCCTTTACAAATATTAGAATGCGAAGCATGAGACAATTTGAGCGAGCGCATTGCGCTGGCGAGCGAATTCGACAACAGAAATGTATTTAAATTAAATCCTGCATTTATTAAATCATGGCAGAAGTGACATTCTTGAGCAATTGGATTGTTGCAAAATTCATACTCCCTTTTTTGCTGGTTTTTTTCATTTTGTTTGCAATTCTCGAGAAGACAAAAGTTTTGGGGGAAAGGCATCAGCTTAACGCCTTTGTCTCATTTATCGTGGGGTTGATTTTCGTCGGCGCGATTTTCCCGAAGGAAGTCGTTGGAAATTTGATTCTATTTTTGACTGTGGCGATGATTGTCGTTTTCGTGACTTTGCTTCTTTGGGGTTTTATTTCGGGAGGAGATGCAAAACTCGAAGGATGGGTTAAAAAACTTTCCGGAATCGTTCTCATTGCAGCAGTGATAATAGCGATTTTCTGGGCTGTCGGATTGAGGGTTGAATTCCTAAATAATTTAGTTGACTTTTTGTTTTACTCCTCGTGGAGCGGAACATTCTGGACAAATGTTCTTTTCATTGGAGCGATTGCAATTGCAATCGCCGTTGTTTTGAAGACGAAAGGAAGCAGCGGTTAAATTAATGGATAAACTTTTTCTTTTAATCAATTTGTTCCCACCCGCCCACCCCAAAAGAATGTTAACTGCAAATCCAACTTTAATTAGATTAATCAACATACCACCAACTTTTATAGGTAGGTTTTTACATTAACCTTTTTATATATCCTCGCGAAGTTGCTCTCCCCGCAACCCGACTTTATTATTAATAATTTTAAAATTGTTAAAGTCAAATTGCTCTCCCGCCCTAAAAATCCAAATTAATTATAAATCAATCACGACTTTCAATTAATCTATTATTCTGTAACATTAACATGCGAACGAACGAAGTGAGTGAGCTGTTTTAATAAATCACAGACAGGGATTATCTTTTTTTCAACAAGTCAAATACAGAAATGTATTTAAATTAAATTTGATATTCTTTTGTATGTTAACGGGAGGGATTTTCTTGCAGACTTACGGTTTCTTCGGGGGAACAATTGGAAATGTCCTTGCCCAATGGGAGCAACTCGGGGTTTTCAGCTATGCTCTTCCGTTTTTGATAATTTTTGCAATAATTTTCGGAGTTCTTTCAAGGATGGACATGTTCAAAAACAAGTCAATTCACATGGTTATTTCCCTCGCCGTTGCATTGATGGCTTTGCAATTCGGATTTGTCACGACTTTTTTTTCAGAGATTTTTCCAAGACTTGGAATCTGGCTCTCTGTCATTCTAGTAATCTTGATTGTCTTTGGGATATTTAATCCAGGAAACAAATGGCCAACAGGATTGATGGTTTTAATCGGAGGGATAATTGTTGTGGTAATTTTGGCGCAAAGCTTTGGAACGAATTGGATTTATCCAAATTATTGGTTTAACCAAAATGCGCCGGCAATAATAATTATAATTGCAATCTTGTCATTGATAGGATGGGTTTGGTCTTCGCAAACACCGCAGGAACCGTTGATAAAACCATTTGTTGATAAATTGTTTACAACACACGGAAAGCCATAAATCAAGTTATCTTTTATGATGTTTCTTTTTTCCAGAATGAGTTGCATGTTCTTCGCGTTTTGCATGATGCGGCGTGTGTTTTCCGACCAGAGAAGGAACGACTTTTGAAAACGAATCCTGCATCATCTCCATTTCCTTTTCCGTCTGCTCGAGTTTTCTGCCATACGAGCCGACTTTTTCAAGAATTTGAATTTGCAAAGTGTCCATCAAATGTTCCAGCCTTTTCAGCTTTTCTGTCATGGATTCAATTTTTCCTTCTGCAAGAGATTTGAAATCAGAGACTTCCTTCAGTTGCTTCTGCATTTTCTGGATTTTTTCATTGAAAACCTGCTCTGAAATTTCTATGACAGTGCTTGTATCCAAGCCTCCGGGAACATAAGACTCTTCATATCCTTGCTGCGGCGTGTATTGCTGTTGCTGATAAGGCTGGTATCCCCCTTCCTGGAATCCAGATTCATCCTGGGCTTTTGGAGTGTACTGCTGTTCTTGAAATCCGGGTTCCGGAGGAGTGTATTCGTCGGAAACAGCCTGCTTTATCTGCGCCTGTCCAAGAGCATCTGAAATTGCCTTGGGCGCAATTCCTCCCTCTTGAAGAGTTCTTACTATTTCCTCGTCGTCAATTCCCTGATTCCTCATTTGCATCACCTGATCCAAGACACCCATTTTTTGTTTACTCCTTCATCCCCCTAATTCGCAACCTTGCTCGTTGTGAATTTAGCAAACTTCTCTCGCAAAATCGCCCTCTCCCAAAGAGAATAGTTAATATTAAACACCCTACTCTTTCTTTTAATTTTATTGTTGATGGTTTCATTAGTTAACATTTTATTTTTTTTAATTTTCCTCCTTGTGTTTTTTTGCAAATTCCAAAGGCTGAAACATCCTCGCCTGTTTTTTCAATATTTCCAAATCGTCTTTTCGCGCAAATTTTCCCATCTCGCTTGAAACCAAGTCGAGAAAAGTTTTTATTTTTTCAACATCGTCCTTCATTTTCTCGACGTCTTTTTTAAGCTCCAAAATCCTGAGAGAAGTTTCTTCTTTAAAATCCACGAGATTTTGCCCGATTAAAAGAAGCCTGTCTTTCAAAATATTTTGTTTTTCTTCAACGTCTTTCAAGCGGAAATTTCCCTGGAAATTTGCCTGAGGCTGATAATCACCGTCCATAAAAAATCAAGGAGAAAATAGTTTAAATTTGTTGCGCTCTCTCATCCGAGGGATAAACTATTCCTGCACCATCTGGCAATTCCATATATGGGTCAGGTATTTGTGGATTAAGTCCTTTCAGTTCTTTTAAACCGTGTCCATTATAAAACGCAAAATCTGCCAGAGTTGTTGATCTTGGAATATTTAAAACCCGTCCGATTCCCACTTCATCAACAATTCCATTAATCAACTTAATATTTCTTGTAAGTTCTTTATATCCCCCTCTTGCATACTTTTCTGCTATTTTCCATGGAAAGTCTCCTTTTTGCACAGTGTATTCCATTGGTTTTTTCGAAACAACATGAACGCCAAATCCGTTTGAAGGCTTTATGGAATAAAATTCAGGATATTGCGTCTTCAATACATGCATCATTGCCTTGTGTTTTGCTATATATTCAACATTCTCCAAAATCGATTCAGGCGTTTTAGCCCCAAACCTTTCTGCAAACTCAAAGGGAATATACAAGACTTGCCCAACTTTAAGTTCTTTTGGGTTTTTCATTCCGTTAAGATTCATTATCTCGGAACGGTTTTTCCAAGGGATTCCTCTTAATCCCATTATTTTACTTAGCGTGTAACCCTTTTTTATTTTAACATTAGTATACCACTCTACAATTTTTTCCCCCCTGAATGCGAAAAAATCCATCAAAGAAATATTCTTGCAATTGTTTTCATCAACAAACGGCTTGAATTTTCCGGAACCTCCGTTGAATGCTTTAATCGCCAAATCTGTGTTGCATAATGTTTTTTCCAAATCGCTTAAATATTTGGCTGCAGCCTTTGTTGATAAAATAGGATTTAATCTTTCATCATACACTATTTCTTCTATTTTCTTCCCGCTTGTGTCGTAACCTAAAATCTCCCTTACTATTTTCAGTCCGTATCTCTGCGCGGTTTCCTCCATGAATTGCCAAAGACCCAAAGCCTCTTTTTCAGATACCGCATCTTTTTTCCATCCAGATTCTATAATAGGCAGAACTGCCATTTCTTCTTCAACATTATATTGGTCCAAGATGTGTTTTACTTCGGGGATTTCTCTCTCTGCTTTTCTCATTGTTCTTTCAAGAGAAATTATTCTTCCCCTGTTTTCTCTTATACTTGGGTCAAATTTTTTGATTTCTTCCGCAATCAAAGTCCCATAAACCCCCTCAGGATTTTCCTGCATGGCTTTTGCCAGCGAAAAAACTTTTGTCTTGTCAAATTTGTACGGTTTTTCCATATATCTTGAATAATCCATCTCTTTTGATTCTTGAACAAAAACTTTTTTGCCCTCGCTTATAAATTCTTCAAGTATGCTTTCATCTTCTTCTTGTTCTTCTTCAACAATTTCCCCATTTTCTCCGACGGCAGCATCATAAAGATTCGATTTTTGTTCGTTGAGAACAACCCCTTCAAGATTTCCAAATCTGTAAAAGAAATCAGCAACAGAATTTTTTAATCTGTTTGCGTAATTTGCCGTCGCATTTCTAGCTTTTTCAAAGGCATTTTTGAGATCCTGTTTTAATTCACGATGTTTTTCCATTGGAATTTCCGGAATCATTGCAGGAATTTGAAAATCAGGATGAGATGCCCGATAAATTATTTCATTATTAGAATTTTCAGACAATTGCGCATTTTCAAAATAATTTTCAACATTTGAAACAAGATTTCTGTATCCTGAAATTTCAGGCATGTCATAATTCTGCGGGCTTAACAACAATGCGGTTAACCCCGCGGCGGCAATTCTTGTTGCATTGAAAATTTTTTTAACAGGATGCTTTTGGACGGTTTTTTTCTTTTTGTACATCCCATATGCTTTATTATCTTTTTCTATTTCCTTGATTCTACTTTGTTTTCTTTTTTCCATGTCCATTTTCATTGCCATTTGCGAATGATTCAATTTATTTATATTATGAGAAGGCACGTTCAACAAAACCCCCCACGAGTATTCCATTTTATTTTGAAATGTTTATAAATCTTGCCTTTTGTAACTATTATATAATTGTAACAATACATTCCCTAATTTATATATAAGATATTTAAAGTTCTTTATATGTTTTTATGTGCTAAGGAGAATAAGATGCAATTTAAATTAAAACCCGCGGTTTTGCATAAAATCGCATTCAGGAAAAATGCAATTTAGATTAAAATTAAACTTTTGCATAAAATCGCATTAAAATGCAATTTAGGGAAGGAACGCCGCTTTATTCTTACGAGGTGCAAAGGGACGGGGGGGAAGACGTGGTTTATGTGAATTACCTCGGGGCGCCGTTTGTTCCGAGCCTTTCCGATTCCAACGAAGTGATGGAAAAAACAGTCGATGTTCTCATAGAAAATCCGAACATCTCGAGGATTGTTTTCGTGCAGCAGAAAAATTACAATTACGATTTCAGGGAAACTTCGATGTTGCTGGAAATCGCGCAGCTTTACGTTTATCTCATCAAGCAGGAAAAAATCCTGAGCCAGGAAAAACTCGTGACTTCGCATCAGAGATTTTTTTCGCAGAGATACAATCAGGTTTTCACTTTCCTTTTCCTGCTGAAGAGGGATCCGATTTCAGCCCACTCCGAGATAAAAAAACTTCTTGTCGAGGCAAACATTTTTTTCGATAAAATCTCAACAGAATTTAAGATAGACCAGAAAAATTATCTTGTCTTGCTGGAGAAAATTCTCGGGCTCTTGGAAAAGACGAGATTGATTCAAACAGCGCTTCCATACATGGAAAATTATCAGAAGGGGAACAGGGAAATTTACAACAAGATTTTTCGCCCCGATGTCATCCCGAATTTCACATTTACAAGATTGGTTTTTGATTTACCCGAGGATTCCGAAATCATAAATCAGTACAAAATTGCAGAAGGAGGCCATGACGAGTCTTTTGTCACGATTTTGAAAAAGAAAGACGAATCGAAACTTGTCTATCATTTGATTCCGCCGGAAAATTCATTGAACGAAGAGCATAACATTCTTCTCAATTTGGCGAGAAATGTTTTGATTGAGCATCAGCCTCGAGCAGAGGAATTCACGGACACGGAAAAAACTCGGCAGGTTTTCCTGAATATTTCAAAGGACTTGCTTCAGGATTTGGCTTCCACGAAGGGAATTTCACTTAGTTATACAAATCTGAATAAACTCGCGAGAATTTTGATAAGGCATACAATCGGTTTCGGATTGATTGAAATTCTCCTGCAGGACAAAAATCTCCAGGATATTTTCATAAACGCGCCGATTCCGATGACAAATATTTTCATTCGACATCAGGAATACGACGAATGCACGACAAACATTTTGCCGAGCCAGGAAGACGCGG
Organism: Candidatus Pacearchaeota archaeon; assembly: GCA_016181895.1. Taxonomy (GTDB): domain Archaea; phylum Nanobdellota; class Nanobdellia; order Pacearchaeales; family GW2011-AR1; genus JACQLK01. The sequence goes on from JACOYL010000013.1 coordinate 21,962, forward strand.
ATTCATGGGCTGCGAAATTCCGTTTAATCTCCGGAAGACCTTTGGACGAGGCGAATCCGATTCTTGACACGCAACTTGAAATAGGGGAAATCAGGGCCAGAATCGCGGTGATTCAGAAACCTTTATCTCCTGATGGGCTGGCTTACGCAATCAGAAGACACAGAGAGGAACCTTGGACTCTTCCATTGTTCATAAAAAACAGAATGATATCTCCTCTTGCCGCGGGCTTGCTTAGTTTTTTGATTGACGGCTCGAGGACTTTGCTTGTCGCGGGAACAAGAAGCTCCGGAAAAACTTCGTTGCTTGGAAGCCTTATGCTGGAGATAATTCCAAAATACAGAATAATAGTTATCGAGGATTCTCTTGAACTGCCGATGGAATCATTAAGAAAATTGAATTACGACATCGTGAGAATGAAAGTCCGTTCCGCTTTGCTGAGAACAACGACAGAAGTTTCCGCCGACGACGGAATCAGAACCAGTTTGAGATTGGGAGATTCCTGCCTGATTATCGGAGAAGTAAGAAGCGTTGAAGCCAAAGCATTGTATGAAGCGATGAGAATTGGAGCATTGGCAAATGTTGTCGCAGGAACGATTCATGGTGCGAGCCCTTACGGGGTTTTTGACAGGGTTGTAAACGACTTGGAAGTTCCGACGACAAGTTTCAAAGCCACGGACATAATCGCGGTTGCAAATCCTATAAAATCTCCTGATGGATTGCACTCGTGGAAAAGGCTTGTGCAACTCGCGGAAGTAAGGAAACACTGGAAAAAAGATCCCTTGGAAGAAAAAGGTTTTGTCGATTTGCTTAGATACAATGTCGAGAAAGACGTTCTTGAACCGAGCGACGATTTAATCAACGGGGATTCCGAAGTGATAAAGGACATTGCCTCGAATGTAAAAGGCTGGTCTGGAAACTGGGACGCTGTTTATGACAACATTCTTTTGAGAGCGAGGATAAAAGAGGAAATCGTCAAAGTCGCGGAAAAGACCGGAAATTTTAATTTGCTCGAAGCCGGTTTCAATGTTTTGTCAAACGACGCTTTTCACAAGATTTCCGACAATGTAAGAGAGGAAATCGGACTTCCCTTAAGCGAAAGAGTTTTTCCTCTCTGGCAGAAGTGGCTGAATGCGGAAATAAGAAAGAAAAGAATATAAATTTATAAAATAAAATTACTTTGAGTAGAGAGGTTATGGATTATCAAAGAGTTGACAAAGGGAGAATTACTTCTTACAGGACGAAAGAAGGATCTATACGAAGAATTTTCAAGACATTATATGGAAAACTTGATCCAAACCAATCAACACCAAGATTCATAACGATATATCCAATTTATCCAGATTCCTTAAAAGAATTGAGGGGAGAAGCAAGAAGAATGAAAAGATTAAGAAATACAATGAAGTCTCCAAATTTGGAAAGAAACCTCGGCGTTGTTATCTTCACGACAAGCCTGCTTGCAAGCTTGATGTTTTTCTCGACAAACTTAACAGGACTTGCAATTTCAAATTTGAATCAAACCGATATAAATATTGTCGGAATCATTTTCTTTGTCTTCGGTGTCTTGGGAATTTTGATGAGTTTGAGAAAAAAAGAATATTAATTTATTCCCACCCCAAGCAAACCATGTTAACTCCGAAAATAGATTTTGTCCCATTATCAATTTAGAATTAAAATAATACATAATAAATTATCTTTTACATTAACACTTTTTCAGCCAAACAACATTCACAAAAATTTATTAATTAATTTTAACTTGTTTTCAGATAAACAAAAGAGTGTGAAAATGCCAAACGAAAGAGCCAATGTCGATGATATTTTGAGAAAATATGGAAGCAAAATTGAAAGCCAAGTGAAGACAGACGTTCCAAAAGGCAACGGGTTCAGCAGGGAATACATCACATTCAAGCAGGAAATGGTTCCTGAAATCACGAGATATGAGAAACTCTGCAAAAGCCTGGGAAACATTTTGAAACTGAACGTTTCGAAAAAAGACGAGGCGAAAATAAGGAGAAGCATTGAAACCGCGCATCTCGACATAGAACCGAGCCAGGCGTTGACGCTCAGTGTCATGGCTTTCCTCGGAATTTTTTTTCTCGGACTTTTGATTTCGTTCGCGGTTGTTCTAATCAATGGGACGATCCAAGCCTTTCCGTTTTTGTTTTTCTTTCTCACTTTGATTCTTTCCTTGTTTTTGTTTTATTTTTTCAACGGATATCCTCAAAGGCTTGCAAATCAATGGAGACTTAAAGCTTCGAGCCAGATGGTTCCGGCAATCCTTTACATTGTCGTTTACATGAGGCACACGCCGAATCTGGAGAAAGCGATTGCATTTGCGTCGCAGCATTTGCAATATCCCTTGGCTTTGGATTTCAAGAAAGTTTTTTACGACGTTGAAATCGGCAGGTTTTCTACGATAAAGGAAAGCCTTGACAATTATCTCGAGAACTGGAGAACAGAGAACACGGAATTCATAGAGTCTTTTCACTTGATTGAATCCAGCTTGTTTGAGCCTGATAATAACAGGAGGATTCTGCTTTTGGAGAAATCGCTTCAGGTAATCCTCGACGGAGTTTACGACAAAATGCTTCGTTTCACGCACGACGTGAGAAGCCCCTTGACAAACGTTTACATGCTCGGCGTTGTTCTTCCAACATTGGGCTTGGCTTTGCTTCCATTGGCTTCCGCGATGGTAGGAGATTTCCTGAAATGGTATCACGTAATAATTTTGTTCAACATGATAATTCCGTTTTTTGTTTTTTATCTCACTGACAAGATTCTTTATCAACGTCCGGGAGGATACGGGGAATCAGAACTGCTTGAACGGAACCCGCTTTATCCAAAATACAGGAGCAACGAGCCGTTTTTCACTTCCTTCCTGATTATATTGCCTTTTTTATTAATCGGAATTCTGCCCCTGATTTTTCTGTATACCTCCATTCCCGAACTTTTTGGATTGGAAAAAGATTATACTTTTGCACAACTGGGGCTTGGCTTTTTTGGAAAAGAAGGATTTTTCGGATTTCTTGATTCCAACGGAAGAATAACAGGGCCTTTCGGCGTCGGGGCTTTGATTTTAAGCATGTTCATTCCTCTCGGGGTTGCAATGTTTTTTTCGCTTGCATATCAGAAAAAAACAAAAGATTTGATTTTGGAAAGGGAAAACACAAAACAACTTGAAAAAGAATTCAACAACTCTTTGTTTCAGCTGGGAAACAGAATCGGCAACGGAATCCCTCCTGAAATTGCATTCGGCAGGGTTGCGGAATCGACAAAAGGATTGAGAACAGAGGATTTTTTCAGGAAAGTAAATTACAACATTCGCCAAGGAGGAATGAGCGTCGAGAAAGCCATATTTGATTCCAGAAGAGGCGCGTTAAATTATTATCCTTCCGAATTGATATCCACTAGCATGCGCGTTCTTGTGGAAGCGTCGAAAAAAGGACTGAACATTGCGGCCCTTAGTTTAATCAGCATTTCGGAATACGTGAAGAACATAAACAAGATAACAGAAAGATTGAGAGACATGCTTGCCGAAATAATTTCCGACATGAAGAGCAACATGACTTTTTTGGCTCCGTTGCTGTCGGGAATCGTCGTCGGCCTGGCTGCGATGATAACTTCGATTTTAAACCGATTGAATGTAGCGAATCTCTCAGAGACAACGGGAGCTGTTGGCATCGGAAATTTCGGAACCATCCTTTCCATTTTCGACATAACAAAAATGATTCCCCCTTACTATTTGCAGATTGCAATCGGCATTTACATAATACAAATCACCTTTATTTTGACAAGGGCATTGGTTGTGATTGATTCCGGCGAGGACAAACTGCAAAGAACAAATCTTACGGCAAAGAATCTGATGAAGGGGATGACATTGTATTTTGCAACGGCTTTAATTTCAACGCTTTTGCTTTTCGCGCTTTCGGCGATTGTGATTGGGAATTTTTGATTGAAAAAGGTTTAAGATGCATTTAATATAGATATTAAAAAATATAATAATTCTTATAAACAATCTATGGGACTAAATTTAATGGAACAATCAGAAATATCTTTTGATTTAAAGAGTATTCTCAAGAAAAATAAAAATTATTTTCTTATTATGAATTATCCTGAAAATTCTGAAAATGAAGATGAAATAAGTATAGTAGAAGAGGATATCTTTAGACTTAAAGAAGAATTGAAAAAAATTAAAGAAAAAGACAAAATAAATATAATTTTAATATTAAATTCTAATGGGGGAAATCCATATACTACTTATAAAATAGTAAATATTCTCCACAAAAAATGTGATTATTTAATCGTTTTAATTCCTCATTTTGCTAAAAGTGCAGCAACTCTACTAAGTTTAGGAGCAAATTCTATCATTATGGATGAGCAATCTGAATTAGGTCCATTAGATTTACCATTTAGAGAACATCCAATTAAAGGTGGAATAAAACCCTTATCTGCTTTAGATGGGATAAAACCACTCTCTTACTTATTTGATTCAATAACAACTATAGCTATTGATGATTTAGGATTAAAAATAAGACAAGATACTGGATTAAGTATTAAGGAATGTATTGAAATTGCCTTAAAATTTTCAAGTGATTACCTTCAACCAATTACATCTCAATTAGACCCTTGGATTTTAAATATGTGTCAAAGGTCCCTACAAATAGCAAAAATATATGGAACTAATTTATTAAAAAATTATATGTTTTATGATGATCCTCTTAAATCTAAAAAGGCAGATGATATTGCACATAATTTAGTTTATGGATTTCCTACACATTCCTTTGCAATTACTATCGACCAAGCACAAAAATTAGGGTTAAATGTTGTAAATTCTATAGAATATGATAAATGGGATTTAATTTCTGATTTTTATAACAAAATTTTAAGAAGACAAAAAACAAAATACATAAAGATTATGAATTTAAACGAAATTGAAGATTTGTGTAAAAAGATTGATTAGAGCATTAGTAATTTCTTCAATCTTCTCTTTTCTCTTTCTTCTATTTCTTTAGCGATTTTACTTATTAATTTTAAGTTTTTATCTATTATAATCTCATTTTGATTATTTTTTTTAGAAACATCCCTGTCCTTTTTCATAACTAAAATATTTAATTAAACTTTATAAATATATATGAATTTTTCTACTGAAAACATTTATTAATATATTCTGAGTAAATATTTTATGCAGAACAAAAGAGGCATAATCTCGGATTATCTTCCTTGGTTGATTATCGGAATAGTTGTTCTTGTGATAATCCTTCTGGCGATTTTCATTTTGAGAGAAAAAGGGATTTCATTGATAGACAAAATTAAAAATCTGTTTAAATTCGGCAACTAATATGGAACTCACGATAGGGCAACTTATAAAAATCGTGCTTGGCGTTATTGTTATAGTGGCTGTGGTTTTCGGGCTTGTGAAATTCGGCGGTTCATTGGTTGATTTCATAAAAAACGTCGTGCCGGGATGAAGAATAAAATGAGAAAAAAGAATAAAAGGGGATTTTTGCTCGCGGAAGAAACGCTGAAAATCGTGGTCGCGTTGATTGCAATAACATTTCTAATTTATTTTTTGACTTCCCTTTATTTTGCGAGAATAAACGAGATTGAATATGAAAAAGCAAAAACAACTTTGATAGATTCCGATGAAAGCTTGAAGGCGACGATTGAAAATCTTAACGAAGGGGAAATCAGAGAGTATCTGATAAACGATCCTGATGATTGGAATATTGTTTCATTTACAGTAAATACAAAGCCGAATTTATGCCCGGGAAATTCGTGTTTGTGCCTATGCAAGGATTCAAGCAAAAAAATCGAACTGCAATCAAAGAAATGCGACAAGGAAAACGAGGGAATCTGCATATCTGCAAATATTGACAGAGACGTGAAGATAAAAATACAGAAAGACATAACGAAAATTTCAATACAGAAAACAGGCAACGAGATTTCAATAAGCGAAATTGGAATTGCTCCAGAAACAAATGTCAAGACTTCTTTTATCGGCAACGAAGACAATGAAGTTTATGTTTCCGAGGAAACAGGAAAAGTTGAAGAGGAAGGGGTTTTTGTGGCAACATTAAATGCTATTGAACAGGGTTATTATTGGCTCAGAGACAAACTCGACGGCGGAAAGGCAAACGTCGGAGAAGGAGGAACAGCAGGAATAAAAGGATGAAGTTCTATTCATTCACTAATCTGCAAAATTTATTCTTCCCACCCAAGAGAGCCGATATTAATCTATAAACGATTTTTATCAATTTCATAGAGTATACGTTAATTTTTTCAAATTTTTAATCCATAAATAAAAGGGGTGATAAAATTTCCACACTTTTATCATGAATTTTTTATTGAGATAAATTTATAACTTTTAAAATTCTTGATGAAAAATGACTCACGATGAATTGATTAAATTCCTGATTTGGATTGTGTTTTTTCTGATTGTTTTATCCGGTTTGTACTTCATGCTGAGGAAAATAGGTGTTTTATAAAAAAGATGAACAAAGAAAATAAAAGAGGTGAATTGACGACGCAGCAGATAGTTGCAATCACGATTTTGATAGTGAGCTTCATCGTGATTTTGTTTTTGCTTTTCCGGTTGAATTTGGGAGAGGAAACAACCAAGGAACTTTGCAGGAATTCTGTTTTGCTGAAAAGCAAATCCATCTTTCCGGAAGAAGCAATCCAATTGAAATGCTACAGGAATTATAAATGCGTAACCTTTGACGGAAGTTGCGAGGGCTTGAACAATCCAGAGGTTGCAAAAGTTGAAAACCAAGAGGAGATTTACAATGAAATCGCGGAAGAAATGACAGACTGTTGGTATGTGTTCGGCGAGGGAAAAGTCGATTACATTGGAAACTCGATTACGGAATTGACGAGAAACAACTATTGCTCTATTTGTTCCCAAATTTCATTTGATAACAGCTTGACGGAAATTGAAGGAATTGACGGTTCAATCAGTAAGGACGGGCTTTATCAATATCTTCAGAATAATAAAATTCAAGGACAGGATTTCACTTATTTGGAATACCTTCTTGGAACAAATGATTTGGAAAAAATAAAAGCAGATTATGCATCGCAAGCAAAAACAAGCAGCATTTCTTTCGGAGAAATTCCGATAGGAAAGCAGTCATTTGTCGTCATGGGAATAACAAGCAATTTGGAGGCTTACAAATGGATAGGGGCCGGTGCAGTAGCAGGTACAGTAGCGGGTGCTATTATTGGAACATTTACTCCTGTTGGATGGATTGCTGGAGCAGTTATTCTTGGTGTTGCAACCGCTACAGCCGCCGGAGGAGCGACAGAAATAGACGCATTGACAGGAATTGAAATCGGCGGAATAACTGTCAAGGGGATCGGAATTGACAATCAATTTCTCTCGCCGACTTTGATTGAAGCCGAATCTGAAAAATTCAAGGCGTTGAACTGCGAGGAAATCCTGACGTTTAGTTAGATAATTTTATTAACATCTTCTTCTATTTTCAATTATGAAAAAAAGAGGAAATATTTTAACAGAAAACATTGTTTTTATCTTATTGACTTTGATATTTTTCGCAATAATAATAACTTTTATTTTTTCCCGTTCAGGAGGTTCTGCAATCTTGGAAGAGGAACTCGCGAAGCAAACGGCATTGCTAATTGATTCCGCAAAGCCGGGAATGATAATAAAAATAAATGTCGAGGATGCTTTGGAAAAAGCCAAGGCGGAAAAGTACAGCCAAAATATAATCACAATTCAGGGAAATACAGTGACTGCAAAATTACGGGAGAAAGGAGGATATTCGTATTCTTTTTTCAATGAATTTCAAACCCCTCCCTCCATCTTTCCAGACACCTCTTCGGATGAAATTAAAGATTACGTGATTTTTGTAGATTAAAATGCCCTTGCTAAAAGATAAAATCGGCGCCGATAAAATTTTGTCAATTTACTGGTTTGCCATTTTGTTCATAATTTCAATCGGAATTTTCTCAATGGTTTATGTTTTTTACAAGACTCCTTTTGACGTTCGGGGAATGGAATCCGGGATTTTAACATCGAAGATTGCAGAATGCGTTTCGCAGCAGGGAAAATTGGATTCAAAATGGCTGCAGGATTTGGAGGATAAAAATTCAAATTCTTTGTCAGATATTATCAATTATGCCAACCAAAACCAAGTCAACGGAAAAACCTGTTATTGCGGAGATGATTGCAACGATTATGCAAAATACATTTCAAGTTCTGCATCAAACAATGAAATTAAGGACCCGCTTTTTTTATTTTCTTTAATCATGCAGGAAAGCCAGTGCAGGAAAATAGAATGCTCCGACAGTTCGTGCGGTTTAACACAAATAAATTTGAAAAAACATTGCGGAACAAAAGGGCTGCCCTCTGATTTGGAAGAATGTAAAGATGTTTTGATAAATGATATTGAGAAGAGCATTGAAGTCGGCTCCGAAATTTTGAAAGAAAGTTATGACACTTACAATGATGGAAAAACATTTTCCGATGCATGCACCAGTGAATACAAAACAAAAACTTATTTTGGGTGGGATGCCGCTTTAAGGGGATACAATGGATGGGGTTGCGATCAAAAATATCCACAACAAGACAAATATGTAGATGATGTTAACGGGGTTTACAATTCATTAAAGAATCTTTTTGGCGCCGAAACAAGCGAGAAATCTGAAATTGTTGAAGAATGCAACCTGAACTTCAACTCTGAATTTGAAGACGAGCAATTTTACATTCAGGTTGATTTCTACAATCTTGCGGCATTTGAAACCCAAAACATTGAGGGAAGGAGCGTTATTTTATCGGAACCAAGCGCAACAATTTTCGACGGAAATCAGAATTTGAAGGCGGATTGCGAAATCCAGAAAGAAAAAGATTTTGAAAAACAATCAAAATGCTCGGAGGGAAGGTTTTATTCTGTTGATGAAAATAATCTTCCCTATGTTGTAAGAATATTAACTGCCGTGAGAAAAACCGAAAAAAATGTCATATAAAAACAGCAAAAAAGGACAAGTCGCGGAGACAACGACATGGATAGTCGCGACAGTGATAATCATCGTGATTCTTACGATTTCCGTCTATGCCGCTTCAATTTTATCAGAGGTTGTGAAAACAATCGACACGGCGGATTCTGTTTCTTTTTTGAAAGAGCAACGGACAAATATTTTCCTGAAGGAATCGCTTTTTGCATTCGCATTGACGAAAAGCAAAGACGGAAAAAACATTTACAGCCAGGTTGAAAATGAAAACAAGCTGAATGATTTTGCATCCGGCTTTGCAATAGAGATTTTTAAGAGGGTCCACAATTCTCCAGATGTAATTTCTATTTTTCTGAGATACAATGAGCAAAATTACAATGTTGTTTCATACGGGTTTTTTGAAGAAAAATTCAAGGTTGTGGAAAAAATTAAAATCAACAAGGATTCGGCACTGGAACTTGTGTTGCATTTAGAAACAGGCAAATAAAATGAAAAATAAAAATATAATGAAAGACAAGAAAGGAGACATTTCAATCACACTGCTTGTATTGGGTGTTTTTGCAGTCTGCAGCCTGGCTTTGTTCAGCTTTTATATTTCCGGAATAAACGGGAAAGAAACCGCAATAAGAGTCGGAATTGTTGAAAAAATAAAATCGCTTGAGGGAGAAATAAGATTTTATCAAAGTCCGGAGATAAACAAAAACCCGATGGAAATAATGGAATTGTTTGACAAGGGAATCACAGAGGGAAATTTGATTTTCATCGGAGTAAAAGACGGCGACAAGTATATAATTACAGGAACCTATTTTGAATATGACCTTGAATTGTTCGGCTTTGGAATCGGCGAAAAGAAAACAATATTCTCGGTTGAGTACAGTTTTGTTCCGTAACAATTCGTAAATCGCGTTCCCACCCGCCCACCCAAGGGAACAGATTTTAATGATGAATCTAATGATGAATCAAATTTTTATAAACTTTAAAAGTAGGATTGTATGTTAACATAATTCAAATAAATTTCTCTCGCAAAGTCGCCCGCCCTCCCTAAGAACAAAGGTTAATAATTAAGAAAATCTCATCAACTATTTTAAATTCAGGGTTGGACATTAATCTTTTTTAAATTTGTCTCGCAATCTTATCAACCCACCCAAGGAAACCACTGTTAATAGTAAAACCGACTTTAATCAAATTAATCAACACGCCGTCACCAACTTTTATGAGTAAGTTTTTACATTAATCTTTTTCATCTAAAACTGCTGCATTATGAAAATACTTTAACTGATTTTTCCAACAAGGAATTATAAGAAACATTTTTAAACAAAAATGCATTTAAGAAAAGATGAATAACAAAAAGGGGCAGGGATTGAGTGTCAATGCGATAATCCTCATAGTTTTGGGAATTGTCGTGCTTGTGCTTTTGGTTCTGGGCTTCACGATAGGATGGAGCAGAATTCTTCCCTTTATTTCAACAGACAATGCGGACACGATTGCCACCGCCTGCAGCATCGCGTGTTCCACAAACAGCCAGTTTGATTTTTGCAGCGTCGAGAGGGAATTGAAGGCGGGAGACAATGATTTGAAAGACGTGACATGCAACTATCTTGCGGAGAAAAGGCCGGAATTCGGAACAGATTCATGTTCAACTGTTTCATGCGACAATGTTGTCATCGTCGACGTTGTTGCTCAGGAATTGCTCCAAAATCAGTGCACGGGAAACGAGAACAAGATTATTCAGGCTCTTATAGGAGACACATTAGTTTCACTTGATTGTTCTTCAAGTTAAAATGGATTACGTTTTTTCTGAAAAACGAAAGAAGAAAAAAGACAAGAAACGCGAAAGAAAAAAACATCCTTACAAGAAAGGGGGGAGAAACAGAATTAAATAATCCGACCGAGCCAACTCCCGAATTCGCAACCCTGCTCGTTGTGAATTTAGCAAACTTGTCTCGCAAAATTGCTCACCACCCACTCCTAAAAACCATGCTAATGACAAATCCGACTTTGAGAAACTGATAAATTAATGATAAAGAACTTTTACATGTTAACCTAATTCCAAATAAATTTCACTCGTGGAGTTGCTCACCAACCAAGATTAAATAACAAAACAGTTTTCATCAATTGTAACTTCACATTAACCTTCTTAAAATAACCCTCAAGAATTTCCCATATTCTCCCGAGAAATCATTTTAACTGAAAAAAGATTTTTATCATTGTTGCCAATTTAGCAATATAAATAACTATGGTAAATTTTTGATTAACCTTTTGTTTTTTCGGATTCAACATTCGGCTAATTTTATAAACATCCATTTGTTTTCATAAAAATGATTGAAATAATTTTCCTTATGGTTCTTGCCTTGAGCTTTATGACTTTCGCCGTCTTTGCGGATTTCAGGTACAGGATTGTTCCAAACTGGTTGAACTTTTCATTGATTGCCTTTGTTCTTGCATTCAGATTTTTTTATTCGCTTTTCAACTCTGATTTTAATTTTTTATATCAGGGGCTTATCGGCTTGGGAATTTTTTTCCTTATCGGAAACGGGCTTTATTACGGGAGAATGTTCGCGGGCGGCGATGCAAAACTGATGATTGCACTCGGAGCAATTTTGCCTTTTTCAGAAAGCCTTCCTGTTAACTTGCAGAATTTTCTTTTGTTTTTCATTTTGTTTTTGTTTTCAGGCGCGTTTTATGGAATCACGGCAAGCATTTTTTTGTTTGCAGGAAACCATGACGAATGCATCAGGGAAATAAAAAGGCAATTTTGGAAAAACAGGAAATTATTTTATTTGGCGATTGTTTTCGCGGCAATAACGTTGATTTTCGGCTTTAATTTCGGCAACAGCATATTATTTTATCCCGGAATTTTGATTTTAATCCTCCCGTTTTTTTACATTTTTGCAAAAACCGTCGATGAAAAATGCCTTGTTAGGAAAATGAAGACAAAAAACTTGACAGAGGGGGAATGGCTTTACAATGACTTGAAAATCGGAAAGAAAACAATAAAGGCAAGATGGGAAGGAATCAACAAAGAGGAATTGAAATCGATAAGGAAAAAATTCAAAGAAATAAAAATCAGGCAGGGAATACCTTTCACTCCCGCTTTTTTGATAAGCTTTGTTTTGCTTGTATGGTTTTATTTCAAGGGGATAAGTATTTTGGGGTTGTTTTGAGATTTAAAATTTTAAAGAAACATTTATATATAACTAAATGTTATATTTTGTATAATTAAATGTATAACTTAATAAAATGAAAACGATAACAAGAACGAGGGCAATTGGAGGTTCATTAGTTGTTACAATACCGAAGGAAATTGTTAAAGAAGAATTCCTAAAGGAAGGGGAACTTGTGGAGATAGAAGTCAAAAAAACAAAAAAAGATTTTTTCGGGGCATTAAGGGGCATTGGGGAATTTAAAAGAAAAGACAGGATGGAAGACCGTTTATGAAATATATGATTGATTCCTCTTGCTGGATAGATTATTTAGAGGGAAGCAAAAGCGGGGAGAAAATTAATGAGATAATAAAACATGAAGAAGTTTATGCCCTTTCAATTAACATCGCCGAGATAGTAAGCAAAATTAAAAGAAAAAGAGGCAACTTTGAGCTGGCATACAATTCAATTATCTCCAATGCGGCAATAATAAATATAACTTCAAAAATAGCCAAAGATGCCGGCATTTTACATGCAGAGATAAAACCGAAGATATCTAATTTCAGCCTTGCCGACGCCTTTATGATAATTGCCGCAAAATCAATATCTGCAAAAATTTTAACAAAAGACGAGCATTTTAGAGATTTTAAGGAAGCTGTAATGATAAAATAATTCTAAGGAATCCTTCTCGGCAACCACAGATTTTTTTCCTTGATGATTTTTGTTCTTGGCTTCCTCGATTTCACCGAATTCGACGGGGTTTTTGTTGAGAGGACTTTTTGCAATTCTTCAAGTTCTTCTTTTTCCGCTTTTTTTCTTTTGGAATTCATTGTTTCGTTTTCATAAACAGGAAGAAGGTTTATTATCGAATGCCCGAACATTTGCGAATAGGAAACTTTTACTTCTTTCGGCGAGAATTTTTTTTCAATTTGCTTTTTCACGCTTTTTATAAGCGATGCAATGTTTTTTTCCGATTTTTTTATTTCAGAAGAATGTTCCTTTGGAATTATCAAAACATGGGCTTTTGAGATTGGATTTATTTCAAGAACGGCGATTGCTTCGGAATTTTCGGAAATTTTATACGAGGGGATTTCATTGAAAACAATAGAGCAAAAAATGCATTTTTCATTTTCAATCCTGTCTTGATTCAGGTTGTTTTTCTCGAGAAAGTCTTCAACTTCTTCCGGATTCATTTCTTGAATTTGTTCTAAAGCAAGAGATTTTTTGTCCTCTGGAAAATTTTCTTCTACCTGTCGAATTAACTGCTGTTTTATGTGTTCAATCTGTTCTTCGGATAACATTATTAGGAAAAAAATTAGGGGTTTTTAAATTAATATCCCATCTTCCTTCTCCCTAATTCGCAAACCCCCAAATTTTTCAATGACCTTATTTTGTTCCCACCCACCCGCCCCAAGAAAAAGATATTAATGATAAAACCAGGTTCATCAAATATTAACCAATTCGATAAAATTTTTTGCGTTAATTTTCTTTCAAGTAATCCTCGTGAATTTGCTCGCCCTATACAAAGAAAAACGAGGTTAATGATAAAAATTTTATTAGAGGTTATTAGTTGAGCAAATTTGTGAAATTATCCTCCTACAGAAAATATTAATCCAAAATCATAATCTTTTATCAAATATAATCAGACGTGGTTTTGTACATTAACTTTATATTATTAATATTGCGAGCGAATTTGCCGTTCATCTTATAAAAAATGTTAATTCACAATCAAATTTTATCAACCTAAAATTATTTCCATCAATCTTTTTATGTCAAATGCGAATTGCGGAGCAAGAGCCAATTTAAGCGAGGCGAAGCCGAGTTACAATAACTGCTTTCAAGCCGAAGGCAATCGGTTCTTCTGAAAACATTGAACCCTTTCCGCCTTCTTTTTCTATGGTTTTCCTCGCATTTTCCTTTATTTTTTCCAGATTTGTCGAAGGAGAAGAAGGCATTATCTTCATCCTTATGTTTACGCTACCCATTTAAAATTTTGACTAAAGAGGTTTATAAAATTTTATATGTTCTTAAAGTTTTAATTATTGTGCTGGGAATCTTGCTATCTTATCTCGCTTATTTCCTGACTAAAAAGAAGTGATTATGCAGATTAAATATTTCTTTTTTCAGATTAAACTTTTGAATGAAAATTCTTAAAAACCCGAATCTTTTTGTTAGTTGATGAACGGAAACTATGAAAAGCTTCTAAGCATCATTTCAAAGTCCTCGGGATTGAGCAAGGGCGAGATTGAACTGAAAGTCAACACAAAGAGGGAAAAAATTTCGGGAATGATTTCCCATGAAGGCGCGGCGCAGATTATAGCGGCGGAGTTGGGAATTGCCTTTGAAAACGAGAAGCTGAAAATTTCGGATTTGCTTCCGGGAATGAGAAAAGTAAACATCGTCGGAAAAATCTTGAGCGTTTCCCCAATAAGGACTTTCACGACTAAAAACGGGCAGGAAGGAAAGGTTGTCAATCTTGTTGTTGCGGATGAAACAGGAAACATCAAGGTTGTTTTGTGGGATTTGCATCACATAGAACTCATAGAGAAAAATCAAATTGCAAATCAGAGCATCGTGGAAATTTCAAACGGTACGATGCGGGAAGAGGAATTGCATTTAGGAAGCTTTTCAGAATTCAAGCCGAGCAATGATTTAATCAACGATGTGAAAACAGAAAGAGTCGTGAAAGAGAAAAAAATTTCAGAACTGAAGACAGGAGACAATGCCGCAATCAGGGGTTTTATAGTTCAGACTTTCGAGCCGAGAAGTTTCAACGTTTGCCCACAATGCAAGAAAAAAGTAAATCCAGATGGAGAAGGTTTTGTTTGCTTGGAACACGGCAAGATTTTGGAAGAAAAAAGATTCCTCATGAATTTTGTCCTTGACGACGGAAGTGAAACAACAAGGGCTGTCGCATTTCATGAAACGCTTTTGGGATTGGGATTCAAGGAAATGGGGCAGGAAGCAATCGGGAAGCATAGGGAAAATCTTCTTGGCAAGGAAATGTCCTTCTCTGGAGTGGTGAGACTGAACAAATTTTTCAACAATCAGGAATTCATTGTAAGCAATGCAAAAGAGGTAAATCCGGACGAGTTGATAATCAGTCTTGAAAAAAATTAAAATGCTCAGGCTTGACAAAATCCTTGGTTATTTTTTGATTCCGGCATTTTTTTTCATGTTTCACATGTTTCTGGATTTGGTTTTGAACATTTACGAAAAATTTCCATGGTTTTCTAGCGTGATGCATTTTCTTGGGGGTTTGATGCTCGGCGTCACATTTTTTCTCCTGCTGAATTATTTGAACAAGGAAAAATACTTCTTTTCAGACAAGTTCACGAGGTTCATTTTCACGATTTCCCTCGTGGCTTTGTTCGCGATTTTCTGGGAATTTTACGAATACATCATGGTAAATGTTTTCAATCTTGATTGGGTTTTGACATACAATGACACAATATGGGACTTGTTTGTCGATTTGGTTGGGGGAATCATAGCCAGCGTTTGGTTTTTGGCGAGGAAGAAATAAAGGCTTTTTTTAAAAGCGATTGACATACGCATCGTCAAATGTGAAATTGCCTTTACTTATTAATCAAGAGCGATTACGCATACGCATTGCGAGGCACTGAAAGGGAAAATTGGTTCACTCGCAATGCTCGTTCGCATTGAGGGGCACCAAGGTTTCCCCTTACACTAACCCCTCATTTTTTAAGGTTAACACAAAACCGCGGATTTATATTCCTTATTATTATTATTATTATTATTAATAGCGAGCAGAATGCGAGCCAAATTAATTGGAATCATGAATTTAAACATGTGCTACTTATTAAACAAAGTCAGAAATAAAATAAAATTTATCTTATCTTACACATGCTCCATTTGAACATCCTTTAGAACATGCTCTTACTGTTATAGCAAGATTTCTTGATCCATCAATAGTACAATACCCTTCTCTCACAGCTGGAACCAATCTAAGTGATCTAAATACATAAGTACATGAGTCTATCGTCTGTGCTATTGCTCTTGCATAACCCTCATTACGTTCAAATAATGTTGTAGCTGTCTGAGTAAAAAGACTTTCTGCATTAAAATTACCTCCAATGTAAGTGTGATCAGTATCTGAACATTCTCTGTTGCCACTTACTACATTACCCGTTCTATATGTCAAAACAGAAGCAATTGCAACAATCCCTAAAATCAAAATAAATACCGCTATGATTTTTTTATGTTCTGATTTCATTTTTCACACTCTTTGATTTTTATTCCAATGAGACAATCTTTATAAATTTTTCTTGTACATGTTCTTTGTTTAGAAAGTAATCGCGGTTTAAAAGTGATTACGCATAGCGATGCGATTGCATACGCGTCGTAACGAAAGGCGTCGGCAAACACTGAATAAAAAACGTTGCGGGGTATGGAGTAATAAAAACGAATTGTCTCGCATTCGATGGACACAAGAAAAATTGCTCGCGATTAATAAAAAAATTAAATGGTCTTTGCATTAACACCATTATTAATATGCGAACGAATGAAGTGAGCCAATTTTGTCTTGTTTAATAAATAAAGGCGATTCAGGGTTTTTTAAACAAAGTCTGTTTCCATCATAAATTCAAAAAACAGAAAAATAAAATAAAAATAAATAAAATTAATTTCTAGCCAAAATAAAGACATTCTTTACGGCAACTATGATTGTGGCCGGCACGAATATTGCAAGCAGCGCGTCGAGAACTGACCCAGCATAAGGCAATCCAGACATCACGTTTCCTCCAAGAGCACTTGCAATTATCAAAACTGCGCCGGACATCAGGAAATGCATCACTTCTGTGTCGGCAACATTAAGCAATCCAACGACAATTCCTATTATGACAAGAATCATCGCCCATGTTCCCACTACAGGACCAAGCACCCCAAGAATCACTGCAAGAACCACTCCTGCAAGAAATGCCCACTCTCCCACAACATCCATGTTATTTTTTCTCTTTGCCATTTAATACCTCCTTTTAAATTTTTCTTTTAATGATTATTGAATTCAAACAATATTTATAAATCTTTATTTATACATTCAAGCCGAACAATCTTTATAAAGTTCGGACTTTGAATTGATTTATGGCGATGCCAAAATATGTTGGTTATACTTTTGGAAACGTTGTTGTTATGAGGGATGAACTTGAGAGTGTTTTAAGTTATATGGATGAGGTTGCAAATCTTCCTCCAAGAGAAGGTATGGATTTGGATAAGATGCTTAGGAAAATAATATTTCGAATTAATCCTCCGAGATATTTAGTTACAGATATTCAAAACGGAAATCCTAATGGAAAAGGACAGGTTGATTACACTTGCCGTTTTGTCGATAGAAAATTAGAAATTATGGATGGGATTCAATATTAAAATGCCGAAAAAAAGCGCTGATTCCGAAGAGGAAGAAGAAGTTGAAGAGGTTGAACAAGATTCAAAAACCAAGAAAACGGGCGGTGAAAACAAATTGTCAGATTTGCCGGGCATCGGGCCTGCGGCGCTTGCAAAATTAGAAAGCGCGGGAATTTATGATTTGATGTCTCTTGCGGTGATGTCTCCCACGGTTTTGGCAGACATTGCCGGCTTTGGTCCTGCCGTCGCGAGAAAGGCAATTCAGGCGGCGAGAAACATGCTTGACTTGGGATTCCAAGACGGAATGGAATACGCGAAAAAAAGGGAAAACATTATTTACATAACAACAGGAAGCAAAAATCTTGATTCTTTATTGGGAGGAAAAGGCGTGGAAGGCAGGGCAATCACGGAAGCGTTTGGTGCTTATGGCTCGGGAAAAACACAAGTCGGCTTGTCTTTGGCTGTGAATGTTCAACTTCCTGTTGAACAGGGAGGGGCGAACGGAAAAGCTGTTTTCATCGACACGGAGGGAACTTTTCGTCCTGCGAGAATAAAACAAATCTCAGAGAAAATCGGCGCAAACTATGAAAAGGTTTTGAAAAATATTTTCGTTGCCCGCGCTTTTAATTCAGACCATCAGATTTTGCTTTTGGAAAAAATCGGCGAGATGATAAAAATCGGCGAGCCGATAAAACTCTTGATAATTGATTCCCTGACAGCGCATTTTAGAGCGGAATATTCCGGAAGAGGGCAGTTGGCAGACAGGCAGCAGAAACTGAATAAGTATCTTCACGATTTGATGAAACTCGCGGAGACTTACAATCTAGCTGTGTATGTGACAAATCAAGTCATGACAAATCCCGCGCAGATGTTCGGCGATCCAACTGTTGCAATCGGAGGAAACATTGTCGGACACGCATCGACATACAGGATTTATTTGCGAAGAGGAAAGGCAGGAAGCAGGGTTGCAAAAATGATTGACGCGCCGAACCTGCCGGAGAATGAAGTCATTTTTTATCTTACAGAAGGCGGGATAAAGGATGAGGAGAAGTGAGGATTTTTTATGAGAGTCATAGATAGACAAGGAAAGGATTTTGACGAATATTTTAAGATGAGGATATTGAAGGACTTTAAGGGGATTTTTGAACTCGTTGAAATTTATAACGCCGCTCAAGGAAACGTTTTTTCAAGATGTGAGAAAGTTTTAGAAGAAAGAATTTTCAGACATATTAATTTTGTAAAAACAATTGAAAATCTTGGTTACAACCTTTCTGAAGATTATATCGGAATTTATCAGAAACTTTATTCAAAATTTCTTTCCAGCGACGGCTTGGAGATGAGGCAAGGAGATTTCTTTTTTTCGTCGCCTTTTTTTATTTTGTCGGAACAATATCTTCAAAGAAATTCCAGACAATTGGAATTTGGGATTTAATAAAATAATAAACGCCCTCACGAGGAATTGAACCTCGAACACAACCTGTTTGCATTTCCTTCCCAGAAGGGAGGGGTTGATAAGGGCGAACCGCAGGTTCCCTTTATTCCGCAAGGTTGTATTATATCCGTTTAACTATGAGGGCTGTTAAAAGACTAGAATTAACTATTATAAATTTATTTCCCTTCCAGTCCCCCGACAATCCACCCCTAAAAATCAATGTTAATTAATGATAGAAATTTTTCGACAAGTTATTAGTTGAACAAATTTATGAATTTTTTGCACGTTAATCTTTTTCTTTTTTCATTAACCTTTTATATCAAAATGCGAAGCACAAATTTAGCGAGGCGAAGCCGAGCGTATAAAACTAAAAACCAAATTTTCTTATGTAAATGTTTATTTCACAATGAATTTATACTGTTCTTTGCAATTTTGAAAATGAAAGCAGTAATTCTTTGCGCGGGATTTGCAACAAGGCTTTATCCCCTGACTTTGGATAAGCCGAAATCCCTGCTGGAAATCTCTGGAAAACCACTTTTGAATTATATCGTTGAAAAAATAGAAAAGATAAATGAAATCAATGAAATTTCAATTGTCACAAACGAGAAATTCCTCAGCCAATTTGAAAAATGGCTTCAGGAAAACACAAAAAAATTTGAAAAGAAAATCAAAATAATAAACGACGGAACGAAGACAAATGAAACTCGCCTTGGAGGAATAGGGGATTTGGATTTTGCAATTAAAAAAGAGAAAATCAATGAGGATTTGCTCGTTGTTCTCGGCGACAATCTGTTTGATTTTGACTTAATTTCTTTTTTGGAATTCTTCAAAAAAAAGAACGAAGTTTGCATCGGAGTTTACGATTTGAAAAACAAGGAAAAAGTTAGACAATTAGGCGTTTTGGAAATTAAAAATCAAAAGTTGATTTCATTTGAGGAAAAACCGCAAAATCCCAAATCAACAATTATTTCAACGGGAATTTATTTTTTTCCGGGAAAAAACTTGAAGAAAATTTCGGATTACATGAAAACAGACAAACCGAAAGACGGGCCCGGATATTTGATTTTGAATTTATTAAATTCACAGGACATTCATGTTTTTGAATTCAGGGGAAAATGGTTTGACATAGGAACAAAGGAAATTTATGAAAAAGTAAAAGACATGATTTTCTGATTTTGTTTCCCACCCATCCTAAGAACAAAGGTTAATGATAAAACAACTTAACGTTGATAAGTAGAGGATAAAGAATTTTTATATTAATACCATATTAATATGAGGGTGCTTTGACTTTGACAAATTTTATATTAATAACAAAGACAGAGCACGAGTTAGAAGCAACGAGCCAATTTAACAAATTTGCAACAGAAATTTATTCCTTATCCAAAATTCTTTGCATCGCGGTTTTGTAATTCGAATGCAGTTCCTCGGGAGAAAACCAAAGATTGATTTCCCTTCTTGCATTTTCAACAGAGTCTGAAGCATGAACAAGATTTTTTGCAACCCTTTTTTTCTCGTCTGCCACTTGATAGGATTCAATGGAAGCAAAATCTCCGCGGATAGTTCCCGGTGCTGAAGAACGAGGTTCTGTGGAGCCAACGATTTTTCTTATCAATTCAATTGCATGCGGGCCTTCCAAAACCATCGCGATGACAGGACCTTCCATGAGAAAATCCATGTTCCATCCTTGAAGCATTTTTCCGAATTCCAAATGATTTTTGTGCCTGAATTTTTTCCCTTCTTTTTCATACGCCACTTTGTTTTTTTCAAAAGCTTTTTTCGCCCAAACCTCGTCGAGAAAATAATGATT
>JACOYL010000014.1 GCA_016181895.1 Candidatus Pacearchaeota archaeon
GTTGAGTATCCCAACTCAACTTCATAATCAAACTAGAAATAAAAATCAAACGCAATTCATCCGTCGGCTAAAGCGGACGGATTTCTTGCGAAGATTTAACCAATTTTATCTCGTTTAATAAGCCATAAAATTCATCATTTAAAAACCTTTATAAATGATTTTTATTTATAAAGCCCATGACTAAGTCTACAAGCACTTACAACATACAAAACATCGTCGCCACTGCTTCTCTTGAAAAGCCGGTTCCTCTTGTAAAACTGGCAAGAACCCAGCCGAATACAGAATACAATCCAAAAACTTTTCCGGGGCTTGTCCTAAGAGTGAAAGAGCCGAAATCCGCGGTTTTGGTTTTCTCCTCGGGAAATCTTGTCTGCACAGGCACAAAATCAATCGCGCAGGTAAAGCAGGTTATCGGCGTTGTCATAAAGCAATTGAGGAAAATAAATGTCAACGTCACGATAAAGCCGAAAATTACCGTTCAAAACATCGTCGCTTCGGGAAACATAAATCTGAAATTAAATCTTAATTTCCTGGCTTTGGAAATGGAAAACACGGAATACGAGCCCGAGCAGTTTCCGGGATTGGTTTACAAGTTGAACGAACCGAATGCAACTTTCCTCTTGTTCAGCAACGGAAAGCTTGTTTGCACCGGCACGAAGAACAAGCAGCAATTGGAAGATTCCATGGCGCAATTGTTGAAAAACGTGAAATCCGCGTTGAAAAATTATTGAATATATTATTAACTTTCACCCATTTAATAATTATTTAAAAATTTCAAGATTTCTTTTTTAAATTTTTCAAAATCCTCCAGATTTTCGCTTATATTTTCAAATGCCTGTTTATCATCAAGTTTACCGTACCGATGAACAAGAATATTTCTAAAACCTTTCATAATAATTATTTTATTCGCCGTTTCTCCGCTAATTATTTTATTATCTTCTAAATTCTTGATTATGCTGTCTTCATCCGAGGGTATGCCAAGTTTTAAATCGGAATTTATCATTGAACATATTTTAATAACATCCTCAATTGCAGATTCTATTAACTTGTAAATCCCGTGTTTACTTATTCCGCTTTGCAAAAAATCTTCAATGTTTGAAGGCAAATATTCTTCAATAATTTCCGAAAGTTTATGTTCTATGTCTTCTTTTCGTATTTTCTTATTTGAGTGCATTTTTTATATAACTTCTGTAAATTTCTTTAAAATCGTCAAACTCTTTTATTGTGGAAAAGGCGATTTCATAAAGCAACTCTTCATTTTTGCAAATTAGAATTTTTCCTTCTTCAAGTATTCTTTTTCTTATATAAACAGGCAATTGCTGAAATATCTTGACATCAAACTTGTCTGGAAGCAAGGAAGAATATTTAACTGCCTCTTTAAACATCTCTTTACCGGAATATTTTTTGTCTAAAACAATGCAGATGTCAATATCCCTGTAATTTTCTCCCCTCGCATAAGAACCGAATAAAAGCACGGCTATGATTTTCTTGTCATTATTGATTTTTTCAATAATCTGGGATTTTAACAAATTCCTGTGATTCATAAAGAAAATTACAATGCCAAATTTATATACCTTTCTTAAATTAATAATAAAGTTAGAACTCTTTTGATTTCACCCCTCCCAAATAATCATCTATTTCTCAACAATTCTTAAAATTCACAACAAACTATAAAAATACCTTGCTTATCCCATATCAATGGTTGCGGGAGGGGGGAAACAAGGAAAAGAGGAAATCGTTCTTGAAACTAAGAACTTTTTCGATTCCTACAAGAAAGAAGTCGGCGATTCTTTAAGAAAAGGAAATAACGTGATTTACCTGGATTTCCTGAAACTTTCGGAATTTTCAAACAAGCTCTCCGACGAAATTCTTTCAAATCCCGAAGACACTTTAAGGCTTATGGAACTCGCGATTGAGGAATCCGGTTTGGTTTCAAATGTAAGAATAAGGCTTTACAGTCTTTCGGAAAGCCAGCAGTTAAAAGTGAGAAACATACGTTCCAAGCATCTCAATGAATTGATTGTCATAGAAGGAATTATTCGACAGGCAAGCGATGTCCGTCCTCAAGTCGTGAACGCGAAATTCGAATGCCCTTCCTGCGGAACCGTGATTTCTGTTTTGCAAATGGAAAAAAAATTTCACGAGCCTTCAAGATGTTCCTGCGGTCGAAGAGGAGGATTCACATTGAAAAGCAAGGAAATGGTTGACACCCAAAGGCTTGTCATTGAAGAGTCCACTGAATCTCTTTCCGGCGGCGAACAGCCGAAGAGAATAAATGTTTTTGTAAAAGAGGATTTGGTTGAACCGAGAATGGAGGAGAAAACAACCCCCGGAAGCAGGGTAAAGACAATAGGAATCTTGAAAGAAGTTCCCGTGCCATTAAGCACAGGCGGGCATTCAACCAGATTTGAATTGGCGATTGAAGCCAATAATTTAATTCCATTGGAAGAAACTTTCGAGGAGCTTGACATAAACGAGGAAGACGAAAGGCAAATTTTGGAAATGTCAAAAAATCCCGAAATTTTTGAAAATCTTTCAAAAAGCATAATACCAAGCGTTTGGGGCTATGACGAAATAAAAAAATCACTTGTTCTTCAATTGTTTGGAGGAGTGAAAAAAATCCATACAGACGGGCAAAGATCCAGGGGAGATATTCACATTCTTCTTGTCGGAGATCCCGGGGTTGCAAAATCAGTCATCCTCGGTTTCATGGCTGAAATCTCGCCAAAGGGAAGATATGTCGTCGGTAAAAGCGCAAGCGGCGCGGGTTTGACAGCCACTGTTGTAAGGGATGAATATCTCAGAGGCTGGAGTTTGGAAGCGGGAGCCATGGTTCTTGCCAACAAAGGTTTGGTTTGCATTGACGAACTTGAAAAAATGGACTTCCAGGACAGGAGTTCCATGCACGAGGCGATGGAGCAGCAAACGATAACAATTTCAAAGGCAAATGTTCAGGCGACATTAAGAGCAGAGACATCTGTTCTCGCGGCGGCAAATCCGAAATTCGGAAGATTTGACCCTTATCAATCCGTGGCTCAGCAAATCGATTTGCCTCCGACTTTGATTAACAGGTTTGATGTCATCTTTACATTAAGGGACATTCCGGACAAGGAAAAAGACAAGCAAATTGCATCTCATGTTTTGCATGAACACATAAAAGAGGGAAAAGACATGCTCATCCCGAGGGAATTGTTCAGAAAATATGTCGCCTATGCAAAACAAAAAATTCATCCGAAATTAAGCAAGGAAGCCGTGGAGGAAATCCAAAATTTTTACGTTGATTTGAGAAATCGTCCAGTCTCCTCTGAATCGGCGTTGCGTCCGATTCCAATTTCGGCAAGGCAGTTGCAGGCATTGATAAGAATGTCAGAGGCGTCTGCAAAAGTCAGGCTGAGCGACGAAGTCTCAAAAGAAGACGCGAAAAAATCCATAGAGTTGATGAAATATTATCTCATGCAAGTCGGCTACGATTACGAATCAAACGTCTTCGACATCGACAAAATTTATACTGGAATGACGACTTCAAAAAGAAGCAAGGTTCTTGTCGTAAGAGAGGTGATTTTCAGGTTGAGGGAAAGGTTGGGAGATTTGATTCCGATAGAGGAAATAGAAAAAGAACTCGACGGAAAATTGGGAAAGGAGGAAATCGAGGATTCAATCAAGGAATTGATAAAAAACTCGGTCATCTACGAGCCGAGGCGTGGATATGTTCAGAAGATATAAAATGAAATCAATAGATTTAAAATTAATTCAAACTCTTCAAAATGAATTTGACAAACAGTATTTTGACAGAGATTATTCTCAATTTAATACTCCAGAATTGGAAAAATTAAGTCACATTAATTTACATCTTGAAAAAGCCCTAGGAAAAATAGCAATATATCTTGAAAAAAAACAGCATGGCGAAGAATGTTCTGCAGAACAAATTATTAAAGAAGTGATTCCTGATTTGTTAATATATTCTACACAAATTGCAAATTTATTCAATGTGAATTTGGATGAAGCTTATACTAAAAGATTGGAAGGTAATAAGAAAAAATAATTAAACAATACAAATAAAATGCCGGACGAACAATTCAAAAGAAACATTGCTTACAAGCTGAGGATTTCGGATTTGACAAACGGAAATCCGATTCTTGAAGGGGAAAGATTTTCCTTTCTTGATTTGAACGGAAAAAAAATAATCCGCGTGAATGTTATAGGAAGTATAGTTGACAAATATTCCAGCGAGGGGGAAAAAAGATTTTTGTTTCTTACTTTGGACGACGGCTCCGGACAGGTAAAGTTGAAATCCTTCGGCGACGATTCAACTCGGTTTTCATGGATTTCGCAGGGGCAAATCGTCGCAGTGATAGGAGTCTTGAGATTTTTCAACAACGAGGTTTACATCTCTCCAGAAATCGTGCGTGAGTTGGACTCAAAATATCTTCTCGTAAGAAGATTGGAACTTGAGAAAAACAAAAAGTCGGTTCCTGAAAAAAAAGAAGGGGTTCCATTTTCAGTCAAGGAAAAAATCATTGATTTGATAAAAAACGCGGAAATCAACGGGGGAATTGACTTGGAAAAATTGATTTTCGATCTTAATGGAAATCCTCCTGAATTAATCAACTCGGAAATTCAAAAACTTCTCGAGGAAGGCGTTGTCTTTGAACCCCGCCCAGGAAGAATAAGGTGGTTGGGGTGAAATCTCTAAAAGTTGATACAGGAGACCAAGAAGAAGTTTATAGAAAAATTAATGAATTTTTTAAAGAGATAGTTAATAAATTAGAACCCAAACCACTAAAGAAACCGTCTGAATTAGAAATAAGAGTTAATGCATTGGGAAATCAAATAGATGGCATAATAACAGATGATTTTGTTCACAGGTTAATTTACAAACAAAGAGTAATTGCAATAGTTACTGAAACGCGAGACGATTTAAATTACATTGTTTTTGATTTTTTTGATAATTCAGATAAAAATGGCTATTAATTTATTTCCCCCTGAACAATCTTTTCCAGAAACCTTTTTCTTTTTTGTTAAACCAATAAGCCGCGTAAATCAAGATAATCAATCCCGCGAGCGAAAGAACAAATTTCATCCAGTCGTCTGTAAATCTCCAATAAGTTCCTGTTCCGTAAACAATCATTCCAACTCCTCCGAGCATCAATCCCGCGGAAACAGATTCCAATACAGGAATCAATGCACCTGCAAGAACAATCAAAATTCCCAAAGGCAATGCTGTAAGGAAAATTTTCTTGAAATAAACTTTCTCTGCATTTTCAAAATCTTTTTGGCACGGAGTATAATCATATTGGCAATATCCTCCACTAACAGGAACTGCTTTTATTCCATCCCTTTCATCAGTCACTAATCGAGTGTTTTCAACCCAAACTCCTCCTTCGCTCTCGCAAACAGATTGATTAAACAAATTTTCAGGGCAATAGTCTCCGTATTCTGGAGCTTCGCCATAAAGAGTTGACAGTCCGTAAATTCCCACGAATATTGTAAGAATGAAAATCGCAAATCCGAATATTATGTTTTTTATGTTGAGCATTTTTGAAATATGCAAATAAGATTTATAAATTTTGTCAAGCGCTCGCCTTCGGCTCGCTTATTAATATGAATGATAATGTAAAGTCTAATTTTATAATTTGATGAAAGTTGTTTGGAGTTAACTCTGTTCTTTTGGAGGCGGGTGGGAAACTTTGCGAGAGAAATTTATTAATTCAAAACCAAGCGGGTTGCGAGTTGGTGGGAAAACTTGATTATTCCTCGTATTCTTTCTTAATTATAAATTCGCCGAAATTTCCAAAACGTCCAAATTCTGCTTTCTCATATGCTTGAGCTAATCTAAGTGCTTCATCTAAATATTTTGGATCCTTTACATATATAAATCCTTCATAATGGGTTGTAATTTTTATTTTTCCGAAAGAAAATAAATGTCCTTTTATAAAAATTTCTCTACAAAAGTCAGGATAGGGCCCATCATTGGATAATCCATCAGGACCATAGCTTGTTGTTGAAGCCATAATCATTCTAGATCCTCCAACTATATTGCGAGTAATTCTAACAAATTCTTTTTGTTTTTTAATATCTTTTAGTCTTCCTTCTTTCCATTTTTCATCCGCTCTAATTTTACGAACTTCTTCCTCCGCCAATCCTTCAAGTTTTACCATCATTAAATTCTCAAAATACATTTATAAACTCTTTCTTTGATTTCTTTTCATGAGCGAATACGAAAAACTTCTCGATGAAGCATACAAAAAAGTAAAGCAAGTGGCTTCTTCCAGCGAGAGATTTGAAATCCCGAAAGTCGAGGGGCATTTCGAGGGGAAGAAAACAATAGTGAGTAATTTTTTCCATATTGCAGAACACATAAGAAGAAACCCGGAGCATTTTCAAAAATTCATTCTCAGGGAATTGGCTGCTTCAGGACAAAGAGAATCCGATAGGCTGGTTTTGAACAACAAAATCCCGAGCGAAAAAATAAATCAGAAGATAGAACAATACATGAAGGAATTCGTGATTTGCAGGGAATGCGGAAAGCCCGACACTGAATTAATCAGGGAAGACAGGTTGACGTTCATAAAATGTTCGGCGTGCGGAGCGAGGCACAGCGTTAGGGGAAAGATTTAAATTCCCCTCAAATATTCTATGCAAAGTCTATCATATTTGCATCTTGAATCTATCGCGTCGTCGTTGTAATCAAATCGTCCATTGACGAGCTTTTCAAAAATATCTTTGGACAATCTTATAACCCAAAATTGTTTTCCTCTGTAATCATAAGGAGAAATATTTTCAGGATATCTTCTTATATTTATTCCAGGCTCACAACTATGTCCAACGGAAATTTTTCTGTCAACAACGCTTATTCTTAAAACTCCATTGATGTTTGAAAAATCAAAATCAGAATATCCATTTTCCCGAATAAATTTCACATCTCTTTCAAGAAGAGATATGTTTGGTCCATTGCTAAAAAATGCCCTCATAGAATTTAATTCCTGTATCCTTCCATAAATTCCTGATTTAATGTCTTGGTCAAAATCGCGGGAAAATTATCCTCTGTTATTTCCTGCAAATCTTTTATTGATTTTCTGGCTTCCTCCATTGAAGAACCCCGATATCTCACATCAAGGATTCCTTTTTCTAATCTTCCATATATCTTCATACTTTCAGAAATATTTTCTTTCGGATTAAAAGAAATAATTGCTCCATAAGTTCTCGTTCCTTCATTGTTTCTTCCAAATGCAAGAGCAATATAAATTTCTGCCATAAAAATACCAATCAATTCCCCTTAAATAAATTTCCGTGATTTTTGAACAAAACAAATCTTTAAAAACGAATTTTAACTTATATTAAATCTTAAATCCGAAAGGAGGTATCAAAATGGCTTTAGAAGGAAGATGCATGAGGTGCAAAACCAACAGAGAAATGAAGAGCTTGAGATTGGAAAAGACAAAGAGGGGAACTTATTTGGCTCGTGGAATTTGCACAAAGTGCGGAACAAAAATGGCTAAGATTTTGTCTGTAGAGCAGGCTCAGAAATACAAATAATCTGAGAATTTAAAAAGTAAGATTAAATCAATCTTACATGTTTATAAAAATACACAAGTCTTACAGGAATGTTGTCGCGGTTTGCGATTCCGAATTGATCGGGAAAAAATTCGAGGAGGAAAAATTCCAGCTTGATGTGAAGGAGAATTTTTTCAAGGGCGACAAAGTCTCTGAAAATGAAGCCATTTTGATAATGAAAAAAATGTTGGTTGAAGATGCGACATATCCTTTTTTATGCCTAAATTTAAAATTAAGGGTTTTGTGATTGAAGAATTACCTGAATTAGAAATTGAAGCAGAAGATAGAGAAAAAGCCGAAGGGATATATGAAGATAAATATTATGATGATGAAATAGAAGGAGATTTAGAAGTTCAATTTGAAAAGGAAGATGAAGAATATGATGGAACACCACGAATTATAGAAATTAATGGAAAAAATTATCCCCAAGATATTTTAGGTATAAGTGAATCTCCTCTTGAAGAAAGCAAGATATATAATATAAAAGACGAAAATTTACCAGATAAGATATGGGACAATATTGAATACTCTATTTATTATCAACAGCGAGGATATAGGATTATTGAAGGAGGTAACACTAAAACAGATAACGCTATGAATATGCTTTATCAGAAAATTAAAAAAGCCGAATTTTGTATTGATTGTAAAATTGAATTGACTGATTTTGATTTAGAAAAAGTAAAGAGAGAAAGTAGATGTCTTAAATGTCAATCGGTTATTTGGGCTGAGGAAAGGAAAGAACTTAAAGACAAAGCAGAAAAGATTGCATTAGAAATATCAAAGATTAGTGAATTTATCAAATTACCAAATATTCCAACAAAAAGGATTTGGATTGAAAATAAGTATCCAGAACTTAAATCAAGAAGTAGAATGATTGTAGATAAAGCAAATAATTTAATTTATTTAGCTAAATCTCAATTATAAATCCACACCAACTTTTATAAACAAATTTTTTCTTCCATATTAATGTCCTATAATTTCAAAAATAAAAACAATTCCGATGAGGAAGAGCAAAAAGTCTCCCGCGCGCCCTTGCCGAGAAAAAATGAAGTCATCGGAATTTTGGACCAAAGACTCGGGGGAAACAAGATGATGGTTAGTTGTTTGGACGGGAAAAAAAGAAACTGCCGAGTCCCAGGCAGATTGAAAAGAAAACTCTGGCTTCGCCCAAATGACGTCGTGATTGTCGAGCCATGGGAACTTGATTTCAACAAAGGAGACATAATTTTCAAATATCGTCCGAATCAAATTGAATGGCTGAAACAGAATGGATATCTGAAAACGGAAACCGGAGGGTTTTAATTATATTCTCCAGAAGAATAAATATTATAAACTAAAATAATTTAATTAGAAGATGAATAGAGGCTTTTATGGATATGTTGGTAGAGATATGGAACCTTTAAAAAACAAAGAAGAAATATTATATAATCAGGTTAAAAAATTTGGGCTTTTTTCTAGGATAAAATTATATGTGATTAGTACCATTTCACAGTTCAAAAAGCAAAAAGACATTTCTTCCAGGCTTTAATCAAAAACTTTTTAACTTAAAGAGTAAAAAGTATTTCTGCTTCCGGCAGGAATAAAAGAAGGCAAAGGCATGTTATATAGATAAGGAACTTGAATTCTAACTTTTCGAGTAACCTTTCCTGATCGTCTCAATTCAGCCAAGGCATAAGGAATCTTTATTTTTAATGCAAGATGAATCAGAGAGTTCGGATCATAACCCCTAAGAATTTCATTTGTTATATCAAACGAGTTTATCTCTTCTCTTTCTTTAAGTAATTTCGTAATGTCTGTTTTACATCCCTCAAACATTTCTTTTTCTCTACGAGCAAATGCTGCAGATGGCATTTCTTATAAAAGAATGAATCTTTTATAAAGATTATTGTGATTGTTTTCATATGAAAAAACTAATCTCTGAAAAACTCCCGAGAATTTTGAAAAACAAAAGAACTCTTGAAAAGGAGCTCAATGTAAAGATAACAAACTCTGGAAAGGAGATATCAATTTCTGGAGAAAGCGTTGACGAATATGTTGCCGAGAAAGTGATAGATGCGATAAACCTTGGTTTCCCTCTTTCCGTCGCACTGGAAATAAAATCAGAGGATTTTACATTTGAAGTAATCAACATAAAAGATTACACAAAAAGAAAAGACATGGGAGCAATCAAAGCCAGAATAATAGGCAAGGAAGGAAAAACACTTAGGACATTGAATAATCTTACTGATTGCAATTTCGAAATTTTAGGGCATGAAGTCGGAATCATAGGAGATTCGGAAAACATCGAAGCCGCGAGGCAGGCGATTATTTCATTGATTCAAGGCGCAAAACAGGCAAATGTTTATGCGTATCTTGAAAAGCACCATCCATTGCCTGTTTTTGATTTGGGGTTGAAGGAAGAAAAAAAGAAAAGGAAGAACAAACTTTAAATAACGAATTCTATTAAAATTTTTGAGTCCCGGTAGCTCAGACTTTTCCGAGCGCTAAAACGCGAAGAAGGGAGCAATAGGTAGAGCACATGACTGTTAAATTTATGTCCTACTTTTGGTAGGCTCCACGGAAATCATGGGGTCGTAGGTTCGAGTCCTGCCCGGGACGTTTATCTTTTTCTCCTTACAAAATTTCCTAGAAATTTTATCTTTTATTTTCCCTAAATCCCAAGGCGATGGAATTTATGCAATATCTTTTTCCGCTTGGACATTCTCGGTTTTTCGGATGATTGAAAACATGCCCTAAATGGCTTCCGCATCTTGCACAAAAAACTTCCGTCCTCGGAATAATCATCCTAAAATCCCTTTTCAATTTTATAGAATTTTTCCTTGCATCGTAAAAACTCGGCCATCCTGTTCCCGAATCAAATTTTGTCTTTGATTCAAATAATGGATTTCCGCACGCGCCGCAGACATAATTTCCCTTTTTCTTGTTGTAAAGCAGGCTTCCTGAAAAAGGCCGTTCGGTTCCTTTTTTCCTCATGACATAAAACTGTTCCGGAGAAAGTTTTTCATGCCAATAGTCCTCGTTCTTTTTCAGCTCTTTTTTCATATAAAGACAACTAATATTTTCTTTATAAAATTTGTCCGCAAATTTTATTATGCAAGAACAAGAAGTTAATTTTATGTAACTTTCCTTTCAATAGAAAAAAAAGAAGTTTAAAATTATTCTAATTTATCTATGATTAAGGATGTCTTGTACCTCTCGGTTCTTTTTTAAAAAAAGAGTAAAATCAATTGTTTCATAAAATCTCATAACATCATGAGCCTGCTCTTCGCTTCTCTTGTCTCCATTAAGCAGTTTTGCTAAAGATTCCAGCCCTTTATCGCTTTGCAACATTTTTATAGCCCATGCATCTTGGTCTTCTGCCCTTTCCCTTATGTTTCTGTAAATATCATTTGAAATTTTCCCCCATTCAAGCAATTTATCCCAAGCCCATCCATCAAGCGGAACAACAGAATAACTTTTAATTCTAAGTTCTTCCAGAACCTTTACTCCTCGTTCCAACCTGTCGACATAGGACAAGTAATGCTCAATTGTGCCCTTTGCATTTCTGATTGAAGGCACCCAATAATCCTTCGGAGAAGAACCTTGATTATTCAAATCAGAAACGTGCAAAACTCTTTTTCCTTTCACATTCGCGCCGAGCATCCTTCCGTCTTTGTAGATTTTTGAATGAGGAGATATCAATGTGACTGCAAGCGGATTTGAGAAATCCCAATCGCGGCTTTCTCCCCCTGAAATAACATTAAATTTATCTCTCCCAATTTGTTCCGTGACTATGCTACATAAAGATTGTATGGCATAAAAATAAGCCTCTCCGTCTTTTGTAACAGATTCCGCATGCACAAAAAAGGGGCTGATTTCTCCGGAAGCACAAGGAATAAAAGTGTCTGTAAATTGAAAACCGTCATTTTTAAGAATTAACCCTAGATTTTTTTCCTGCAAATCCCTTTCAACCATCCCCCAATCAAATAAAAATTAATTTATAAAAATTATGAAGATAAAAAGCAATGTTTTTTAATCATCATTTTTCAAATTTAATCATGAAAACAAAACCAAAAGTCTTGGTCGCGATGTCCGGCGGCGTTGATTCCTCTGTCGCCGCCTTGATGATGAAAAATCGCGGATTCCAAATTCTTGGGGTTTTCATGAAAAACTATTCTGATTCAAAAAATGATTTTACAGGGGATTGCCTTTGGAAAGACGAACGTAGGATTGCAATGAAAATCGCAGCAAAACTTGGAATTCCCCTTATCACTTTGGATTTTGAAAAACAATACAAAAAACTCGTGATTGAAAAAATGTTCTCTGATTATAGAAAAGGAATTACCCCAAATCCAGACATTGACTGCAATCAAAAAGTGAAATTTCCTTTGTTAATCAAAGCAGCGAAAAAACTCGGCTGCGATTTCGTTGCAACAGGGCATTATGCGAGGATAAAAAAAATAGTGACAAAGAATGATAACAATAAAATTTCTAATGTAAAAAACAAATTATTTAATAAAAATCACAAAGATTTAATCATTAATTCTCATGGGGCGGGCTGGCGGGAAGCGAAAAAGTGGAATGAAAAAAAAGTGAAATATCAACTCCTCCGCGCAACCGACGAATCAAAAGACCAGAGTTATTTTCTCTACAGATTAAAGCAAGATGAATTGAAGCATTTGATATTTCCAATAGGAGATTACACAAAAAAACAAATAAGAGAAATAGCAAGAAAAAATCATTTCCTGAATTACGACAAAAAATCAACAGTAGGAATTTGTTTTGTCGGAAAAGTCAACCTGAAAAAATTTCTTCAGGCTCGGATTGCACCAAAGAAGGGAAAAATCCTGAATCCTCAAGGAGAAATCATGGGAGAGCACGACGGAATTTATTATTATACAATAGGGCAAAGAATCGGGATGAGATTTGGAATTGATGTTTCAAAAAAGCATGATGATAAAAACCTCATGAAGCGCTGGTATGTCGCAAAAAAAGACGTAAAAAAGAATACCATCATCGCAGCGCCGGAAGGACATCCTTTAAACTACAGAAAGGAAATTTGGCTCAAAAACCAAAGTTGGATTAATGCCGATGAAATAATTAATACCAAAACAAAAAGGTTAACAAATAAACAAATCATTGATATTAATTTAAATTCTCGCGGGCGGGCGGGCGAGAATAAGACAAAAAAACAAAATGAAAATTCCAAGAAAATCCTAGCAAGAATCCGTCAAGTAGGAGAATTGCTTTCTGCAAAAATTGAAAACAGAAGCGGAAAAATAAAAGTCATTCTCGACAAGGCAATAACAGGAATTTCAGAAGGACAGGCAATAGTTTTATATGATGGAAAAGAAGTCCTCGGCGGCGGAGAGATTAGATTTAACTGAAAGACAATCAAATTTAAATAAGATATTTTAAATGAAATTTCATGAATGGAATTAATCTTAAAGAATTGGCTAAAAAGAGGGGAAATGGTTATAGATGTCTTGTTGAAGCAACAATAGACCATGAAATTTGTCCAGAAGATCCTCTTACTGAAACCTTAAGAAAAGGTGCGCAAGGTGTCGCATATGATTTTTGGGAATATGGTTATGACAGAAGAATGATAGCCATGGTTGTTGAATGGGAAAAAGGATTTGGTTGTGTGTATATAGAAAAATATGTGGGAAAGAGTAATATTATAAGAGAACCTATAACTGAAATAAAGTTTGTTCGAGAATTTATGCCGAATGAACAAGTGCAAGTAAAAAACCCTCTTCTTGAAAGATGTAAATTAACACTTGAAGAATATTTAGAACAACAAAAACAACAATTTTAAAAACTTCTTCCTCTTTAATAAAAAATGCACCTCAATGACGCGATAAAAAACAGAAAAAGCACGAAAAAATTCTCCCACAGAAAACCAGATTGGAGGGATATAATTGAATGTGTTGAAGCCGCAAGGCATGCGCCTCTTGCGGGAGGAATTCCAACATTAAAATTTATCTTGGTTTCAGGCAAGGAAAAAATTAACATGATTGCGGAAGCCTGCCAGCAGGATTTTGTCTCGGATGTTCGCTACATTGTTGCCGTCGCTTCAAATCCTTCTCTTGTAAAAAAATCCTTCGGAGAAAGGGGTGAAATCTATGCAAGGCAACAAGCAGGCGCTGCAATACAAAATTTTCTTTTGTCAATTGAAGAGAAAAAAATGGCAGCCTGCTGGATAGGACATTTCAATGAAAATCAAATAAAAAGGGAACTGAAAATTCCCGACAATGCAAATTTGGAAGCAGTCATTCCTGTTGGATATGAATTCAAAAAAGAAAAACCAAGCAAAAAACCTTCCATGGATTTCACTCTGAATTTTGAAAAATACGGGAACAAAAAAATGAAGGGGATTAAGAAACTGGATGTTTGAAATAAAAAACGAGTTAATGATAAAACTACCTATCAATTTTTAATTTTTAGAGAAAATTTCTTGAGATAATTCTGATAAAAAATTTGTTCGATATTAATTCTTTGTTCATAGGCGGTGATAGTGAGCAAAATTCGTAGTAATTATTTAAAGAGGTTGATGTGCAATCCCAATTTTAAAAGTTGATGAAAACTGTTTTTAGTTAAAATCAGTTCTTTGGGTGGTCGGGGGATTAGAGGCGGGGCTAAGAATACAATTTCACTCCATTAAATAATTTTGCCGAAATGTTGTATACAAAGGCAAAAATTCCTCCGAGAACAAATCCCAAAACCAAATCCAAAAGAGGCAGGATAATCAATGAATAATAAACCCATGAAGAATAATCGCTGATGTAAGGATTAACTGTTGGAAACATTGAATTGGCAACTGAATAAATTATAACCAAAAATATTCCCGTAATCAAGCCGATAAAAATTCCAAGGATTGCAGAAAAAATTGCGGCTGAAAGAACACCCACTTTTCTTATCACAACCTCTTGCATCTCACCTTCTTCCATGAAAAATATAAGGGAAAAGAGTTTAAAAGAATTACGCTCGCCTTTCGGCTCGCTTATTATTAATGGCTTATCATCAGCGTTCCGCACGATGCTTCGCTAATAAAAATTGTTAATCCAATATCACTTTAACGTCTGATGCAACTCTCGAATAAACTGGAAAATTCTTCATATTAAAACTTGTTCTCTTGGGCGGAACAAATTTCCAATTAATCATTAAAAAATAAAAAGATAACAAAAAATAAAAAAATCAATGGTTGCGGGATTCGTAAAAACCGGCTGGCGGTTTTTACCTCCAGAATTCAATGCCCAAGTCAGACATTTCTTTCGATGAAGCTGTCGCGTGTTCCTCCGGAGTTTTTCCAAGAACATAAGGGCTTCTGACTCCTGTCATTATCGTGATGACTCTGACTTTTCCGACAAATTCCTTGTTGATTCTCGCTCCGATGATTACTTGCGCATCAGGGCTCAAATTTTCAGAAACAGTTCTTCCTATGACGTCGAATTCGTGCAACTGCAAATCCGGCCCGCAGGTAATGTGAATCAATGCTCCTGTTGCTCCCCTGTAATCCACGTCAAGCAATGGATGTGTCAATGCCTGGTTCACTGCTTCCATGACTCTGTTCTGTGTGTCGGCTTCGCCGATTCCAATTACAGCCACTCCACCTCCCCTCATTATTGTTGAGACGTCTGCATAGTCAAGGTTAATCAAACTTGGAAGAGTGATTGTTTCCACAATTCCCTTGATCATGGTCGAAACCAATTCGTTTGCAACCGCAAAAGCCTGCTCTATAGGCAATTGTCCCGCAATATCCACAAGTCGATTGTTGTCGAGAACAATGCAAGTGTCGCAAACTTCTCTTAATTCCTGCAATCCGAATTCAGCCTTGTCAATTCTTGCCTTCTCTGCCTCGAAGGGCATTGTTACAACTCCGATGACGATTGCTCCTGTTTCCTTTGCAATCTGCGCGACAACCGGCGCTGCTCCTGTTCCTGTTCCTCCACCCATTCCTGCTATCACGAAAACCATGTCGCTTGCCGAAAGCGCTTTTTTAAGCTCTGAAAGTGATTCCTTGGCTGCTTCTCTTCCTCTTGTTGCTACTCCGCCTGCTCCCAATCCTCTCGTAAGTTCCCTGCCAAGAAGAATTTTCTCGTCGGCTTTTGTAACGCTCAAGTGCAATGCATCAGTGTTCGCGGCGTAAACGGTTGCTCCGTTGATTCCCTTGTTGTAAAGCCACGTAACCGCGTTGGCTCCGCATCCTCCGACGCCGATGACTTTGATGTTCGCCTTTCCCGCCTTCAATTCGTCGAAATTTATGCTGTGGGTGTCTGTGTTTTTTATTGCCTCTTTGGCAAAATCCAAAACCATATTAACCTCCTTTCAAAATTCGCATTTTATTTTCCTCTGAAATAAATTCAGTATTGCTAAACTATCAATAACACTTTTTTAAATGTTTATATGATTCAATCTATAATAAAAAAACAGAATATGTCATTGATTAGTGATGTGAGAATTATTTTTATAGAAATAAATTACTTAAAAAAGAGCGAAAATTGAAAATTTCAAAGAATAATTAATTTCTTCTGGAAGTGCTTTCAAGATTTTTCTTCGCTCTTTCAGCAAGCGGATGCAATTCTTCTATCATTTTTTCCCATTCACCGGGAACATAATCAGTTATATCTCTTAATCCATCGCTTCTAGTTGTATCTCTCCATCTAAATACTAAATCATTTTGATAATGAATTTCAAAACTGCTGTTGGAATCCCATGCAAGCATACTTTCAATCTTTAATCCTTTGTATTCAAAAACCAAATTGTCCTCAATAACAACTGGAAGACGTTCTGTAAAAGCTCTTGCAACATCACAAGCATGATGTATCATTGGTTTAAAATATTCAAATGTTTGGCTTAATCTTTCGCCTTCTAATTCATATTGTCTTAAACCTTCCAACTTAAAAATTTCTCCAGCCAATCTTTCTGATTCTAAATCCATCAAAAAATATTAATCAAAATTATTTATAAATATTATTGTGATTAAGATGTACTAATCTTTTTCCATCACTTCCGCATTTATTTTTGACTCGTTGCACTGCTTCACAAAGTCTTCCGCATCTTCCTTTGTTCCTATTATGCTTCCGTAATGCATCGGAATCGCCAAAAAAGGTTTTATTGTCTTGGCGGCTTCCGCCGCTTCGTCTGAATTCATCGTGTATTTCCCTCCGACAGGAAGAAGCGCGACAAATTTCTTTCCGGCATGATTGTATCCTGTAAGGCTTTGCATTTCATCTATCTTGTCCGTGTCGCCTGCATGATAAATTATCACGTCGTTGATTTTCAGAACATAGCCCACCCATCCTTCCTCTTTTGGATGAAATATTTTGTCGACATTGTATGCCGGAATCGTCGAGATTTTTATTTTTCCGAAGTCGAATTCCTTTCCCGGCTCGGCGATTTCCATCCTAACAGGCAAGGACAGTTTTGTGATTTTGCTCTGGCAGTCCGCGGGCATCAAAATTCTCGTTCCCTCTTTCACGATTTTGTTCAGGTCTGCAAGGTTACAATGGTCGTAATGGCTGTGTGTTATCAGAATTAAATCCGCCTTTTCGTTTCCTTCTGCTATGTTGTAAGGATCTATGTAAATGTTCGCCGAATTCCTGACAAAAAATCCCGCATGCCCGAGCCATTTTATTTCAACATCGTCAATCTTCATTATGAAAACTCCTTTTGCGATGCTTTGTTTTTGCCGTGTCTCGCAATGCGTATGCGTAATCGCCATGCCAATCGCTTTTTATGCTTGAAAAATTTCTTATTTTTCATAATTCAAACAAAATAAAATCCTTTTTAAAGATTTTCGATATTTTTCAGAATAAATGCAATCCTTTCTTCAATGGGCATTTGCGGAATTTTTATCAAATAATATCCGAGATTCTCGTATGCTCTTGAAATTTCATCATGAATCTCCTGTTGTTCCTTTTTTGTCTCAACTCTCAGCCCGTCGGTTTTGTAAAACCTCAATGGTTCCAAAATAAATATTCCCTTGTATCTGAAACTTCTCACATAATCAAAATGTTTTTTCGGGAATTTTAATCTGTTTATTTTGTAATAAGCCAAAGAATCTCCAAATCCCCTGTCGGAAAAACCAATGTCATTATTTTTCAGCAAAAAGTCGTCCTGCAATTTAATTTGATGTTTTAAAACTTCATCTTGAAAAATCTGCCGGTTAATTTCTTTTATGGATTTTCCAATAAATCTTTTATCGCTTTCCGCGACAACTCTCGCAGCCTCGGGAATTATGTTATATTTCAATTTTCCCAATTCGTTTACAATAGTTGTTTTCCCGACGCCGGGACCTCCGGAAATCACGAAAATGTTTGTTTGCATCTTTATGTTTTTTTTATTTTTCTCACTCCACTCAGTTTCGCGAAGTATTACCACCAACTCAATAAATTTTAATGTATAAATATTTTTTGTATTAATTATTTTCTTTGAAGGCATCGTGCGGAACGCCGAATGCAAAACAACATCAATGTGCGAGCCTAAAGACGAGCGTTTAATACTTATATCTTCTCAAAACATCTCGCAATCTGCAACATTTTTTGCTCTTGAAACTTGTCGCAGATTATCTGCATGCCGACGGGAATTCCTTGAATTTCCCCCGCGGGAATTGATACTGCGCAATTTCCGGCAAGGTTTGCCGGAATCGTAAGAGCATCATAATGATACATTTCCTCGACGGAAATCTTAGTTCCGATTTTATGCGGCAATTTAGGAACAGTCGGAGAAATCAGGCAATCAATGCTCTTGAAAATATTTTCAAATTCTTTCTCGACAAGTTTCTTTATTTTTAATGCCTTGTCATAATATCTTCCATGATATTCTGCTTTGCTTATTTCCGAACCTCCCAAAATTCTTCTCAATGCTTCAGGTCCTGCGGAATCTTCTATTTTTTTCCCGTATCTTCTTCCGTCAAATCTTCTTGTTCCAGAAAAAAACTCAACGTAAACCAAGGGATAATATGTTTCAACAGCCAAATCCAAAATACTAAGTTTTATTTTTTTTGTTTTCCACCCATATTTAGCAACTGCCTCATTGGTTTTTAATTCAATCAAATTTTCTATGCTCTCGTCTCCGACTGGAAAATCCAAAATCCCGATTGTCAAATTTTTGGGAACTTTTTCAATCTCGTTAAAATTAATTTTTTCAGTTCTTTCCATTATCCCATCTTTTTCGCTTTTTTCTCTTATTACATCAAGAAGCAAACCCGCATCTGGGATATTTTTTGCAAAAACTCCAATCTGGTCCAAACTCATTGACAAATCAATTAATCCATATCTTGATACGCTTCCATAACTTGGTTTTATTCCAATAACTCCGCAGTGCGACGCGGGATTTCTAACGCTTCCTCCTGTTTCAGAGCCGAGAGCCATGTCGCAAAAATCCGCAGAAACAGCGGCGGCACTTCCAGAAGAACTTCCGCCGGGAATTAGGCTTGGATTTCTAGGATTTCTCGTCGGTCCGAAAGCCGAAGTTTCTCCACTGCTCCCAGAAGCAAACTCGTCCATGTTTGTCATTCCTATAATCAATCCGTCTTCATCTTTTATTTTTTGAATTGCATAGGCATCGTAAGTTGCCTTGTAGTTCTCAAGAGTTTTACTTGCACAGGAAGCATTCAATCCCTTGACATTTATATTGGATTTTACCGCAATGATTTTTCCCGCGAGTTTTCCCTTTTGTCTTTTTCCGTCAATTGCTTTTGCTTCCTGCAAAGCATTTGGATTCAACTGCAAAAATGCATTTATCTTTCCGTCTTCCTTTTTGATTTTGTCAAGATATTTTTGCAGGGATTGGAGCGTTGATGTCATTTTAATGAATTCCCCCATGCTCTTCTGTTAAATCATATTCAAAATGATCTAAACATGAAGATTTTTTCAGCCAATCTTCATCAACCAATTCATCTAGGCAATACTGTAATAAGTTTATTTCATCCTCTTTTAATTTCATATATTCAATTAAATCATTTAAAGTAACGTCATAGTGAGGTTTTTTAAAATAATTTATTAATTTTTTCTTAAATTCTTCTATTTCAATTTTCTTGATATCATAATTTGTTTTCATCTCATTTTTTCCAAAGCGATTTTTATTGCTTTAACAACATTACTGTTAAATCTGTTTTTGTCAGTTTCCATTTTACGATGAAGCATATGTCTTCTATTAGTCAAAACATCTGAAGATTGAATGTAAACACCTATTGAAACCTTGTTTCTAAAATGTTTTACAATCTGATAACTCTCCTTTTCAACAACATCGCCAAATTTGGATAATTTTTTTGCTAAAGATATAAGTTTTTCCTTTGATTCGGGTTTTTCGTGAACTGGAGCAAGAGTCACGTTTGAGGTTATAACTGTCGCAGAATCAGCGTTTATTTTTCCCTTCAAAATATTCTTTATTTTTATTGCATTAGTTGCTTTTATTTTTGATTCATCAATTTTTGTCATCATTTTGTCAAAAAAGATTTCCTTGAAAATTTCAGGAGTATAGTTTGATTTTTTACCTATAAAAGTACCGCAATACCCAAAAAATAGAACAACATTGGGATTTCCAACATTTCTAGCAACTTCATCAGCAGGTGGTGGAATTAATTCTTTCCATTGGGAAATCTTCATCCATTTCTTTTGAAAAATATAACTTTTGTCCCTTGTTGGACTGTTACAGATATAGATGTCAACATTTATCTGATTTATTTTTGTTTTTAATTTATCCTTGGAAACTCTCATTATGGTACAGTTAAATCTTTTCTCTATTTCTCTGAAAACGCCTCTGCCATAGTATAATCCAAAAGTTCCGCCGAAAATTATTGCTATTTTATTTTTCATGTTCCACTTTTATCAGATTAGATTTATTTTGTTTTTCAATTTCTTTTAAAGCCCTTTGTTTGCGCTTTTCTTTATTTTCTTCTCTTATTTTTTCAAATTCCTCATCGCTTTTCCAAGAAACATCTTTTCGAAGCAAATCAATCATCTCATTTCTATTTTTAGTCCTAACAACGAGAAAAACTTTTTTACTTCCAAAAAAGACATCCACTTCATATTTTTCA
Source organism: Candidatus Pacearchaeota archaeon (assembly GCA_016181895.1). Classification (GTDB taxonomy): domain Archaea; phylum Nanobdellota; class Nanobdellia; order Pacearchaeales; family GW2011-AR1; genus JACQLK01. Next base: position 20,576 of record JACOYL010000014.1, read on the forward strand.
TTTTCAAAATGTAACGTTTCGTCGACTATCTCGTCTGCATCAATCTTCCACTGGGCATAAATCTGTTCGTCATCTTCTATTTCGCTTTCATATCCTTGATTAAATATTCCCTGAATTTCTTTTTGGTCAAATTCCAATTTAGTCATGAAACTGATAAATATCTCGCGAAATCCTTTGTCTTTATTTATATGATATTTGTGCCTAAATCCGTCGTTTCCAGTTCCGGATAAAATAAATTTACCTCTCACCATTTCTTCTTTATGTCAAATTTATTTGATATCAAAATCATTTCCATGATTTCCTCTCCGCCAATATGAAATTCTGATTTTTGTTCGGCGCGTTTTCAAACATTCTTTTCCTGAAATCCTCGTCGCATTCATTTCCCTCGTTTTCAACGCGCTCAAATTCTTCTCTTTCAACTGAAGGTTCAGGAATTTTTTCTTTTACAGAAGATAATTTCTTTGAAAAAGAATCCATTATGCCCTTGGCTTGATTCTTAATTTCTTCCTTTTCCTTCTCTGAAACAGAATGCCACAGGAAATCCATGAAAAATCAAAGAACAAGGAGATTAAAAAATTAACGTTAGTTCATATTTTGCATGTAATTCTCTGATTGAATTTCCATCGTAATAAAATGAACTGTTATCTCAATTAATTTTTTCAAATCTGTTAAGTCTTTATCTCCCCATACTCTAAAATAATGGGATTCATCATTTCCTAACCAAGTTGCTCTCTTCGCAATTTCTTTTATTTTAGGATTATCAATCATTTCATCAATACAATTTCCAAGGAACTTCTTTTTTATCTCTTCTTGTTTAGGTGGAAATTTTTTAATTAAGTAATCTTTAACTAAAAACTCTAAGGCTTTTCGATAACCTCCACCACAAATTTCAATTAAATTTTCATTCTCTGCTATCTCGGCTTCTCCATAAATTTTAACAAAATTTGCAGAGAGTTCTTCAATTTCTTTCTCAAATATCCTCTTATTACGATTCCCTCTTGAAAGAGAGGAAATCTTGTAAATTTGATCACCTTGATTATAATTCGCATAACCGATAAATGAATTGTTACAAGATTTACATTTCATGAACAATTGTAAGGAATTGACTTTTGTCCAAAGAATTCCGTCCAATATCTGTGTTTCAATTTCTTTAAAACAGAATGGACATTTTAATGACTCTTGCGTACTTATTTTACAAGAATCATTATGCCTACCGCCATCGGCAAGAAATGGTCTAACAGATATATAAGACATAAACGTAAAGTGAAAAGATTATTTTTAACAATTGTTGTGATAAAAAATCACAACGTCAGCCTGTCTCTATGTTAAATTTATTTGATATGCAGAGCGACTCATGGAGTCAGCCTGTCCCTGTCCCTCGGAAACAGAACCGCTTCGCGAATGTTTTTTTCTCCGACGATTAATTGCGTAAGTCTTTCCAAGCCTATGCTCCATCCAGCATGAGGCGGAGCCCCGAAACGGAAGCTGTCGATGTATGCTTTGAAATGTTTCGGATTCAAACCCTTTGCTTTTATTCTCTTTTCAAGCAATTCAGGAATGTGAATTCTCTGCCCTCCGGAAGTTATTTCCAATCCCTTGTAAATCGCGTCAAAACCTTCGGACAATTTTGCATCTGCTTTTGCATCTTTCGGCATGATGTAAAACGGCTTTATGCTCGCAGGCCAGGAATGGGCAAAAACAATCGTGTCCGGAAATTTCTTGTCAAGCTCTTTTTCATTCTCAGGACTAAAATCCTCGCCGTGTTTTATTTTCAAAAGTTTCACGGCTTCGTCATAACTGAGATATTTTGCTTTCGGAATTTTTAGGTTGACTTTCAAAATCTTCAATTCTTCCCCGCATTTCTCAACCACTCTTTTAATGATGTGCTTCACAACTTCCTCTTCATATTCCATTATCTTCTGTTGGTTTGCAAACGCAACCTCAATGTCCATTTGCCTTGACTCGTTCAAATGCCTAATTGTATTGTGTTTCTCAGCCCTCCAAACAGGAGTTATTGTGAAAACTTTTTCAAGAGGAGAACAGGCGAGCATCTGCTTGTATAATTGCGGACTTTGCGCCAGATACGCCTTTTGCTCGAAATACCTCACTTCAAACAAATCAGTGCCGCCCTCGCTGGAACTGGAAATTACCGACGGCAGAAAAACCTCAACAAAGCCTTGTTTGTAAAAATATTCGCGAAAAGAATTTGCAATTTCACTTTGGATTTTAAAAATCGCCTGGATTTTTTTCCTGTGCAAGTCCAAAAACCTGTAATCAAGTCTCTTCGGCAATTCTGTTTTTGAATCGTCGCTTGGATTGAACGGAACATCTATCGGAAGTTCTTCTGATTTATTAATAACAATCAATTCTTCCGGATTTATTTCTTTTCCTCCCGGCGCCTGTTTTGAATCAACGATTTTACCGCTTACATAAATCACAGATTCTCTCGGGATTTTTTCCATGTCTTTGAATATTTTCTCGTTGGTTTTTCCCTTTATTCCTGTTATTTGAATAATTCCAGAAAAATCCCGCAAAATAATAAATTTCACTTTACTCAAGTCCCTTGAGTTGTGAACCCAGCCCGCGACTTCAACGGTTTTATTTTTGGATTTGAAAACATCGTCAATAAGGATTCTTTTTTTGTTAAAATCGGATAAATTGAATTCTTTCATTTTTCAGAAAGAAAGAAGAAATATTTAAAGGTAACGAAATCTCTCCATCACAATAATGGATGATGATTCTTAAGTTGAATGTGAGTAACAAGCCACTTTTATCTTTCATAAATTACGGTTTCTCAATTCTTTCCATCACTCCAGGACAATTTTCTTTCACAAAATTGTAGACTTCAGCACTTGACTGATAAGTCTTATTTTTCCAATAAACAGTTGTAGTGCTGGTTTCGGGAGTCTCTCCTATCTCTTCAACCAGCCGATCGGGGCAGGTATTAGTTGGTAGCATTTGCTGACTATAGGAATTATGTAAATAAAAAATTTGATAGGCAAAAAATCCCAGAAGCAAAAGATTTATTGCGATTGCAATTAGAATGGCATTGCGCTTGCCTTTCTTTCCCCATTTGTAATCGACGGCTCTATAAATGAAATATGGAACTAAAGTGAGAACAATCCAAAAAGTAAATGTAAAAAATAGTATGTTTGATATCGACGGGCGCTGATCTAACGGAGTTAGAAACGATTGCTCCAATGCCCAAAGAGATGCCCCAATAATCCAAGCAAGAGGCCAAGTAAATATTCTGAAAAGAATCCAAATTACTGTGCCAATCAAGATATAAGCAATAGGGCGATGAATAGCATCAGGAAAACTTAGGTCTAGTATATGAAGTTTATCAGGACCGTCCCCGCTTAATCCAGACCCAAATAAATAAGTTGGCAGGGCTGGAAGTTGTTCGCCGATAAGAAAAAAAGCCAGTACAAAAAATAGAATAAAACTAACAGGCAGTTTGTAACTACTTTTCCACCAATGTTTTTTGAAAAATTTCATGTTAATCATAATTTCCCATATTAAGGACTTTTATATTTGGAGGCTATTTCGCATATTTTTTAATAAATTCTCACCAAATTTCAGTTCGTATATTTATCTTCTTAAAATCCTTGTCTCTTGTTATTAAAATAAGATTATTAACTTTAACAATAGATGCAATAAATAAATCAGATTCTTCTATCATCTTGCCTGTTTTTTTTAATTCTGAATACATTTTACCGAACTCCTCGCATATTTTTTCATTTAAATTTAAAAAACCAAAAGAAGAAACAAGATTTTTAATATCAGATATTTTTATCACAGAATCATGATAAGAATAAGCGCCTTTGTACAACTCACACAAAGTTATGAAGGTTATATAAATCAAGGAACTGGATAAATTTTGCAGTTTTGAAGCAAGTTTTTCATCTCCTCTAAGAATGTCAATAAGAATGTTTGTGTCGATGCAGTACATCAAAACTTTACCTCTCTCAATTTAAATTTTTTCCTGTCTCTTTCAATCATTTTCTTCATTTTATCAACTTCTTCTTTTCTATCAGCCCAAATCCCGCAAAAATCCATTATATTTCTCTTTTCTTTTTTTTTGTTTTCAATTAAATCAGTGATAGCTTCTGAAAAAGATCTTTCAAATTTCAAGGCTTTCAATTTCTCATATGCTTCATTTGACAAAGAGATGACTTTTACCATGCATATGCATATGCATACACCTATATAAATTTTTCTATTTCACATATTTCTTAATAATTTCCATGGCTTCCTTCCCAGAAATCTTTCCTTTAAGTTCCTTCATGACCAAACCCATGTACGCATTCTCGGACAATCCGGGTTTCTCCCTTATTATCTTGTGAATTTTCTCTTCAAGATTGTTCAAATCCTCTTTTTCAATTTTTATTGCGCTTCTCGGGCTTTCTCCATTTGCAATCTTTTCAAGAACGTGTTTTACCTCTGATTCCTTTATCTTTTTTTCCTTCAAGGATTTGATGACAAACAACAATGCAGAAGCATCAAGAAGTTTTTCAATTTTCTCCATTGGAATCGTCTCTCGGCTTGCAATTTCTCTCGGAAAAACCAAAAGAATTTTCGCGATTAATTTCGGATTGTTCAATACCGCAAGAAGCTCCTTGAATTCTTCGACTTTGTTTTCCGAAAAAAGCAGCTTTATCATTTCCTGATTCAATTCGAGTTTTCTCAATTCTTCCTCGGATTCACCTATCAATTTCGGCAAATCTTTCTTGACTTCGTTTATCATGTCTCTGGAAATTTTCAGCAAAGGCAAATCCGTCTCGGGATACATTCTCGCATTTCCAGGCATGGGACGCAAAAATTCCGTCTCTCCGTTTAACAAAACTTTTCTCACTTCAGAATCGACTTTTCCTTCCATGCTGATTATTTGAAATTGTCTTTCTGCTTCCTTCTCAACAGCTTTTTCAATCAACTCCGGTTTCTGGACGCCCTTTATCTCAACTCTTGCTCCTTTTTTTATCGAAACGTTGACATCCTGCCTTATCGTGCCCAAACCACGACGAACATTGCAGCTTCTCAAAATTTTTCCAATTTGCAAAGCAACCTCTTTTGCTTGTTCGGGATTTTTTATGTCTGGTGCGGTTGCAATTTCAATCAAGGGAATTCCCAACCTGTCAAGACGGTAAAAAACCTCGTTTTCCGTTGCTCCGATAATTCTTGCCGAGTCTTCTTCCAAGCAGATTGATTCTATTCCGACTTTTCCGTGGCTTGTTTGAATGAATCCGTCGCGTGCAATTAAAACAGTTCTCTGAAATCCAGAGGTGTTTGAACCGTCAATGACTGTTTTTCTCATTATCTGCGTTATCGGAAAAATTTTCGCGTTCAGCAAAATTGAAATCTGCAAAACAATTTTCAAAGCCTCGTTGTTTACAGGATGCGGCGGCTCCTCGTCAATTTCAACAAGGCAGGTTGTTTTGTATCCCTCGTAAACGAATTCTTTTTTCAAGGAAACCTGGTGCATTACTGCGGGGTCGATTTCCCCTGTTTCTCCAGCAACCGCATGAAGTTTCCTGTGAATTGTAAAATCAGGATTGTCCTGCCTCAACATCGAAGGACAGGAACAAAATAATTTTTTCGTGTCCAATTGCTGATGTATTTCAAGCCCGACTTTCAGTCCGACTTTATCGTAATTAATTTCAGGCATTGAAAAGAAAAATAAGAGAATTATTTAAAGTTAATCAATCAGCAATATTTTCCTGTCAAAACAAATTTTAAACTATATCTTGAACAAAATCTTTCCAGAGATTCCCTAATTTCTTCCTGCCCTATGTCTCCTGTAATCCTTAAGGATTCGCCGTGCTTGTGTCCGTTTTTTTTATTTATGGAAACTACAATTCCCCCTTCCCTTGTCTGCCTTCCAATCCCCCTAATCATTTTTGCAACAGTTCCAACCATTCCGGGATTGGAGACATTTGCCAGTTTAACCTCGTACATTCTTTTTTTTCTTAATTCTTTTTCCAATTCTTTGGAAGAAAGAAGAACGCCTTGAGCAACAAAATCATAAAAACCATTTTCAGCGTCGGAAGGAGAATATAAATTTGTCTTCTCATGAAGTCTTTCATTTAAGACTTTTCCAAGTGTCGTTAAATATTCGTTTCTGTTCCCTGCAAGTATAAGTGCGGGAGGATAATCCATTTCCTGAAGGCAAAAATTTTGCAGCAATCTTGCGGCCCTTCCGTTTCCATCCATGTAGGGATGTATTCTGACTAATTCCAAGTGCGCTTGTGCTGCTCTTACAACAGGATGACTTTGAAAATGTTTCAAAAAAATCACAAGGTCGTTTATCTCAAAAGGAATTTTCTCTGATTCTGTTCCATAAAAACCACCGAAACCGACAAGAATGTTTCTAAATCCTGAAGAGGGATTTTTATCTGGTTCTGTCTCATAACCGAGTCTTGATAGAGAATAAGGTGAAATGCCTTCTCTGGCCAAAAAATTCTCTGCGCCGTTTAATCTTTTCAAGAAAGATTCCCTTTCTTTTCTGCTGATTTTTTTTTCGTCAGCCAGAAGTTCAATGTCAAGGGAGTGTTTCGCAGCCTCTTCCATTAAAGCGTGATATTTTTCCCTCCAAACGCATCCCGAATATTCCGGATGAGTATTTATTCTCGATACAAGGTTGTCTATTTCCGACAAAGTTTGATTTAACATAAAATCCATAAAAAATTCCGCTTTAAAAATCCTTCTAATTAAATTTCCTGAAATTCCAATTTTTCATTCAATTCCCCCGCAAAATTCGTGAGCATCAATTTTTTGACTTCTTCCCTGTTTTTTGTCCTTGCAAGAATCCAGCCGAGTTTTACAAAAGCAGTTTCAGCCAGCATGTCTTCCAAATAAATCGCTCCCGATTCAAACAGTTCCCGCGCGTTTGAATACACAAAAGGATCCACTCTTCCAAAAATCGTCTGACTCGTGATGCAAACAACAATTCCTTTTTTCTGAATTTCTTTTATTTTTTTCAGCCATGATTTTTTTCCGCTTGAAGGAACATGTCCCAACCCCGAACATTCCAAAACCAAGCCCTTGTATTTTTTCTTCGAGTAAAAATCCAGCAAGTCTGGATTTTGTCCCGGATAAATTTTTATCAAAGCAATCCGAGGCTCGAATTTTGAGTCAATCTTGGTTTTGCCTTTTTCTCTTTTCTTATGATGTGAAATAATTTCAATTCTGTCGCCGTAGATTTTCGCGAAGGGTTTTCCGTTGATTGTCTTAAAAGCGTCCCTTGCAGAAGAATGCATTTTTCTTGTTTTTGTTCCGGGCATTGCATAACAATAATCATCGTTTGTGGTTGCATGTCCCACAATCATGACTTCCGCAATGTCGCTGATTGCAGCCAAAGCCGCGCAACGCAAATTCAAATTTGCATCAGAACTCGCCCTGTCTGAACTTCTCTGGCTGTAAGTCAAAACAACGGGTTTGCTTAAATTTTTCAAGAAAAAGCTCAAGGCTGCCGAAGTGTAATGCAAAAAATCAGTTCCATGAGTTATTATGATTCCCTTTATGTTTCCGTCGTTTAAAAACCCAGACGCAATTCTTGCGATTTTTTGCCAGTCTTTGAAATCCATGTCTTCCGAGGCTTTCATGAAAGGGATTTCAATCTTGGAAACGTTGACCAATTCAAATAGTTCAGGATAATATTTGAACAACTCCTCGGGCTTTGTCAAAGGCTTGACGCCTCCTGTTCTTGAATCGTATCTTGACGCTATAGTGCCTCCCGTGATTATCATCGCGATGTTCGGCTTCTCGGAAGATTTCTTTATCTCAAAATTTTTCTCGTCCGATTTTATTTTTCTCAGAAATTTTATTTTCAAAATATCTTTCCTGTTGAAACCGACATTGTATCCGGAATCCAATTTCAGCAAAACCACGCCTTTTTCATTTCCAGGAACTTCCAATAAAATCCCAAGATAAATCAGCTTTGAAAGATGAATTTCAACATAGTCGCCTGTTTGCGGTTTCCTGTCCGGCATAATTCAAACAATATAAAAGACTATAAAAATATAATCATATGTTGAAGAGAATAAAACTTATAAAGGAAAAACCACGAATACGCTCATGAGTTTAAGGAAAGTTCTCGGGATTTCCGTGGGGGTGATTGCCGCCGGTTTAATCGGACTTTATGCGGTTAGTGAGGTAAAAAGTTATCAAGAATCTGTTAGAAGAAATGAGAGATTAGAAGTTTTAAAGAGTCACGAAAGTCTCAAAACAATTGAAATAGACAAAGGAGACACGTACTGGAAACTTGCACAATCTGTTGGAAACCATCCTTGCTTGAGAGATATAAGCGTGGGGGATATAATGAATTATCTTCAAAAAGTCAATAAAGGAAAAAATTTAATAGCCGGTCAAACTCTTCAATTTCCGCATTATAATCCTCAAAAGTGCAAGAGACTGGAAAATAAATAATTTAATAAATCGGTTCTTCTTTTTCCTGAGTTCACGATGGAAACTTGAAAAAAAGTTTATTAACTTATTTTTCTTTTTTTCTCAATGGTAAAAATAGGTTTGGAAATTCACGGTTATCTTAACACGAACGAGAAACTTTTCTGCCGTTGCAAATCTTCCCATGGAATGAAATTTTCAAAGCCAAATACAAACATTTGCCCTGTCTGCACAGGACAACCCGGAGCCAAGCCAATGCTTCCAAACAAGACTGCGATTAATCAAGTGATACAAATATCTTTGATTTTAGGATGCAGGATTAATTCCAGATTTTCATGGCAGAGAAAGCATTATGACTGGCCTGACTTGCCGAAGGGATTTCAATCTACGATTTCGGGAACTTACGCGATTCCAATTTCTGAAAATGGGAAATTTCTCGGAATAAGAATAAGGGAAACTCATCTCGAAGAAGATCCCGCGGCCTGGAATCCCCAAACAGGAGAGGTGGATTACAACCGCTCTGGAAGCCCGTTGATTGAAATTGTAACAGAGCCGGATTTCAAAAATTCAGAAGACGTTGTTTCCTGGATAAGGCAATTAATCACAACTCTGGATTATGTGAAAGCCATAGACAAAAACTCCGGAATAAAAATCGACGTCAACGTTTCCCTTCCCGAATTCAAGACAGAAAGGGCCGAGATAAAAAATATAAATTCCCTTAGCAATGTAAAAGCCGCGATAGAATACGAAATACAAAGGCAAAAAAAAGAAAAGCCGATAAGAAAAGAGACAAGAACATTCGACGACCTTTCCGGAAAGACGATAAAAATGCGCGAGAAGGAGCAGGCGGAGGATTACAGGTTTATCTCCGAACCTGATTTGCCGGTGATTAAAATAGACAAATCAAGAATTGCGCAAATAAAATCCTTGCTTCCTGAAACGCCTCATGAAAAATTGCAAAAACTTGTCAAGAAGCACAGGATAGAAAAAAAATACGCCAAAATCCTGGTGAAAAAACTTGAAATCGTCGAGTTCTTTGAAAAAATCGTGGCTCGGGTTTCTCCGATTCTTGCCACGCATTGGGTTGCCGGCGAGCTTTTAAGGGTTTTGAATTACGCGAAAAAAGAGCTTGAAGAAGTCGACATAAAAGCAGAACATTTCATAGAACTTTTGAACATGATCGAAAAAAACATGATAACAGCGTTGAAGGCAAAGGAAATTTTAAATCGGTTTGTTCCAAAATCTTTTTCTCCGAAAAAGGAAATTTCAAAGCATTCCGTGATCGGCTCGGAAAAAGAAATCGGAAAAATCATTTCATTGGTTTTAAAGGAAAATTCAAAGGCTGTCGGGGATTACAAAAGTGGAAAGCCAGAAGCGATGAATTTTCTTCTCGGACAAATTATGAAGCAATCGGGAAAAAGAATCAATTCAGAAGTTGCAAGGGAAATTTTGAAGAAAAGATTGAATTGATTGAAGATCTTGTTGTGGAAAAATCAAAAGAGATTTTATCATTAACATTTGGTTTAGGGTGGGCGGTAAGCAAATTCATGAAAAAAATTGATATAGGAAAAGATTAATGCTAAAATTTTATCGTGAGTAAATAACTTATGAAACTCGGTTTTTACATTAACACTTTGTTTTTGGGGTGGGCGAACGCTTTGATTTTGACTATCTTTAAAATTAACAACAAAATCGGGGCGTGAGTAGGGTTGGGGCAAATTAATTAAAAGAAAAAATTCACAAACGAGTGGGGTCGCGAGTTGTCGGGGGATTGGTGGTGGGGCGATTAAAATTTATTCAAGAATTTTCTCACAAAAAACCATGCAGCAATTCAAGAAATATTCCAGCCAAAAATATCAGGGTTAAAATCCAAAATATGAGCCAGTTCATCGGCACTGAAAATTCAGGCTTTCTGTTTCCTTTCTTTTTTGATTTCATGTGAATAAGCATGATGAGAATTATGGTAAATCCTCCTGTAATAACTCCCCCGATTCCTATGATGTTCACGAAACTCGCCATGTTGAAAAATGAAACAATAAGATACAAAATCAAAGGAACCAGTGAAACATAAGTGAGAACGTGCGGATTTTTCTTCAAGTCATAAACGAAAACATCCAGCAATGAAAAACTCAAAACAAAATAGGCGGCCATCATCGTGAAAATTCCCAAAACAGGTATAAAACTGTCCGAAGAGATTGTTGCAACCTGGCTTACATTTTTTCCAAAAACCCCCAGAAATGTCAGGCTGAAAATAAAATACAAAACAATCGGAATCAAAGTTCCAAGAATTATCGCCTTTCTCATGAGTTTTTCTTTTTTCATGATTTCAATTCTCATCTCGGGAATCGCTGAAAACCCGAGAACGGCGAAGAGAACAACTCCGAACGGAAAGAAAAAACCATTATAATCAATGTAAGATAAATTGCCGATGCTTACATCGTCGACGAAATAAAAAAACATGAAGAGGATTATTGCTGTTACGAGTAAAATCCCCCGTGATTCGATTTTTTTCAGTCCCTCCAACCCTTCCCTTAAAAACAGCGTCATGACAAACCAAAAACCGACTGCAAAAAAAACGCTGTAGTTGAGGTTTCCAAAAAACAAGATTGAAAAGCTCTGCCCTTCTCCTATGAGATACGCAAGCAGAGCCGCGTAAATCCCGAAGATTTTTATGAGCATCATTATCTTTTTTCCGTTTTTTCCAAGATACAAGCCGGCATATCCCGGAATCTGGTGTATTTTCTTCGTTCTCAATGTGATTTCGCCGAGACAGAGATTTATGTAAAGCGTTATCAATCCCAAAAAAACAAGCCAGAAAACTCCTACTAAGAAACCTGATTTTGAAAAAACATACGGCAGTCCCAAAATCCCCGCGCCGATGATTGCTCCGCTAAGCGTCAACGACGTCGCCCAAAATTTTTTGTCCATCCAATCACCTTTTTATTTTAAATAAAATATTTTGGGATATAAAAAGGTTTCAGAATTATCAAGGCAATTGTAATTTCATTTCCCAAGTGCCGCCCATGAATTTGAAATTACGTCCATTAACCACGTATTCCCCTTTAGCGCTAAATTCATTCCCAGAAGTTAGCCAATGAATCCCGGAATAAAATACACTAAAAAGATTATTTCTAAAATCTCGTTCAGGTCCAATTTCTCCCCCTCTTCCGGCAAGAGAATCTTCACCGCGAACGTAACTCTTCTGAAAAGTCATTATCCCCGCATATTCTCCCTGTTGTTTGCCCATCAACCCGACAACCCCGGATTTTCCAAAATCATCGTTGCATCCGGCAACAAATAATCCCGTTTCAGAATCAAGAGAAAACATATCCAAAGAAAAATCATATGGTTTCCGGTCTCTTTCTATCGCAATTCTTTTTTGTTCTCTTTCTTCATCGGAACAATAAATAAATTCTGGGCTCAATGCTTTGAGGTCATTTTCAACGCCTTCAACATTCCTAAGAAATTGTCCTGAAATACGAACTTTGATTCCGGAATTTACCAGCCGAGCCAAATATTCCATGTCGGAAAGTATATATTTTCCTTTTTAAAAATTATTGTGATGAAATTTTATTTGTCATTAGCATGGATTTTTAAGGATTGTTATAGTGAAACGAACCCAGGAGGAATCGAACCTCCATCCTCGGGGCCGAAACCCGAGATTCTGTCCATTAAACTATGGGTCCATGAAGATAAAACAAAATTTGTGCTTATTTAATTTTCCGTTCAAGAGATTGTCGCATAATCGGGAGGTAATAGAAATTTACCGATGAGAAAAATTAAACAACTCCCGTAGATTAGACATCCCCTCCGTTCAAAAACATGCTCGCCTTCTACTCGTACCACGACTTTATATTAATAAAAATAAATTTGTCAAAGTCAAAACACTCGGCTCGCTTAGATTAATGTAAAATCTGCTCATAAGTTGATAAAAGTTGTAAAAGATGGTTAACGATTAAAATTGGATTTTTAGGGGCGGGCGAGCAAGATTGCGAGTGAAATTGATATTCAATGGGAAAAGATTAATGCGAAAATTTTATCGTTGGTAAATAATTAATGAAATTTGGTTTTTACATTAACACTTGTTTTTATGGGTGGGTGGGAACAAATTTTCAAAAACCTCACAAAATCTCGGTTTCAACAGATATGTTTTTTAGATCTTTCAAATCGCCTAATGAAAGATAATTTAAAACCTCAAAACCAATAACTTTTCCACTTTTGTTTCTTATTAAAATTATCTCCTCGGAAGTTTCCTCTGAAATAGATTCATTTTTAGGGTCATCAAACCATACATTCAAAGTATTTCCTGTCTTGTCAAAAAAGATCTTAATTGGTTTCATATTTTTCTCCAATCTTAATTTTGTCAGTTATATATGCAGTAATTATAAAACCACCTCCATTTAAATGTTTTGCTACAACACAACAATATTTTCCATTTAATTTTTTATAATATAAAAACACTGTAGAATCCTTTTTGCTCATTCTTAATTCATCTGGTTTTCGAAGTGCTTCTTTGACCAGATTTTCTTTGTTTTCCATTATTTTATGTTTAGTTTTAATGATTTTATTCCAATAATTTTTAGTCACCCTTATATTTTTATTTAAAACAGATACAATTTCAAAATGAATTTTTGAATCCATTTTAAAAAATAAACTAAGCAATAATTAAATCTTTCTAACCCCAAAAAATTTCTTCTTATACATCTCAATTCCCTTCTTTATCGATTTCAAAGCCTCTTCCTTTCCCTTTATTCCCAATACCTTTACCTCTTTTTGTTCCAATTCCTTGTATGTCTCGAAAAAATGCTTCAGCTCTTCAAGAAAATGCGGCTGCAAATCAGTGATTGAATTTATTTTTTTATATCTTGGATCCTTGTCATAAACACCAATGATTTTGTCGTCGCTCTTTCCTTGATCTGTCATGTGCAAAACTCCTATGACTTTCACCGCAACAAGAGTTCCGGGGTAAACAGGCTCTCCCGTAATGATTATTATGTCCAAAGGATCCCCGTCATCCCAATGTGTTTGCGGAATGAATCCGTAGTCTCCCGGATAATGCATCGAAGAAAAAAGAAACCTGTCGAGTTTTATCATTCCCGTTTCTTTGTCAATCTCGTACTTGATTTTGGAGCCTTTTGGAATTTCCATGATAGCATTTACGATTTCCGGCGCGTTTTTTCCGGGAGAAATGTCGTGCAAAGGGTTTTTCATTATGTAAAATCTCCGGATTTTATATGCTTGAAAAATTTCTTATTTTTCATAAGAAAGGATGTTAATTTTCGCTTTTAAATTTTATTGTCTAAAAAGAAAAATCAATCGTATTCATCTCTGTTCATCGTGCGCTCAAAATTCTGTTCTGCAGTTTTTTCGCCTAGATAACTCAAAAAATTTTGCAACTCAGCATAAGATTCTCTATCTACATTAACAATGCCGTAACCGTGAATTTTGAGATTTTTAACAAGCCCGGAAAATTCCAAAATTTTCTTACCCATCAATTCATCGTCGTATTTTCTGTCGGAAAAATCTTTTATCGCTTTTCCCAAAAAAAGATAGTGTTTGTTTTCTTCATGCAAATCTTCGTGTTCAGGCAAAATCGCCCTCAAAGCAGTATCAAAAAGTTTATCTATTTCAGGCAAAATCGCTGGTGAAAAATTCATGGTTTCACCTTTTAAGATTTCTTCCAAGATGCCAGATGTTACAGATAATGAATAAGAAAATCTAGATGATATATCAATCTCTGCTCCAACAACAACCGACATCCCATAAGATAAAACTCTCAGTTAATAAACTTTGTTGTGATTTCGTGATTTCAAAAACTTAATAAACAAAAAAACATTCAAATAGGCATGCAACTTGAAAGACACCACAAGATTCTCATCGGAAGCTTCTCTACGATTGTAATAATTTTCATGATTTCAACGAGCGTTTTTTTATATCTTCTTTTCGTGAAAACAAACGTGAATTACTCGACGCTGAACAAAAAAATAGACGGCATCGAAAAGGACACGAATTCAAAAATAACGGATTTGTCCGCAGGGCTTATTGACACAAATAATTTGATCGGTTCTGAACTCGGTTCTTTAAGCAAGGAACTTGATTTGCTGAAAGCCTCGGCAGGCGAGGATTTCTCAGGAATAATTGAATCTGCAATTGAATCCGTCGTTACGATAAGGACAAATTCAGGACAGGGAACTGGATTCATTGTTGATTCCGAAGGATACATCGTGACAAATGCGCACGTTCTCGCGGATTCAAACGGAAACTTAGCTTCGGGAATCCAAGCAATTACATCAGATGGAAACGCCAGAAGCGCGGAATTCATCGGCTATGACGGAGATTTGGATATTGCTTTGCTGAAAATTTCCGGAACATGGGATGCTTTGAAATTTGGAGATTCAAACGATGTTCAAGTCGGAGAAAAAGTAATAGCGATTGGCAATCCTTTAGGATTGCAATTCTCGGTTTCGCAGGGAATTGTCTCGGCAATTCACAGGCAAGGAAGCAATGGATTGGATGCATACATTCAAACAGACGCCGCCCTAAATCCTGGAAATTCAGGAGGACCTTTGATAAATGTTGAGGGAAAAGTAATCGGAATAAACAATTTCAAAATCGGCGGCGGGGAAAACCTCGGCTTTGCATTGGAATCAAATTACATTGTTGATGCCGTGAATGGAATTTCGCAGGAAGAATTAAATCAGATTTTGATAAGTTAAATGGTAAACGCGGAATTTTTTGACATATTTGGATTTTTAGGATTTATTTATATCACAGGCATAAGTCTGTGGATGTTAAAGAATAACAAGAAACTTCCAAAACCGGCGATAATTATTTTATTGACGATAGGAATTTTAGGTTTGCTGATAGACGGATTTATAATAATTAAAACATATTTGATATAAAATGCCAAGCAAAAAAAACCAGGAAGGAATCACGGCAAAGAAAAACGAGAATTTCAGCGAATGGTACACTCAAGTTGTTCAAAAATGCGAACTTGCGGATTTAAGATACAATGTAAAGGGATTTCTTGTTTTCCAGCCGTGGTCTGTTTTGTCGATGGAAAAAATGTACAGGCACATGGAAAAAAATCTGCAAAAAAAAGGACACAAACCATATTGGTTTCCTACAGTGATTCCGAAAAGCAATTTTGAAAAGGAATCCTCGCATGTGAAAGGATTTACTCCCGAGGTTTTTTGGATTACAAAAGGGGGAAACACAAAACTTGAAGAGCCTCTTGCCCTTAGACCGACGAGCGAAACAGCGTTTTATCAGATGTTCAACCTATGGATAAGAAGCTACAAAGATTTGCCATTTAAAACATATCAAAGAGCTCAGGTTTTCAGATATGAAACAAAAGCCACAAGGCCATTTCTTAGGGGAAGGGAATTCCATTGGATAGAAACTCATTGCGTGCATGCGACAATCGAGGATGCAATGAAGCAAGTAAAGGAAGACATGCAAACAAACAAGGAAATTTTGCACGATATTTACGGTTTGCCGTTCATCTTTTTCCAGAGGCCGGAGTGGGACAAATTTGCAGGGGCTTACAGGACATTTGCTTCCGATGTCTTGAATCCCGACGGAAAAGTAATACAGCAGCCGTCAACGCACATCATCTCTCCGAGTTTTGCAAAAGCGTTCAACATAACTTACAAGGACAAGGACGGAAAGGAAAAGCCTGCTTACACGACTTGCTACGGCCCTGCAATATCAAGAATTTTTGCAAGCGTCGTGATTGTTCATGGAGACGACAAGGGATTGAAATTTCCCTGGGAAATTGCCCCGATTCAAGTGATGATAATTCCAATAGACATTGAAAACAAGGAAATAATGAAAAAGGCGGAATCGATAAAAAAACAGATTGAAGGTTTTGCAGATGTTTCCCTTGATTCAACTGAAAAAAGGGCGGGGGAAAAATTCAACCATTGGGAAATGAAAGGTGTTCCGATAAGAATTGACATAGGATTGAATGACATAAAAAAGAAAAAAACCACGATTTTCAGAAGGGATTTGGATAAAAAAGAAGTGATAAATGAAAAAGATTTGATGAAAAAAATAAACCAAATTTCAAAGGAGTTCACGAAAAATTTGATTAAAAAAGCAGACAAGATTTTTGAAGGAAGGATAAAAAAAGCGAAAAGTTTGGGCGAAATAAAAAAAGCCATTGAACAAGGCTTGATAGCAAAATGCAACTTTTGTTCTGTAAACAAGGAAGGAATTTCATGCGCGGAAAAAATAGAAAAGGAAACAGGAGCACAGATAAGAGGAACAAAACTTGATGAGAAATCTCTGGTTTCGGGAAAATGCGTGATTTGCGGCAGGAAGGCGAATGAAATTGTTTACGTAGCCAGGAGTTATTAACTGAAGTTATCTGTTGATGTTAATTACAATATTAAATACTCCTAAAAATGCTAACGAGGTCAAACAACCAGCAATAAGAACCGTCCATCAACCAAATCGCCCAAATTAAAGAAATAATAAACCAAGCGGCTAAGAATATTATTAATTGTCCTGAAAGATTTTGTCCTTTCCCGTTCGTAGATTAATCTAAATAGTGCTGTTTAAATTTTTGTGTTATTCTAACTTCTTCTTTTCATCACGACATTGTTCAGCTCGTCTTCAAGTCTCAATGTTATTTCCATCAAAACCCCGAGTTCTTCCTTTACTTTTTCGTGTTCTGTTTCTTTTTCTTTCATCATTAAAAAATCTGAACAGAAATCCTGCCTGAATTGTTTTTTAGAAGTTTGCTTCATTCAATTCAGGTAAAAAATCTGAATCAAATCAAGCTTTAATTGTTGGGGCAAAGACCAGATTAAACCTTTGATAGTGCAAACCTTCGCAAGCTAATCGTCTTTGCATGAAAAGAACAAGGAAAGGGGGTTTTTAAAATTTATGATACTTTTGTAGAATATAAATGAATATAAAGTAGAATGTAAAATACAGTTTATGAATAATCAACAATCACCAGCTTATGAAAATTTAAAATTTGACGAAATTCAAAAAGTTCTCGATGATGAAAATGCCCACGAACTAAATTTATGTTTAATTCATAGAGAGACATCATCTTTCCCATGGATTATGAGGCCAGAGCCGGTTTTTCTTTTGTCAGAACTTGCAAAAAGCGGACCAAGAGTCTTGACTAAGATAGAGAAATTTTTGTTGAATAATCTGCCCGCGCCGGGTTTTGTAACAGAGACATACAGATCTCCACAAAAAGAAGTTATGCATGGAGTGGAAGAAATAGCAAGAAAATCAACTTATTCTTTTTATTACTAGATTCATCTCATATCCTTTCCCATCAAAACCCTTTCCCTCAATCTGTTGATTTCCTTGTTGAAAAATTCAATGGTTTCCTGCTTTTCAAAAATTGCAATCAAATCGTCGTTCCTTGCCGACAGGATTTCGTTGAGATTGCTGAACTTTACAATCAATTCATTGACATGCCTTTCCGGAATCTTTGTTTTTCCCAGCAATCTTATTCCCTGGGGGGAAATCGGCTTGTCATACAATTCCTCGAACAAAAGCCTGGAAATGTTCCCGGATTCCAAAAGAAAATCAAAATTCATTTTCTCCAGCATGTCCATCGCGGACAAATATTTCGATGAAAAATAATCCCTCAAAATTATTTCTTCGTCCTTGCTCAGATTCCCGATTAATTCTTTGAGTCGCATGCTTATGATGATTCCCTCTTTTCCAAGTTCAATCAAATACCTCCTCACGATTCCGGAAATTCTTTTTATTATTTCCAGCCTCTGAATTACATTGCATACGTCATTTACTGCCACAAGCCCGCCCATTTCCAAAATGTTCAAATTTGTAAGAAGATAATCGTAAATTTCCCTCTGTTTTTCCAGAACTTGCAAAGTTTCCGAGGCTCGTCGCAAAATCTCGGAACTTTCCTTAAGTTCATATTTCACGTCGCCCAAATAAACCGTGATTTTATTTTTTCTCTCGGAAACCGCGATTACAAGAGCCTTTGTTTGTTTTGAAGTTCTCTCGGCGGCTTTGTGCCTTGTTCCAGTTTCTTTCGTGGGAATTTCAACGCTCGGAAACAGCAACGCGTTTGCGTGAAGAATTTTCTTTCCGTCCTTCGACAAAATTATCGCTCCGTCCATCTTTGCAAGCTCGACAAGCCTTTGCGAGGAAAATCTGGCGTTTATCCTGAATCCTTTTTCCGTGACGTTCGGAGTAAAATCGTTCTCGTATACAATCAACGCCCCCATTTCCGCATTCAGCAAATCGTCGAGCGCGGAACGTATCGAAGTTCCCGGAGAAATCATTTTCAAAACCTCGAGAAAATCCTTTTCAAAATCTTTTTTTTCCGCAATCTTGGTCTCGGAAATAACCAATTCCTTTACTTCCTTGTCCTTTACCTCTGTCATTTATCACCCTATTAAAAAATAATTCAATGTACAAACTCATTAATTAAAATAACGTATATAAATCTTATGAGATAAAAAATGTTTTTTTGCCCCGAAAAAATTCTCCATTAAAACTCGGTTTTTGAATGGGAGAGCAATTTCACGAGTGAAATTGATATCCGACGGGAAAAGATTAATGCAAAATATTTATCGTCAGTCAATGGTTTCACAAGACGCAAATGGTTTATCATTAACTTTGGCTTGGTTTCTGGGGTGGGCGAACGCTTTGATTTTTAGTATCTTTAAAATTAATAATAAAGTCGGGCCGTGAGGAGAGCAACTTCGCGGGACAAATTTATTTTGGTTAGGTTAACGTGCAAAAGTTCCTTATCATTAGTTCATCAATTTCTCAAAATCGGATTTGCCATTAGCATGGATTTTTAAGGGTGGGAGAGCAATTTCGTGGCAGGTAGTATAATTAAGACATCAATAAGCTGTATGAGATTGCGAGTGGGTGGGAATAAAATAAATTTACTTCGCAAAAGTTTCCGCTACTAAAAGTGGAAAAATCATTGTAGCATCGCCAAAAATCTTGACGGCTTTTCCTTGGGGTTTAATTTTTCCCCATGAAACAGCCTCGTCTGGATTTGCTCCGGCGTCGCTTCCGTCGAATTCCTGCGAATTGTTTACAAAAACAGCAAAGTCCGCGCCGTTCCTGTATAGGTGGGCATTAAGGATGCTGTGTTTTACCGTTCCCGTTCCAAGAACAATCAATCCTGATTTCCTCAATCCGGATGTTTCATCATTGAGCATTTTCATTTCGTTTGAAATGTCAATCAAAAAATCCTCGTGTTTCGACTTGAAAAAATAAACCATGTCCCCGAAACTTCCGTCGAGAATCGCATAACTGTAAACTCGGATTTGATTTTTCCATGCCCAGTAATAAATGCTTTTTTCATTGTTGATTTTTTCCCCGAGTTTCCAAATCAAGTCGCTCGGCGTGAATATTTTTCCGGTTTTCTTCTGTTCTTCATAACACTCTTCCAGAACAGGCATCACGAATTCTTCGAATTTTATGTATCTTGAATTCGGCACAAAAATGTTTCCTATCCTGTTTATTGCTTTTTCCCTCAATTTTTTCCCCTCTGCCTTGAAATCTCCGAGAACAAAATTCCCGAGGCATTTTATCATGTCTTCCTCAATCCCCCCTCCGGTAGTCACAAGAACATCAACCTTTTTCTTTTCGACAAGGAATCTTATCACGTCCCTCAATCCCGAACTGATAATATTTGACGTGAAGCCGAGAAAGATTTTTGATTTTTCAGAAATCATTTCATTTATTATTTCAACGGCTTTTGAAAAATGCGACGCCTGAAATCCGGTGCTTCCGAAACTTTCCACTATCTTCTTAAAATCATTTCCCTTGCTGAAATCATATCCTTCTATGTTTTTTCCGGAAATCTCGGAGGATTTTTTCAGGATGAATTCTTTCGGATTTTCAGATATTTTATTTTTCATGGTTATTGTTAGATGAATTAATAAAAAAGTGCAACTAGGTTCAGAAAACAGGTATTGCCAATTTCACGAGCAGTTTTTCCAGATGCATGATTTTCGTTGGATTGGTTAGTTTAAAATCTTTTTGATGTGTTAAATGAAAACATTCATTGGAAAATAGAAGACTTTTTAAATAATGATTTTTATACCTTTTCATGAACAAATGGACAGAGCTTTTCGCGGGACTTGTCATTGTCATTGGAATGATTCTGGTTGCATGGGCGTCCTCGTCATACGGTTGGACGATAATGGGAAAGGATTTCAATTTGCTTAATGCGGCTTGGGTTTTTTTCAAAGGCGGTTTGTTCTGGCTTGCATTGATGATTGGGGCGTTGTTTATCCTTCTCGGAATTTCAGATATAAAGGGATAGTTATCTAAAAATCAATTCACAAATTTCCAACTAGATAATTATTCTAATAAATCAAACAATGAAAAATAAAAATAAATTTTTTTAATCGGGGACTTCTTCCAATCATTAGCCATTTTAACCTCCTTTTTGATTTAGTTATAAATTAAATTTGTGCTTCTTGTTTTAATTTTTTAGCTCATTTTATTAGAAAAAACAAGTATATAAAATTAACCTTGAAAGATTATCAGGATGCCTTCAATGATTGCCGCAATTACAAGCAAAGGCAGGACTACGAACAAAAAGGTTTTCAATGAATTCCACAAATAATTCCTGAAACTTTCGGATTTGTTTTTCTGGAAAATAAATGTCCCGAATTTCAACCCCATGCCGAGGGAAATGAAAACAGCGGGCAATTCAAAAATCCCGTGTGGAAAAAGCCTCCACAGAACAAAGAAACCTTCGCTTCCGACGCTCATCAATGCGACGAATCCGAGAATGTAACCGTTAACCATTGCTATAACTATTGGAAAAATTCCGAGGAAAACCCCGAAGAGCATTCCTGTAATGGAACTTTGCAGATTGTTCAGAAAAATAAATCTCGTGATTTCCGATTGGCTCATGTTTTCAGTTTGCTTAAAAAGTTCCTCTATGAATTTCAAGATTTGTTCCGCAATTTCTTTTGGCACGGGAAGAAAAAATCCTATCAGGAAAAATGCGAGAAAAACAAGAATTATCGAATAAATGAAATTCCTTGAATCTTTTATGTAATTCCAGCTGTCTGAATAATTCTTAGCAATAAAATCTCCTTTTTTTCTTATAATTTTTTTGGATTTTTTCTTTTTCATTGGAAATGTCTGCTTAACATCCTTGTTTTATTTGGAAATCTTTGTCTTAAATAAAATCCGTACAGCAAACCGACAAGCAAGCCCCCGATGTGTGCACTGTTTCCAATCGGAAGCGGGACAAAAAAGCTGATTATCACAAGGGGAACAATCGCGATTATCGGAAGAAGCCACATTCTCAATTCAACAGGAACCGCGATTCTTCTTATTCCAGGATTTAGGGAAAACAGGGAAAAAATCATCAGAAAAATCAAGATGTTCATTGTCATGTCAAAAATCGGGGCAAATCCCGACGGAATAAAGGGATTCAAAACAACGTTCAGCAAAATCAAAATCAAAGGTCCTGCAATCAGGTAAATTTTGGAATAAGGCACAAGAACCGCCAAAACTCCCAGCAACCCGAAAATCGCCCCGCTTGCTCCCACTCCTGAAATGTCATTGTTGAAAATCAATCCCGAAACGACAAAAAACATCCCCCCAATCAACCCTGAAATAAGGTAAACAAGAAAAAATCTTTTTCTTCCGATTATCCTCTCAAGAAAATTCCCGATGAAAAACAAAGAAAACATGTTCGCGAAAACATGAAAAAAAAGCAGGTGCGAGAACATGCTCGTTATCAAAGTCCAGAGTGTCTTTCCCTGTAAAATCAAGCCAGGAGTCAGGGCAAAATTATCAAGGAAAAATTGTTCGCCAAAAGAAGTTATTATAATTATTGAAGCAAAATAAAAAACAACATTGGCAATGATTAATTGATTTGTCGCGCTGATTCTGCTGAAAAAATTTTTTCTTTCGGGGATTCCATAAGCCCTTATCATCTTCTTTTTTTCTTTTTTTGAATTTTTTTAGTTTTAACTTTTATTTTTTTCCTTGATTTAACGTTTCGTGTTTCTTTTTTCTTTTGCGGTTTTTTAACAATTGCCTTTTTCGGAACTTTCTTTGCCTGCTTCATCTCCTTTGCTTTTAATTTATCCCTTTCTTTTTTCTTTTCAAGCCTTTTTTTCAATTTTTCCTTGACTTCCTTTTTTATTTCCTTGACTTTCTTTTTGTCGTCTTTTTCCTTTTCCTTTCTTATTTCATTGTTTATGATTTCAAGTTCCTTTTGGGATTTATCAAGATTTTTTCTGAATTCCTTTATGACTTTAGTATTGTCCTTCACAATAAAGACATTTCCGCATTCGCTGCACGTGAAATCATGCAACAAGGCGTTTTCCTCGTTGTATTCGATGTTGCATCTTTCGCAAACGTAAAATGTCTTGACCTCTCGGCTTTGAATTTGGTGTTCAATCTGTGAAATTCTTTTTTTCAGCATTTCCTTTAAAAATTCCAGCGTTCGCAAAGCCTCGAGCCTCCAAAAATAGGTGTACCATCCCTTTTTCTTGTCCTTTTTTCTCGTCGACGAAACCAATCCATGCTCCGAAAGCCTGTAAAGCAGGTTTCTCGTTTGATTTATGTTTATGTCGAGTTTTTTCGCTATGATGAATTCGTTGATGTATTTCTCTGTATCGAGAAATTTTATTATTTCTTCTCCTTGTTTCCCTATGACTGACGAAATCGATTCCTGAAGAAAATTTTTTGTTATTTTCTCGTCGTTTTTTTTCTCAATTTGTATTGACATTTTTTTAGAAATTAATGATTTAAATGAACAAAGGCGTTATAAACTTTATTTATTGAATAAAAAACAAAGTTTTTAAACTTATATTTTGTATTATGCATATCATAAAATAAATTTACAATTATACAATGGGGTGGTTTGGAAAAAAAGAGGAGAAGCGCGAAGGCATTTCATTGCCCGAGTTGCCGAAAATTCCAGAATTGCCTTCATTGGGAAAATCCAAGGATTTTGACAGAATAACTTTGCCGAATCTTCCTTCTTATCCCAACAGTTCGTTCGGAAAAAAATTTTCTCAGAATGCAATTAAAGACGCGGTTTCTGGGGAAGAAGAGGATGAAATCGAGGAGGACTTTGAGGAAAACGAATTTCCAGAGAAAGAGGAAACATCAAAGTCCGTTCCCGGTTTTGTAAAAAGGCAAACAATACCCGAGGAATACACTTCGCGTGCTTCCGCGAATTCGTTCAAAAGGGGCGGAAAAATGGAGCCTGTTTTTATAAGGATAGACAAATATGACGATGCCCTAAGAATGTTCGAGGACGCGAAAAAGAAAATCCTGGAAATGGAAGACACCTTGAGGCACATTAAAAAAATAAAAGAAGATGAATACAATGAATTAAAGGAATGGGAAACTGAAATTCAAAAAATAAAAGGGGATTTTGAAAGGGCAAACAGGGACATTTTCTCAAAACTTTAAAATAATCAATTATGAACCACGAAAATCTCATTCACGTGAAATTCGAATATGCAGAGGCTTTGGAAGGAAAAAAAGACATGCTGAATCTTGAAAGAAATTTTCTCAGAACGTCGGAAACCATTGACAGATTCAATTCCCTAAGAAGCGAGGAAATGAAGGCGAAGCTCAGGCTTCAAAAAAAGATGAAGGAAACCGCGGAGATATTGAAAAATTTCAAGAAAATGCTTCCAGAAGCAAAAATGCCTCATGTAAAAGAAGAAAAAATTGCAAAGCCTGTTCTTGAAAAATCAAAACAAGAAACAAGTGAAAAGCCCAAGACAATTGAAAAAAGAGCTGTTGAAACAAAAGTGAAAACTTCCCGTGCTTCAAACGACCTGGAATCTCAAATCCGCGAGATACAGGAAAAATTGAATTCTTTGCGGGATTGAATTTAACCTTTTTCTGTCGTCGGCTCGCTGAAATTGGCTTATTCTATGAACTCGCATTTCTGTATAAATGATGATGAAAAATTTTAATGTAAAAAATTTATCTTCGGTTAATAGTTGCACAAAACATTAAAGATTTTTATGGTTAATATTGGTTTCTTTAATTAGGAAATTTGTGAAAAAAGATTAATGTAAAATTCAGCATTAAATTACCATGATAAAATTTATTTGATAGTTAAATGGATTGCTGGGGTGGGAGAGCAACTTTGCGAAAATTATTTGAAAAAGGCTAATGTGCAAAATTCTTTACGGATGATTAATAATTGCTAATTGTTTTGTCATTTAACTTTTTTAGGGGGTGAGTGGTTGGGGGATTGGCGGCGGGGCGAATTGATTTGCAAATTAATGTATTGAAAATTTCATTAACATAAATTTTTAAAATAGTTCTTCTTTTTCTTTTTACGATGAAACGCCACGAACTTATAAAAAAATACTTGGATTTTTTCAAAAGCAAAGGACATAAAATAATTCCTTCCGGTTCTTTGGTTCCAGAGAACGATCCCACTGTTTTATTCACTACGGCGGGAATGCATCCTTTAGTTCCATACCTACTTGGACAACAGCACAGTTTAGGAAGAAGGCTTGCAAACGTGCAAAAGTGCATAAGAACGACGGATATCGACGAAGTCGGAGATGAAACGCACCATACTTTTTTCGAGATGCTTGGAAATTGGAGCCTTGGAGATTATTTCAAAAAAGAAGCGATTGAAATGTCTTTTGAATTTCTCACAAAGATTTTAAAAATTCCTGCTGAAAGATTGGCTGTTTCTGTTTTTGCAGGAGATGATGATGCTCCTCGGGATTTGGAAGCAGCGAACACTTGGTTGAAACTCGGAATTCCAAAATCCCGCGTTGCTTTCTTGGGAAAAGAAGACAACTGGTGGGGACCTGCTGGATTGACAGGGCCTTGCGGTCCCGATACAGAGATGTTTTATTGGAAATCAAAAAAAGAAAAGCCTCCGAAAACCTTTGATCCCAAAGACAATAATTGGGTTGAAATATGGAATGATGTTTTGATGCAATATGTCAAGGATGAAAATGGAAATTACAAGGAAGCAAAGCAGAAAAACGTCGACACTGGGATGGGTGTTGAAAGAACAGTCGCTGTCTTGAATGGATTGGAAGACAATTATCTCACGGATTTATGGCATCCAATTATAAAAGAAATTGAAAAACTTTCCGTAAAAAAATATTCTGTCGCAAAGCATAACGACGAAAATATAACCAAGGCAATGAGAATAATTGCAGACCATATAAGGGCAAGTGTTTTCATAATTGCCTCTGGGATTCTACCAAGCAACACTGAAAGAGGTTATGTATTAAGAAGATTAATCAGAAGGGCTGTTCGTTATGCTCGTGAGTTAAGAATGAAAAATTTCACAAAACAAGTTGCAGCCCATGTTTTCCAAATGTACGATGTGGATTATCCTGAATTGAGAAACAACGAGAAACAAATTCTTTCTGAATTGGAAAATGAAGAAAACAGGTTTTTGGAAACAATCGAAAGGGGAATGAAAATTTTCCAAGAACTTGTGAAAAACAAAAAAGCCCTTTCCGGAAAAGAGGCTTTTTTGCTGTATCAGAGTTTCGGCTTTCCGCTTGAAATGATTGTTGAAGAATGCAAAAACAGGAAAATAAAATTCAATGAAAAGGATTTTTTCGCCGAAGAAAACAAGCACAAGGAACTTTCCCGTTCAACCAGCAAGGGAAAATTTGCCGCGGGCTTGGCAGACCATTCAATTGAATCAACGAGATATCACACTGCAACGCACATGCTTCACAAGGCATTGAAGCTGGTTTTGGGGCAGGAGGTTCAACAAATGGGAAGCAACATAACTCCAGAGAGAATGAGGTTTGATTTTTCTTTTCCGAGAAAATTAACAAACGAGGAATTGAAAAAAATTGAATCTGTTGTAAATAGGGAAATAAATCGCGGATTAAAAGTTTCGTTTGTTGAAATGCCATATGCCCAAGCGGTTAAAACAGGCGCGCTTTCTTATTTCAGAGAACGTTATCCTCCGATTGTAAAAGTTTATTCTGTGGGAGATTTCTCAAAAGAGATTTGTACAGGACCTCATGTGAAAAATACAAAGGAAATAGGAAAATTCAAAATCATCAAGGAAGAATCCGTCGCGCAGGGAGTGAGAAGAATAAAGGCGGTGCTGGAGTGAAATCAAATCATTCATAAGACTTAAAAAAGAAAGTAAATAATATTAATAATGATTATAGAACTATTAATTTTCTTAGTAGCAATTTTTTTATTATCAACAATCTTTTCTTTTATATTAAAGGGGGCTTTGAATGTCCATAAATTCTGGATTTATTTTGATGAATTTTTAGGCTTTATATTTATTTTTGGAATAATATATTCATTTGCATTTTTTATCAAACATCCAACTTTTAGTTTTATAATAGAGTTAACTCAACTCGCTTGGGGATTAATTTTATTAACTTTAGCATTTGTAGTATTCATTATTGTAATCGGAATAGAAATAGGAAACTTTCTTGAAAAAATTATATTAAAGTAATTTCACCCCGCCTCATACTCCTTCACCAATCCATATTTGTTCTCAAGCCTCTTGAAATCAACAAGTTTCTTCGGATTGAAGAAAAAACTGTCGCCGTTTATCGTTTCCCTTATATCAATCAAATTTTCAGCATCTTCATATTCATAAATATCTGATGACAAAGACTCCCCATCGGAAATGAAAAGAATTTGCGGCTCCGATTCCAATTTCAAGCCGCCAACATAATTTATCTCCGTGTCTGTTATTATCGATGGCCCTGTTGTTTCGACAAAGCAGTATCCTGAATTTTTCCAGCTTTCTTCCATTGGACATTTTATTCCAATCGCTTCGTGATTTTCTTCCTGATTGTAAAAAAACACAACGCCGTAATCGATTTCCCGAAGCAAAAATGCAAGCAACTCTGATTTCTCCCCGCAAACTCCCTCGCTGTCATAAAGAACCTCGTAGGGATATCTTGAATAATCCAAAACAGTTCCTCCGAATCTGGTTGTCTTGTTGCTTTTTCCCCATTTAATATTCTGAACCAAACTGATCGCGATTCTCGCCTGGTCTTCCTTGTCCTTTGCCTGGTTTTGAATTTCAACAACAAGAGGCATGAGCAAAAACCTCTGATCTTCCTGATTTATATTTTTCAGTTTGAAATCAACTCTCGACGGAGTTTGATTTCCGTTTGATTTCAAATAAATCGGCAGTTCGGAAAGATGCTCAACCATTCCCTCATAAGCAGTATAATTGAAAGTGTATTCATTTCCCCTTAAGATGTATTTTAACTGAATGCTTTTGGAATTTGTCTGAAACTCAGATATGCATGAGTCTTTGCTTTTTGTTGTATTTGCAGGACAGCCGCAAACCTCTGCCCTTGCAATTAAAGTTCCATTTGAACAAAAATAAGGCTTGTTGATTGAGCATTTTCCCTCCAAACTTCCGTCGCCGCACATTGAATTGTCAAACGGAATTTCTTTTGGAGTTTCAACCAAATCAGAAAAAAGCCATACGAATCCTATGAAAAATACCGCAAAAAAAATCGACAAGATAATCATCACCTTTGACATTTTTCAACAAGGCAAGTGAATTATAAAAATGTAACTGAAAATTGAAAATATTAATGTACAATCCCCTTATAAAAGTTGATTGATAGTTAACCTTGTTTTTTAGGAGCAAACAACTTCATAAGAATAATCTGAAAGGGATTAATGTGAAAAAGATTTAGAGTCGTTTAATAGTTGCACAAAGGTTAAATTTTTTATATTAATATCGAGTGGGGTTGCGAGGAGGGTGGGAAAAAATTAATTCAATAATAATTTCATTCCAAATAAATCGCAGGCTTTCCTGGTTTTGCTTTCTTTGATTTTCCGTCGGGATCATGCTTGCCTTTCTCATTCACGGCAAAAACCTTTGTCTGCAAATTTGTTCTTCTTTCAATTTCATCGATATTGTTTGCATAGATTTCTTTTTCTTTCGGAAGAGTGTAAACAAATAATTTCTTCGGTTTCTTTTCCCTTTCCCTTACAATCCTTAAAACATTGAGAACATCGCCAATCAAATCCTCGACATCTTTTTCCTCTTTCTCAAACTCCTTGCTTATTTTTTTCTCGTCGTATTTCGGCCATTCTGCGAAGGAAACAAAGTTTTTATTTCCAAGTTTCTCCCAAAATTCCTCTGCAACATGCGGCGTGAAAGGAGCAAGCATTTTGATACAGGTTTCCAAATCTTTCCTGCTTATTTCTCTTTCATGAAGATATTCAAACAAATTCCTGATTTTAATTATCGCAAGATTGTATTTCAGATTTTCAATTTCTTCTGTAACATTTTTTATTGTTCCGTGAATTTTGTTCTCTGTTCTCGGATTTGATTTTCCTGTTTTTACTTTTGAAAAATATTCAAACAATTTTCTGACAAATCTATGCATGCCTTCGATTCCCTCCTGATTCCATGAAAAATCGCTGTCCGGAGATGCTATAGAAACCAAAAAAAGCCTGAGAGTATCTGCGCCGTATTTTTCAGCCATTTCCATCGGATCAATTACATTACCCTTTGATTTTGACATGACAAATCCGTCTTCCGCGTGAACCATTCCCTGATTGAAAAGTCTCTTGAAAGGCTCGTTTAACTTTTTTCCTACAAGATTTAAATCCCTCAAAACCTTTGTAAAAAATCTTGCGTAAATAAGATGCATGCACGCATGCTCTGCTCCGCCGGTGTAGAAATCAACAGGCATCCAGTAATCCGCCTTTTTCATATCAAACATTTTCCCTTGATTTTTTGAATCAATGAATCTCAAAAAGTACCATGAGGAATCAAAGAAAGTGTCCATTGTGTCTGTTTCCCTTCTATAGATTTTTCCGTTTTTCTTGACTGTTAAAAATATTTTTGAAGTCTCAAGAGGATTTCCCTTTCCGAATTTTACATCATTTGGAAGTTTTACAGGCAACTCGCTTTCAGGAACGGGAACAATGTTTCCTTTCTCATCGTAGAGCATTGGAATGGGTGTTCCCCAATATCTCTGTCTTGAAATAAGCCAGTCCCGCAATTTGTAATGGATTTTTTTCCCGCCGAGTTTTTTTTCGCGAAGAACTTTTGTAATATGCTCTTTTGCCTCTTCCGAGAACAAGCCGTTAAATTCAAGGGAATTAATCAATTTCCCGCTTCCAGTATAGGCCTCGTCCATGACAAGACTTTGAATTTTTTCATTTTCAGGACGAATTACAATTTTTATCGGCAATTTGTATTTTCTCGCAAATTCAAAATCTCTTTTATCATGGCTTGGAACACCCATGACAATCCCAGAGCCGTATTCTGCAAGAACAAAATTTGCAATCCAAACAGGAATTCTTTCTTTTGTAAGGGGATGTATCGCATAGCTTCCTGTGAAAACCCCTGATTTTTCCATTTTGTCAATGTCTTCCTGTTTTGTTGATTTTATTTTCTTCAGGAATTTTTCAACTTCCTTCTTTTTTTCTTTTGTTATCAAATGTTCCAAATCAATATACTGCGGACTTATTGCAAGAAAAGTAACTCCGAAAAGAGTGTCAATTCTTGTTGTAAAAACAAAGAATTTCTTCTTGTTTATTTCAAAAACAGCCTCTGCTCCCTCGGATTTTCCAATCCAGTTTCTCTGCATTGTCTTTATTTTTTCAGGCCAGTCAAGAGAATCAACATCCTTCAGAAGTTCTTCCGCGTAATCTGTAATTTTCAAAAACCATTGTTCGAGATGCTTCACTTCAATCTCTGTGTCGGTATGTCGCCAGCATTTTCCATTATGAACTTGTTCGTTAGCAAGAACAGTATCGCATTTCCTGCAATAATTAACAACTGCCTTTTTCTTGTATGCCAATCCTTTTTCAAACATCTTAAGAAAAATCCATTGATTCCATTTGTAATAATTCTCGTCGTGACTTTGTAAAATCCTGCTCCAATCATAACTAAAACCTAACTCTTTTTGCTGTTTTATGTAACTCTTTATTGCCTCGTCTGTAAAAACCCGAGGATGAGATTTTGCCTTTATCGCCGCGTTCTCCGCGGGCAAGCCGAAAGAGTCATATCCCATTGGATGCAGAACATTGAATCCCTGCATTCTCTTGAATCGCGCATAAACATCTCCGATGGTGTAATTGAAGGCATGCCCCATGTGCAATCCTGTTCCCGAGGGATATGGATACATTTCAAGAACGTAAAATTTCTTTCCTTTTTCCTTGGCTTCAAAAACCTTTTTCTCTTCCCATTTCTTCTGCCATTTTTTCCCTATTTGTTTGAAGTTGTAAGCCATGATAAGAAAACCAATCAGCAACTTTTAAATATTATCTTTGTTTATTTTTAAAATGGAAAAAATCCAGGCTTATTTCCTTGGGCAAAACATTCAGAGCAATTCCTCGGAAGCCTTCTCGTTGTATGAAAAAAGCCATTTCGGCGAGAGGACAGAGGGAAAAATAAGATATTCTTTTTCAGAGGCTCTTTTTCTTGTGCAAAAGGGAAAAATGGAAATCCTTTCAAAAAACAGGAAAATTTTGCACAAGGACTTGATGAAAAAAATCCAAAAATTCGACAAGAGAATCCAGATAAAATATCCTGTCTTCAGGGATTTGAGGGAAAAGGGATATGTCGTCAAAACAGCATTGAAATTCGGAGCTGATTTCCGCGTTTATGAAAAGGGAAAGAAAATTTCAGAGGTTCACGCAAAATGGGTTGTTTTCTGCGACAGCGAAACGCAAAAATTGACGTGGCATGAATTCTCTGCGAAAAATCGCGTCGCTCACTCAACGAAAAAAAACCTTCTTCTCGCGATTGTCGACGAGGAAAACGACGTGACTTACTATGAAGTCAAGTGGATTAAGCCTTGAAATAAATGATTCTAAATCTTTGAACTCGGAAAAAGATGCTCTTCTAAAAAAGGATAGTCGCAAAATAATTTACAAGTTGATTAAATCGGTTTTGACATTAATAGCCGTCTTCGGGGTGGGCGAGCAACTTGACTTTGACAATCTTAAAATTATTAATAATAAAGTCTGGTTGCGAGTTGGTCGGGGGATTGGTGGTGGGGAAGCAAAACACACTAAAATTTATAATCCTCTTCTTTCTCTTTCACTCATGGCTCAAAGGAACGCGCTTGAGATAAAAGAAAAGATACTTTCCATCTTCAAGGCCAGGGGCCCAAGCCTTCCCGTCCATATTGC
Source organism: Candidatus Pacearchaeota archaeon (assembly GCA_016181895.1). Classification (GTDB taxonomy): domain Archaea; phylum Nanobdellota; class Nanobdellia; order Pacearchaeales; family GW2011-AR1; genus JACQLK01. The sequence continues at coordinate 52,073 of JACOYL010000014.1, forward strand.
AAAAGAAACCGATTTGAGCATTCTCTTCGCCTCTGCTTTTCTTTCCGAACTTATTGCCGAAAAAAAAATGAAATACAGCATCATGAAAATCGGCAGTTCCCCCCTGTATTTTCTTCCCGGCCAGGAAAACATGCTGGAAAACTTCTCGGAACATTTGAAAGGCAGGGAGAAAGAAGCATTCAATCTTATCAAGGAAAAAAAATTTCTCAAAGATTCCGATACAGAGCCGGCGATAAGGGTTGCATTGAGGGAAATAAAAGATTTCGCCATTCCGTTCAGGATTGACGACGAGGTTTATTGGAGGTATCTTACTGCCGAAGAATCAGAGTTCATAGAAACAAAATTCAAGGAAACGGGAAAGCCGAAAATGTTTCACAAAGTCCAGGTTGTTGAAAAGCAGCAAAAACCGGTTGAAGCAAAGGAAGAAATGCAAAAAGAGTTGTTTGAAGAAAAAGAGGAAAAAAAGCAGGCAAAGCCGAAGGCGAAAAAAATCCCTTCAAAAAGAAAAAAATCAAGGGAAAATGAAAAGTTCCTTGAAATGGTAAAGGAATTTCTTGCAAAATCCTCGATTGAAATAATAAGCATCGAGGGATTCAAAAAAGACGAGCTTATTCTCAAAGTCAAAATCAATGGAGACGAACAATTGCTGGCTGCCTACAACAAAAAGAAAATTTCCGAGAAAGACATAATAAAAGCCGCGAAAAAAGCCGCGGAACAAAATCTGAAATACTCGATTCTCTCCCTGGGAGAATTGCCGAAAAAAATTTCTGATTTGATAGAAGCCCTTAAAGACATAAAGGAAATAGAAAAAATCGAATGAAAATGAAAAGTTTTAGTGTAATTAAAAGGTTAATGTAAAAAATTTATCGGGTTGGTTGATAGTTGAACAAAGCATTAAAGTTGTTTATTATTAAAATCTGTTTTTAGGGGGGAAAGAAATTAATTAATAAAAACTCTTAAAAACTACCTTTTTTATGATTAATCATGGGAAAGATAAAATCAAAATCAATAAGAAGAACGGCGAATGAGCTTATGCAAAAAGGAATGGTTTTCACCGAACAATTTGTGGAAAACAAGAAAATTCTCGGCAATTTTCTTCCAAGCAAAAAAATCAGGAATCAAATCGCAGGTTTGCTCGGAAAAACAGTGAAGAGGAACAGGCTTCATGAATTGAAACTTCTGAAAAAGTGATAAAATGGATGACAGCGAAAAGAAAAATGACAATGTTGTTTTCATAGGAAGCAAGCCTTTCATGAATTACATAACAAGCGTCGTCATTCAGTTCACATCGAAAAATCGCGATGAAGTCATTGTCAAGGCGAGAGGGAAATGGATTTCCCGTGCTGTAGATGTTGTTGAAAGGGTGAGAAAAAGATTTCTGAAAGACAAAAACATACAAATCAAGCACGTGAGAATCGACAGCGACGAAGTTGAAAACAAGGAAGGCAAAAAAATCAACGTTTCCCTGATTGAAATAACGCTGGGGAAATGATATCTCTTTATGCAATTAATGATAAAAAATTTGGTTGTGTTAATATTTTTCGGTAATTCTTGCAAATTTATTCATTTAAATAAAACTTTTCATAGAAAGCTATTTAAACAATTTTTTTTTGTCTAATGAATGAACATAGGAAGAAAAATTTCCGGAGGAAAGTACATAAAAAACAGAAAGAAAAAACTCTACGAAAGACTTGGACAAAAAAAGAATGTAAAACTCGGGGACGACAAGAGAAAACACAAAAGAGTTCGGGGAGGAAGTTTGAAAACCTTTTTGCTCAAGGCAAAAATCGTGAACGTTCAAATGAAGGGAAAAAGCAAAAAAGCCGAGATAAAAAACGTCCTTGAGACGCCGTCAAACAGATTCCTTGCAAGGCAGAACATAATCACAAAAGGAACAATCGTTGAAACGGACATGGGAAAAGTCAGGATAACAAGTCGTCCGACACAATCGGGAATTTTGAACGGGGTTTTAGTAAAGTGAATAAAATCTACTCAAATAATCCTTCATCACGAAAAGATTTATAAACAATTTTTTCGATAATACATCAACAAATATTCCACATATTTTGGATTTAAAATGGCTACAGGAATTGAAAGACCGTTGGACTTGCTGAATAATTCTAAGCACAAGGAAGTTCTTGTTCAATTGAAGGGCGACAAGCAATACGTCGGAACATTGCTGGCTTTTGACATTCACATAAACTTGGTTTTGGACAACACGAAGGAAATGCAGAACAATGAAATCAAGAGAAACATCGGCTTGACTTTTTTGCGGGGCGACACGATAATATTCATCTCTCCGGCTTCGACGAGTTTAAAGAAATGATATAATTTTCAGAAAACATCTGGCAATTATTTGAATTAGTTTAATGTGCAATTCTATTTTTAAAAGTTGATAAAAGCATTTTACAGTTAACATGGTTTTTAAAGGAGGGAGTCCGGGGGTTTGGCGGGCAACTTCGCGAGAATTACTTGAAAAAGATTAATACAAAAATTTATCACAAGTTAATATTTTATGGATTGTGAATTTATCATTAATCCTTTTTTTGGGAGGATGGGTGGGAACTGAATTGATATGTCAAAAAAACATTGTTGCGAATTAGGGTTGGCGGGATAATTATATAAATCTCCCTTCGTTTTCCCCTGAATGATTAAACTCACATTTCTCGGAACTTCGGATTCTGTTCCAAGCGCCGAAAGAAATCATACTTCAATCCTGCTGACTTACGAGGGAGAAAACATATTGATTGACTGCGGCGAGGGAACTCAAAGGCAATTCAGGAAACTTGGATTGAATCCCTGCAAGATAACAAAAATCCTGTTAACGCACAGGCACGCGGACCATTCCCTTGGATTGCCGGGTTTGTTAAAGACAATGGCTCTTACAGGATACAATAAAACACTTGAAATCTATGGGCCAAATGGAACAAAAATTTTCATGGAAAACCTGTTCAGGACATTCGGAAAAATCGAGGAATATAAAATGAATATTCATGAAGTTTCCGGCAGGTTTTTTGAAAACAAGAATTTCTTTCTTGAAGCGGAAAGAATGACTCACGGAGTTCCGTGCAACGCCTATTTGTTTGTAAAAAAAGGACAGATAAGAATCGACAAGTCAAAATTAAAAAAATACAAATTGCCGGAAGGAATTCATTTGAGGGATTTGAAACTCGGAAAAAACATAAGATACAAAGGCAGGATTTTTAAGGCAAAGGATTTCACTTTTGTTGAAAACGGAAAAAAAATTTCATTTGTCCTCGACACTTCGGAAAATAAAAACATTGTTCCTCTTGTGAAAAATTCAGATGTATTGGTTTGCGAGGCAAGCTTCTCTTCGGACATGGAAAAAAAAGCAAGGGAATTCCATCATTTGACTTCCAAGCAAGCTGGAGAAATTGCAAAAAAGTCAAAGTCAAAAAAGCTCTTGCTGACGCATTTAAGCCAGAGATTTGAAAAAAAGAAAGAAATTATTTTGAAAGAAGCAAGAAAAATTTTCAAGAATTCTCATCTTGTGAAGGATTTGGAAGTTGTGGAGGTTTAATGAGTTCACGAGGAATTTAATTTACATCTAAAATATTAATGTGTAAAACCATATCTCGATTATTAATAAAAAGGTTATAGATTAATATCGGGATTAATATCGGCTTTCTTGGGGCAGGTGAGTGATTTGACTTTGACAATCTTAAAATTATTAAGAATAAAGTCGGGTTGCGAGGAGAGCAACTTTACGAGGGAAATTTATTGGAATTAGGTTAACATGTAAAAATTCTTTTATCATTAATTTATCAGTTTCTCAAAGTTGGATTTGTCATTAACATGAATTTCTAGGGATGGGCGGTCGTGGTGATGGTGGTGGGAAAGGAGCGAATAAAGCGAGTGATTGATGAATTCGAACCCACGAAAAGTCGCTCTGCAGGCGACCGCAGTAGCCGCTGTGCCACCTCCACAACGCCCCCGACAGGATTTGAACCTGCGACCCTCAGATTAGAAGTCTGATGCTCTATCCAGGCTGAGCTACAGGGGCTCATAAAAACGAATAAGAAATTCTATTTAAAATCTTTTGTTATTGGAAAAATTTAGAAATCTAAAACTATCTCAACTTCTTCGCCCGATTTATCAAAGAAATCGCCTTTTTTTCCCTGCTCATTTTTTTCCTTAATTCCGCTTCCTTGTTCCTGATTTTCGGCAGTTCTTTTTCAATATATTGCTTGGACTTTTCAGTCACTGTAAGCTTTCGTTTGAAATTTTTCAGTCTTGCACTTGTCAGCTCTTTTTTTAAATCTCCCATTATTGTTTATTGTTTTTTTGCTTTTAATACTTTACGTTTTTTCTCAATTTCTTTTTGTAATCTTGGAACCATGCCTCTATTTTTCTTTCCTTGTTTTTATATCCTCTTAACCTTTCGCTTACCTTTATTCTGGACGCCGTAGGACTTACCGCGTCTGTAATTCCCGTAATTGATTTGTAAATAATATAAGTTGACAAGAAAAGCAGGATGGAGAAAAAAAATGACATCATGTCCCTGAAATAAAGAATTGTTATCCAGTCGGACACAAAGAAAATGTATTCAATTCTTCCCAGAATAAGCACAATCACTCCAATTACGAGAAGAGTGAATGCGGTTTTCGCCTTTCCAATAATCCTCGCCCTTATCTCAAGCAAAAAGAAAAGTATCGTCAGATAGATTGACAGGATTGCGATTCCAAGCCCGACTACGATAAAATCAAGCGCCATTATGAAAGCTCCTTTTGCGATGCATATGCGTAATCGCTTTGTATGTTGAAAAATTTATTTTTCATTATCTGTTCCTCCTTGTTTTACCCTGGTTGTATATTGCATTGTAAAAACTGTAAAATGCCGCGAGCAAAAACAATGCAAGAATCAAAGCAAGAATTTCCTGAAGATAAGGCACCGCCAAAAAACCTTCTTTGGTTAAAATGGTTTGCACCCTGAGAATTATCAACAGAATTATCGCAATCCTGAAATAAATGATTGTTTCCGAAAGATTTTCAGTCAGCCTTGCTTTTATTTTAAACAGAAAAAACAAAGCCGCAAGATATATCGCAAGCACGAACAGGCTGAAACCGATTCCAATGTAATCAAATGCCATAAATCACCTCTTTCTTATGATGCTGCCAATGCCAACCTTCTTTTTAATTCTTTTGAACGACTTTGTCCTTTCCTGAATCAAATGATATGCAAACATCGCGAATATTATGACAAAAACAACAAGAAGCATGATGTATATTTTTTCCCTTGTCGTGACTTTGTACTGAACGATTTCAAAGCCGTCCGAGGCGCTTGCAACCTCGCCGTTGTATGTTGCTTTCACATAAAGAACGTAATTTCCGTATTTTGCATTTTCAGGAATGCTTATTTCCCTGATAAAATTCGCCTGTGTTTCTATTGCCAAGCTCTCGTGTTCAACTTGGATTTCATTTCCGTCGTAATCCTTTATTATGTATTCCATGAGAACGTCAATCCTTCCAGTGTATCCGAGGTTGAACAGTTTTATCTCTGCCAGAATTTCCTCTCCCGGAAGAACCTCTTTGTATTCCCCCAATATTTCCGCCCTTGCGTCAAGCAATGATTTCAAGGATTCAACCTCAATCGCGACAAGGATTTGCTTTTCTTCATATTCTGTTTTCACAAGCAGGGTTCCAAGGTACAAATCAGGCTTTGTATCCCCTCTGGCTAAAAAGTCAAGTGTAACTTCCATTGATTCTCCCGGGTTCAATTCAAAAAAAGGTTCTCTGACTACGAGAAAATCTTTCAATCTTGAATTCTCAATTGTTATTCTCAATTTTTTTGTGTCGTCGTTTTTTATTGTGATTTTCTGCGTAAAAACCGAGCCTTGTTTCAATGAAACGCTTATTTGTTCGTCACTTATCGTGATTCCTTTTTTCAGTTTCGGCAAAACCAATCCTCCACCCCCTCCGCCTCCCGAAGGCGCGGCTGCTTCCTCTCCTGCCTCTGAAGGCGTTTCTTCTGTCGTGTAAGTTGAAAAAGAAGTTACATTAAAATTAAAGGTTCCTCCTGAATAATTTATCTCTGTACAGATTGCTGAACTGCAAACACTCCCATCTCTCAAAACTCTTGGGTTGGTAAAAGTCAGATTATAAAGCGCCAGCGTCGCGGATTTGTTGAAATTTCCGATTGCTGTTGAATTTATATGAATCCTGTTAAAAGAAATATTTGTATTTGAATCCAAGTCAATCTGATTGTCCTCGGGATTTTCATCGTCAGTCAAGTTGATTATATTGTTGTTGAAATTTATTTTCCCAAAATTTGTATGCTCTAAAATTACTCCGGTCATGTTTTGCGCGTCTTCATAAGAAGTGGAATTAAAATTAGTGGAACTGCCTTTGTATGAATTGAAATAATTTTCGTATTTTATTGTAAATTGTGTTGAATTAACAAAAAATGTGACATTTCTTATTGTAAGTCCTTCAGTGTTGTTTGCGTAAAGAAAAAGGCTGTGGCTTCCCTCTGTCGTGTTGAATTTTATGTTTCCAGTGATTGTTGTGTTTGCCGCACTATCAATACTATATGATATTGTTTCTTCATCAGCCACTGTAAAATTTAATTGCAGATTCTGGCTTGAGAAATAAGTGTGATTTTTCGGATGCAAAATGGACAATTGCGGCGGTCCTGAAACAGTTATGTTCAACACAAGCAGATTCGTAACCTCTCCCGTAACAGTGCTTCCTGTTATCGTGTTATTTTCGGCATTTATTAAATAAAATGTGGAAAATATTATGACAACCAATAAAAATACAAAAACCCCTTTTTTCATCAATTAAAATAAGAAACAGGATATTTAAAATTTGTTGGTTTATTGTAAAATTACTATCTTTTCCATTTAGGTTTCATGTTTCTTCTTTTTCTCAGATAAAATATGAATATTGCCGCACATGCTATTACCAATGCAATTACTACATAAGCTATCCATGAAAGATTTGTCTTTAAATTTCCATTTTCATCAAAATCAGAAGGGGCTCCAATGACAAGATTAAATCCCTTTCCAATACTTCCGCTAAGAGCAATAGGTCCCTCACCACTTGTTATTGTTCCGAACATTATTGTAACAGGAAAACTATCTCCTTTCTTTGCACTTGCGGGAGCGGTTACTATAAAATTAACCCTTGTTTTTTCTCCTGCAGGCACATCATATATGTCGCTGGAATCTGTCATTTCAATGATATCAGCGCCTTCTGTTATTCTTGCCTGCAAACGCACGTCTTCAGAACTGGCAAGATTTTGCAAAGTGAAAAATGTTTCCATGCTTTCTCCTGGTTGCAAATACAAGGGATTGTTTCCATAATACTGGGATGAAACGGCAAAGGCAAGAACATTGCTACTGATTAAAATTACACCAATCATAACCGAAAAAATTTCTTTGTACATTGTCTTTTGCCTCATTTTGTATATTTATAATATTTAAATTTATTATATATTTATTGGTTTGCATTTAATTGATTTATTTTTATATAACTCTTCTTTTCTTTTTCCTTTTGGAAACTTGAAAATCTTGATTTTCTTTTTCTTATTTCCTTATAAGAACTATAAAATAACAATATAGACAAGATCTGAACCTGCCACGGACCGTAGGCAAGCGTGGAATAGGATTGTGAAGTCAATTCGCTTCCAACGGTTTTAATGCAAAAGTAAAAATCTTCCTGTCCCGTGTCAAATTTGCAAGCGTTATGTTTACAAAAGTTGTATTGCTCATGTTATTGGCTCTTGTTCCATCGCCGCCACTTGCATCGCATGCTTCAAGTGAAGTGGCATCCCAGCTTACAGAGATATTATTAGCAAAAATCCAGAAGGTTGTTGTTGTTTCTCCACGAAGGTTTGTCGCATTTATCTGGGTTGTGTTTGCACTCATGTTCTTGTTTCCGGTGTTGTTCAGTCTTAATGCGGCAGTGGCTGTTTGATTTGTCGTTCCAGGAGCCAATGAACTCCATCCTAATGCACCCATTTCAAAACCTGTTGTCTCTCCGACGCTGAAATTTGT
>JACOYL010000024.1 GCA_016181895.1 Candidatus Pacearchaeota archaeon
TATTTGCTGCCAATATGTCTCTGTTTTTTCATCATACATTATAAGATTTGAATTGTAAAGCTTTCCAGAGGTTCCAAACCTTGTCTCAATTCTCTCGCTGTTGAATTCTATTTTTCTTTCATACGCTATTCCGCTTCCGCAAAGAGGGCAATAAGTCACAAGAATCGGATTTCCGTTTATGTTGTCATTTGCAATCTCATGCCAGACAAGTATCTGCAGGGGATAAACCCTTTCAACGCCGTTGTAAGTAAGCGCAAGAACAAGCTCGCTGTCGTCAATCCATTCGTCCGCTTCTTCCACGGAAACAAAGTTTATGTTTTCTTCGGCCAAGGCGGGAATTCCCCTATCAACCCCAATTCCTCCTTTTGAAGGCCCTCCGGAAATGATGTTGTTTGGATGAACCAAATACCTGGTTCCGTCTGCCAGGGTTTTTATCTCCTGGTTGCTGCTTTCATAATTTGACTTTTCGCCTGTTTTTTTATCGGATATAAAACTAAATATTAGGAAAACCAAAACAACAGCCAAAAAAATACTGGCAATAACCCACTTGTGATCATTAATTGTTTTTTTCATTTTTCTTAATTAGATCTTTATTTATTTAAATTCTGCGTAAAACAGTGTTATCTAAGAAAAAACCCTGAAGACAAAAAACAGGTAATAGATGGAAATTCCGAGCATTATCAACCCTGCTATCAGATTTATCGCCCTTCTGTTCTTGGTAAAAAAGCCTATTATGTTTTTGCTCCATTGCCCTGAAACCAAGCTTAAAGCCAATAGCGGCGCGCCAAGCCCAAACCCAAATGCGATAAAGTTAAACATGCTTGAAAAAAAACTCTCGAATAAAAAAGCCCTTGCAAAAAATGCCGCGATAAAGGCGGGATTGCACGGAATAACAATCGCCCCGAAAAAAAAGCCAAAGACAAATGCGCTTTTCAATGGATTTTTGCTGCCTGTTTGAATGTTTGCCTTGGGAATAAACCTTGAAAAGTCAAGGTCAAATATCAAACCCAAGCTTATGACGCCTAAAATGGCAAACGCAATTGGGGAAACAATGCTTATGACGCTTGTGAGGGATTTCTGCAGAAGGGTTGTGAATACTAACCCAAGTAAAACCATAAAAATAATTATCCCTGTTAAAATCGTCAAGCCCAAGAGGAAAAAGGTCTTCTTGCTTTCATTTCCAGAGAACCTGTTCGACAAAAAAGCCAAAAACCCGGGATACAATGGCAAAACACAAACAGCTGTCAAAGGAGTTAATAAACCCAAAATAAAAGAACTAGCAATATCCAAAAGCAAGGACATCTTAGCATCCCCTTTCTATTTCTTCCTTCAGTTTCCATTCTCGCAAATCAGCACCATGGGGGCGCTCGGGGCGTTTATTATGCTATTCCCAAACTCATCTATCAATAATTGTGTCATCTCAATTGGCGAGACCGCATAATACCATTCAAACCCGTTTTCTTCTATGTGCTTCAGTATTTTGGATTCATCCTCATTTGGATCCATATCCAAGGATATTGAAACTATAGAATCGCCCACTTCTGAATGCAACTTCTTTATCTCTATTTGCTGTTTTGTGCAGGTTGGACACCAAACCGCAAAACTCTCCAATAAAACCTTTTTTCCATTGAAATCGCTTATCTTAAAATTCTCGCCTGTTCTCACATCTTTTAATTCGGCATTAATCCAATGCATTGAGGATAACTCATCTTTTGTTGTCAAGCTTTCAGATTGCTTTAAGTTAATTGACAGAACAAAAAGCCCTGAAACCACAATTATCCCTAACACAATCCATTTCCAAATGCTTGTCTTATTCTTCATGTTATAAACTATTTAATCGTGTCTGCAATCGCGGCGCTCATTGATGCCGGAAAAGTCACTATCACCGCCCTTTTCAGCGAGATGATCAAATCGCCGTAAAGGGATGCCTTGCCTATAAGCACAAGAAGTATGCAAACCGTAAGAAATGAAAAGATATACGTCATCGAGACCCTTTTTGTGAACGTCCCCCAGTGCTTTTCAACGCTTATGTTGTGATAGTGGTAATATGTGAAAATTCCTATGAAGAGAACGGACATGACAAAAA